>URST01000075.1 GCA_900550585.1 uncultured Eubacteriales bacterium
ACGACCGCAAGACCGAGATCCAGGACGTGGAGGACGAGCTGGACATCGAGGACCTCATCGAGGAGGAGCAGTGCGTCTTTACCCTGACGGAGAACGGCTACATCAAGCGCACGCCTGTATCCGAGTACGCCGCCCAGAGCAAGGGCGGCATGGGCAAGAAGGGCATCACCACCCGGGAGGAGGACACCGTGGTGGATGTGTTCACCGCCTCCACCCACGACTATATCCTGTTCTTCACCGACACCGGCAAGGTCTACCGCAAGAAGGGCTATCAGATCCCGGAGAGCGGCAAGGCCGCCAAGGGCGTCAACATCGTCAACATCATCCAGGTGGAGACGGGGGAGAAGGTGCAGGCCATGCTCCACTTCCGGGAGCAGTCCCAGGAGGAGCTGTACCTGTTCATGACCACCCGGAACGGCACGGTGAAGCGTCTGGAGGTCAGCGCCCTGAAGAACCTGCGCAACAACGGCATCCGCGCCCTGACACTGGACGAGGGCGATGAGCTGATCTCCGTGGTAGAGACACGGGGGCACGACCGGATGCTCATCGCCACCCACGACGGGCAGGCGGTGTGCTTCGACGAGACGGACGTGCGCGCCATGGGCCGCACCGCCGTGGGCGTCCGGGGCATCCGCCTCCGGGAGGGCGACTTTGTGGTGGGCGCCGCCCGGGCCGATGCGGGCAGAACGGTGCTGTCCATCACGGAGCGCGGCTTCGGCAAGCGCACCCCCGTGGAGGAGTACCGCATCACCAACCGCGGCGGCCTTGGCATCCGCAACTACATGGTCACGGAAAAGACCGGCCCCATCGTGGGCATCAAGGTGGTGGACGGCACGGAGGATCTGCTGCTGGTGACGGCGGCGGGCATCCTGATCCGCACACCGGTGGAGAATATCCGCGTGGCCGGACGCGCCACGCAGGGCGTCATCGTCATGCGCTTCAAGGAGGAGGGCGACCATGTGATCTCCATGGCGCTGGCCGACCCGGAGGAGAAGGACGGGACGGCGGAAACGCCTGATACGGAGGAGACGGTATGAACAGCGCACCCCGGGAAGCCATGGTGCCGCTGAGCCGCTGGCAGTATTTTACCAAGACGCTGTACCACAATGCGGCGGCCAAGACCCTGTTCGTCTACAATAAGGTCATCTATGAAAAGGACGAGGCCCTCCAGCAGATCGAGGAGGTCAACGGCCGCATCAATATGGTGCTGCTGCTGGTGCTGCTGGCCATGTTCTTCACCGCCGGCACCATGAAAAACATCTATGTCATCGTGGCGGGCATGGCGGTCATCGTGGCCGGCGAGATCGTGCGGCTGCTGCGCCTGCCCAGGGACATCAAGGCCCACCTCACCGATACGGGACGGCGGGAGCGCTGACCATGGCGGACATCACACCCATCGCCCGCATCGAGACGCCCTTTGCCGAAAAGTTCGGCGTGCCCCGGCAGAGCGGCGTGGCCGACTGCCCCGGCCGCATCGTCTTTGAGCCGCCCTACCGCCAGCCGGAGGCCCTGCGCGGGCTGGAGGATTTTTCCCACATCTGGCTGATCTGGCAGTTTGACCGGGCGCTGCGGCAGGACTGGTCGCCCACCGTCCGCCCGCCCCGTCTGGGGGGCAACGCCCGCATGGGCGTGTTCGCCACCCGGTCGCCCTTCCGGCCCAACGGGCTGGGGTTGTCCTCCGTGGCGCTGGCGCGCATCGAGTGGGACACGCCGGAGGGACCGGTGCTCCATGTCCGGGGCGCCGATCTGGTCAGCGGGACGCCCATCTTCGACATCAAGCCGTATCTGGCGTATACCGACAGCCATCCGGAGGCCGCCGGCGGCTTCACTGCGGGTCTGGCGGGGGAGCGTCTGGCGGTATTCTGCCCGGAGGCGCTGCTGTCCGCCGTGCCGCCGGAGCAGCGGGAGGGCCTGCTGTCCGTACTGGCCAACGACCCCCGGCCCCGGTATCAGGACGACCCCCAGCGGGTCTACGGCATGGCCTACGGCGGACGGAACATCCGCTTCCGCGTGGAGGGCGGCGTGCTGACCGTTCTGGGCATAGATTGAGCGTACCGGCGCATTTCATAGTAAAAGCGGCAGCGAGGAACGATATCTAAATGAAAACTGTTACCATCTACACCGACGGCAAAGCTGGCTTCGCCGCTTTGAAAAATGTCCCCACTCGCTCGCCGCTGACGCGGCAACCGCTCGGGGATGACAAGCAAGCGCCGTCGGACAAAACCGGCAAAAGCACGGCGCGGCAGCGAGGAACGATATCTGTATGAAAACAGTCACTATCTACACCGACGGCGCTTGCAGCGGCAATCCCGGGCCGGGAGGCTGGGGCGCCATACTGCGGTATAAGGACACGGAGAAGGAGCTGTCCGGCGGCGCCGCCGATACCACCAACAACCGCATGGAGCTGACCGCCGTCATCGAGGCGCTGGCCCTGCTGAAGGAACCCTGCGTGGTGGAACTGTACTCCGACTCCAAGTACGTCATCGACGGCCTTTCCAAGGGCTGGGCCAGAGGCTGGCAGAAGCGGGGCTGGATCAAGTCCGACAAGAAGCCTGCGCTGAACCCCGACCTGTGGGAGCGGCTGCTGGATCTGACAGACCGCCACGAGATGCGCTATCACTGGGTCAAGGGCCACGCGGAGAACGAAAAAAACAACCGCTGCGACCAGATGGCCGTGGCGGAGAGCAAAAAATTCCAGTAAGGACCGGGGAAATTCACAAAAAGTTCATGGGCGATTCATGATTCGGTCAATTTTGCCGGGTAATATAGCATCATCCAAAGGAACTTCCCTTCCTTATGTGATTTTCTCTCTCTCCTAACACACAAAACACACAGAAAAAGTCTCGCCACCCCGGCGAGGCTTTTTCTGTGTATGGGTGTTGGCGTATGGGGCGTTCCGAGCCGTTGCACGGCACAGAAAAAAAGAGAGCCGCAAGGCTCTCTTTTCAGCGGTTATCCGTCAGGCCGAGAATATAGTCTGTCGTTGTGCCATAGTATTTTGCCAATTCGATGAGTGCCCAGACCGGTATCTCATGGATGCCTTTTTCATAGCGGCGGTAGACCTCCCGTTTGCAGTGCAGCATCTCGGCTATTTCCGCCTGCGTCTTATCCGCATCGAGCCGTAAGTCCTCCAACCTTTGAAATTGCATATTCTCACCTCAAATGCATGCTACTATTTTGTTGCATGCATTTGCTTAATATGCTACAATATTGTTGCATGAGAGTTTGAAGCACATGCTTTCCTCATGGACTCCGCCGTCCTGTTCCCCTCTATGCCGCGGGGCGCGTGCCCCCTCTCGCGCCTCGCGGTGCAGGACGGCTGGAGCTTGGCGCTCTGCCGGTCACTTTTTTGTGTTTGCCTCCGGCGGCCCCATTTCTTTCAACAGCGGTAAGGGACATTCCGCGCCCCGGCGCGGGTCACTTTTGCCGCCGCAGGCAAAAGTGACCAAAAACGCCGTTCAAACCTGCGGTTTGAAAATCCGCCCGCGCCCCGCACAAGGTCTCTCGCGTCTGTGCATCCCACACGAACGCGGCAATAGCAAAACCACCCGAAATGTGGATTGACCTGCTCCTATCCCCGCTGCCGCTAAACGTGCAAAATGCAGGAGTGCATGGCTCTACCGTTTTTAAACGATTATCAAATCGCGCACTTGCCGCTGTTGGCGGCAAGTGTTGGTGCGGCCCTTCGGGCCGCTCAGATTTGATAGAACTGCGCACCGGCGCATTTCAGAGTAAAAGCGACAGCGCTCAGAGAAATACGTCGATTCAACATTTCGGACGAATCAGAACGCGGCGGCAAACGGCGGAAGGAAATCCAAAAACCATGGGTTTTTGGCGGCGTTCTTTCCCCCATTTCTTTCGCTGCCGAAAGAAATGGAGCCTCCGGCGGCAAATACGCGGAAGTCCTGAAACCAACCGGTTTCAGGCAGCCTTGCATAAAAAAAGAGAGAGCCTTAGGTGGTCTAAGGCTCTCTTTCATTATTCTCTCCCTTCTGGTATCTTGGCGATCATCGTCCTGTACACATGCCGGAAGAACAGCAGCGTCAGGGTCAGCGAGAACACCTCCGCGATGGGGTAGCACCACCACACCAGATTGTCGTTGCCGATGGACGCGCCGTACCGCGCCAGCACATAGGCGATGGGTACCAGGAACACCAGCTGCCGCACGATGGATGTGATCATGGAGTAGATAGACTTGCCCAGTGCCTGGAACGAGCTGCCCAGCGCGATGCACGCGCCGGCCATGCAGAAGCTCAGGGAGATGATGCGCAGGGCGGGGATGCCCACCGCGAGCATGGTGTCTGTGGCGTCGAAGATCCGCAGCAGCGGGCCGGGGATCAGCAGGAACAGCGCCGTGCCGAACACCATGATGCAGGAGGCGTACAGCGTGCCGCGCTTGATGGTTTCCACCATGCGGCGGCGGTTCTGGGCGCCGTAGTTGAAGGCCACGATGGGGATGACGCCGTTGTTCATGCCGAAGATGGGCATGAAAATAAAGGAGTTCAGCTTGAAATAGACGCCGAAGGCGGTGGCCGCCGTCTCGTGAGCGGAGTGGTAGACGATGAGGATCTTGTTCATCAGGAACGTCATGACGGAGCCGATGGCCACCATGATGACGCTGGGCAGGCCGATGGCGTAGATCTCGCCGATGAGCCGCCAGTCCGGGCGGAAGCCCCGGAGGGACAGGGTGATGTCGGTATTTTTCTTATGGTTGAAGTAGATGGCCAGTGCGCAGCCGCAGAGCTGGCCGAAGATAGTGGCCACGGCGGCGCCGGCCACGCCCATGTCCAGCACAAAGATAAACACCGGGTCTAGCGCAATGTTGATGATGGCGCCAAGCCCCTGCGTGTACATGCTCAGCAGGGAGCGGCCCGTGCCCTGCAGCAGCCGCTCGTACATGATCTGGCAGAACATGCCCAGAGAGCCGATGGTGACGATGCGCAGGTAGTCATTGCCCATCTGGATGATGCTCTCCACCTGGGTCTGGGAGCGGAAGAACACATCGGAGCAGGTCAGACCCAGCACGGCGGAGATAACGAAGCCCACCACGGCCAGAAACACGCCGTTGTTGGCCACCCGATCGGCCCGCTCCCGGATGCCGGCGCCCAGTGCCCGGCCCATCAGGGCGTTGACGCCCACGGCGGTGCCGGTGGCCAGACCGATCATCAGATTCTGGGCGGGGAAGGCCAGAGACACGGCGGTCAGTGCCTGCTCGCTGACGCGGCTGACGAACACGCTGTCCACGATGTTGTACAGCGCCTGCACCAGCATGGACGCGATGATGGGCAGGGACATATTCCAGATCAGCTTCGTAATGGGCATGACGCCCAGCTTGTTTTCGTTCTGCATAACGGCTCCTTCTTCGTGACGTATATTCTCAGCTTTCCATTGTAGCATGTCCGCAGGAAAAAGAAAACCCCTGAAAGTGCGCGAATTGCACACATTCAGGGGCGCATTTTTGTGGAAAAACGAAAGAAATGTTTCGCGCGGCGAAGCTTTTACAGGCCCGCGAAGAAGGCGCGGATCTCCTCCGCCGTGCAGGCGGCGCTGCCCTGGGCGAAGCCGTCCCGTCCGCCGCCGCGTCCATGGAGGGCGGCGTTCATGTCCTTGATGAGGGGACGCAGGTCGCCGCCACTCTCGATGACGGCGTACTGATAGCCGCCGTCGCTGCCGGCAAACACGGCGCAGCGTCCGCCCGCCGCTTTGGCGATGGCGTCGCACAGACGCCGGGCGCCGTCGCCGTCCAGCTTCTCCGTGATGTGCAGGACGCTGCCGGCGCTCCGGTACTGCTCCGCCGTGTGGACAAAGGCGCTCTCCTCCAGCCGGGCGGCCTTCTCCTTCAGGGTCAGCAGCTCCTCCTGCATGCGGCTGACGGCGGCAAAGGCACTCTGGGGCTTGACGGACAGGGCCTGCCCGATCTGGCGGGCCTGCTCCCACCCGGCGGACAGATAGTCCAGCGCCCGCTGGCCGCACAGCAGCTCCAGCCGCACGCCGTCCCGGAATTTCTGGCAGCTCAGCAGCTTCACAAGGCCCACCTGCCCGCTGCTGGCCACATGGGTGCCGCAGCAGGCGCACATGTCCGCGCCGGGGAACTCCGTAATGCGCACCGGGCCGGTGAGGGCCTTTTTGCTGCGGTAGGGCAGGGAGGCCAGCTCCTCCGGGGAGGGGTACCAGATATGGATGGGCCGGTCGGCCCAGATGTAGGCGTTGGCCTGGCGCTCCACCTCCAGCGCCTGCTCCCATGTGATGGGAGCGTTGTAGTCGATGGTGACCACGTCGGCGCCCATGTGGAATCCCACGTTGTCGCAGTGGAACGTGCTGCACAGCAGGCCGGAGATGATGTGCTCCCCGGAGTGCTGCTGCATGTGGTCGAACCGCCGCGCCCAGTCGATGACGCCCCGCACCTGCTGCCCCACGGACAGCGGGCCGGCGCAGGTGTGGACGATGACGCCGTCCTTTTCCTGCACGTCCGTCACTGGCACGCCGTCCAGCGTGCCGCGGTCGGCGGGCTGACCGCCGCCCTCCGGGTAGAAGGCGGTGCGGTCGAGGATTACGGCGAAGCCGTTCTTCACAGCCTGGCAGGACTCCACCGCGGCGGTGAAGTCCTGCATAAAGGCGTTTTCGTAATAGAGCCTGACGGTGTCCATCAGTCGTCCTTCTCCACGTCGCCCACGATGGCGATGTGCAGCTCGTCCAGCTGCTTCTGCTCCACGGTGGAGGGCGCGCCCATCATCACGTCCTGGGCGTTCTTGTTCATGGGGAAGGGGATGATCTCGCGAATGGAGCTCTCACCGGCCAGCAGCATGACCATGCGGTCCACGCCCGGGGCGATGCCGGCATGGGGAGGTGCACCGTAGCAGAAGGCGTTGTACATGGCGGGGAACTTCTTCTTCACGTCCTCCTCGCCCAGACGCACCAGCTCAAAGGCCTTGATCATGATCTCGGGATCGTGGTTACGGACGGCGCCGGAGCTGAGCTCCACGCCGTTGCACACCAGGTCGTACTGGTCGGCGGTGATGGTCAGGGGATCGATCTCGCCCCGCTCGGCCTTCAGCAGCACCTCCAGACCGCCGCTGGGCATGGAGAACGGGTTGTGGCAGAATTCCAGCTCACCGGACTCGTCGCCGATCTCGTACATGGGGAAGTCCACGATCCAGCAGAACTCGTAGCGCTCCTTGTCCATGTGGCCCTCGCAGGCGGCGCCCAGCTTATTGCGCAGGACGCCGGCGGTCTTGATGGCCGCGCCCTTGTCGCCGGCGGCCACGCCCACCAGCATGTTGGGCTTCAGGCCCAGCTTGGCGGTAAGCGCCTCCTGGCAGCCGGTCATGAACTTGGCGATGCCGCCGGCCAACTGGCCGTTCTCGTCCACCTTGAACCAGTAGGGCTTGCTGCCGGACTGCACCTCCACGTCGGTGCACAGCTGGTCGATGGCCTTGCGGGTCAGGGTGCAGTCGCTGACGGCGATGGCCTTGACCACCTTGCCGTCCAGCTGCTCAAAGCCGCAGCCCTTCACCTCGTCGGAGATGTCGGTGAGCTTCAGGTCAATGCGCAGGTCGGGCTTGTCGGAGCCGTAGGTCTCCATGGCGTCGTTGTAGGCGATGCGGCGGAACGGCGCAGAGGATGCCACGTTGTAGGTGCCGTACTTGGCGAAGATGGGAGGCAGCACGTCCTCCAGCACGGCGAAGATGTCGTCCTGGGTGGCGAAGGCCATCTCCATATCCAGCTGATAGAACTCGCCGGGGGAGCGGTCGCCGCGGGCGTCCTCATCCCGGAAGCAGGGCGCGATCTGGAAATAGCGGTCAAAGCCGGAGGTCATCAGCAGCTGCTTGAACTGCTGGGGCGCCTGGGGCAGGGCATAGAACTTGCCGGGATGCTTGCGGGCGGGCACCAGATAGTCCCGGGCACCCTCGGGGGAGGAGGCCGTCAGGATGGGGGTGGTGATCTCCAGGAAGCCGTGATCGGTCATGGCGGCGCGCAGCGCGGCCACCACCTGGCAGCGCAGGATGATGTTCTGCTTCACCGCGGGATTGCGCAGGTCCAGATAGCGGTACTTCAGGCGCTGCAGCTCATCGGCCTCGCGGCTGCGGTTGATCTCAAAGGGCAGGGAGTTGTAGCGGCAGCGGCCCAGCACCTCGATCTTGCTGGGCACCACCTCGATATCGCCGGTGGCCTGCTTGGGGTTCTTGCTGGCGCGCTCCCGCACCACGCCCTCCACGCTGATGGTGGACTCCTTGTTCAGGTCGCGGATGACGGCCATCATGTCCTCGGTCTCCACCACGATCTGGGTGGTGCCGTAGAAGTCGCGGAGCACCACGAAGGCGAAATTCTGGCCCACAGCGCGGACGTTCTCCATCCAGCCCACCAGCTTTACGGACTGGCCCACATGCGCCAGCCGCAGCTCGTTGCAGGTATGTGTACGCATCTGCATCATTGTTTTGTCCTCCTGTTATGATAATGAATCGTATAGTTGATAAAAAATATTACTGACTGTTGTTACTTTTCCAGAATGACTGCGCCCTCGTTCCGTCTGGCGAGGCCGCTCTGGATCAGTGCCAGCGTCTCGTCAAAGGGCAGGGTGGTCTGCTCACCGGAGGTCATGTCCTTGCAGGCCACCATGTTCCCGGCGATCTCGTCGTCGCCCAGGAACACCACATAGGGCACGCCCAGCTTATCGGCGTAGTTCATCTTTGCCTTGAACTTCTTCTGCTCGGTGTACAGCTGGGTGCGGATGCCGGCGGCGCGCAGCCGGGTGGCCAGCGTCACGGCGGGAGCCAGATCGGCGGTCATGGGCAGGATCAGCACATCGGCGGGCGCCGTGGGCAGATCGGGATTCAGCATGCCCTGCTCGCCCAGCACATAAAACAGGCGGGTCAGGCCGATGGAGATGCCCACGCCGGGCAGCTGCTTGTCGGTATAGTACTCTGCCAGATTGTCGTACCGCCCGCCGGAGCAGACGGAGCCGATCTCCGGATGATCCAGCAGCGTTGTTTCGTATACTGTGCCGGTGTAGTAGTCCAGACCCCGGGCGATGGTCAGATCCACGGCGAAGTTCTCCGCCGGGACGCCGAAGGCGGACAGGTACTTTACCACGGTGTTCAGCTGGTCCAGACCCTCGTCGAACACCTCGCTGCGGCCCCGGTAGCCCTCCAGCGCGCTGAGCACCTGCTCATTGCTGCCGGTGATGGCGATGAATTTCAGGATCTCGCCGGCGCTTTCGGCGGACACGCCCACCTCATCGGTCAGCAGCGTCCGCACCTTCTCCGCGCCGATCTTATCCAGCTTGTCCACGGTGCGCATGATGTCGCCGGACTGCTCCGTCAGGCCCAGCATAGCGTAAAAGCCGTTGAGGATCTTCCGGTTATTCACCCGGATCTGGAACCGCTTCAGCCCCAGAGAGGTAAAGGTCTGGTAGATGATGGCGGGGATCTCCGCCTCGTTGGTGATGTCCAGCTTACCGTCGCCGATGACGTCGATATCCGCCTGATAGAACTCCCGGAACCGGCCGCGCTGGGCGCGCTCGCCCCGGTAGACCTTGCCGATCTGATAGCGGCGGAAGGGGAAGGACAGGTCGTTGTAGTGCAGGGCCACATACTTGGCCA
>URST01000076.1 GCA_900550585.1 uncultured Eubacteriales bacterium
AAATTTCTCTCGAAAATTTTGTTTTGGGGCTTGACTTTTAATAGTTAGTCTTTCGTGGAATGGAAAGCAGATAGTACCGCCATCATAGCATACATTCTTCCCGAATGCGAGGGGGCAAAACAAATATTTTCCCGGTGGTGCGGCGCGGGGCGGATACGCCTTGTCATCCGGGGACGGGCGTGGTATGATACGGGCGATATCACAACGAAAAGGGGCTGGAGGATCATGGAACTTACACCGCTGAAGCTGCACCCGTGCTACAAGGACTATCTCTGGGGCGGGGAGCGCCTGCGCAGGGACTATCACAAGACGGACGCGCCGGACATCACGGCGGAGAGCTGGGAGCTGGCACAGCGGCCGGAGGGCGTCTCCACGGTGGAGAGCGGCCCGCTGGCGGGCAAGACGCCCGATGAGCTGGCGGCGCTGGACAGGGCGGCCTTCTGGGGCACGCGCTGCGCGGAGATGAAGGACTTCCCGCTGCTGGTGAAGCTCATCGACGCCCGGAAGGATCTGTCCATCCAGGTGCATCCCTCCGACGAGACGGCCCTGCGGGAGCAGGGCGAGGCGGGGAAGGCCGAGATGTGGTACATCGTGGACTGCGACGAGGGCGCCGCCATCTACTTTGGCTTCGCCCGGGAGATCACGCCGGAGGAGTTCCGCCGCCGGGCGGAGGACGGCACCATCTGCCAGGTGCTGAACCGGGTGCCGGTGCAGAAGGGCGACACGTTTTTCATCCTGCCCGGCACCATCCACGCCATCTGCGCCGGCATCCTCATCGCCGAGATCCAGCAGAATTCCAACACCACCTTCCGGGTCTACGACTACCAGCGCCGGGGCGCTGACGGACAGCTGCGGCCCCTGCATCTGGACCGGGCGGCGGCGGTGCTGGACTACGCGCCGCTGGCGGCCCGGGCGTGTGCGCCCCGCGCCGTTGCGGAGCACGGGGGGTACACGGCGGCGGAGCTGTTCGCCTGCGGCTACTTCTCCGTGGAGCGGCTGGATGTCCGCACCCGCGCGGCGCTGCACTGCGGCGGCGATTCCTTCCAGCACCTGCTGTGCGTGGCGGGGGAGGGCGCCGTCGTCCACGGCGGCGTCCGGTATCTCCTGCGGCAGGGGGACTCGTATTTCCTGCCCGCCGCCCTGGGGGACTGTGCCGTGGAGGGCGCCTGCCGCGTGCTGCTGAGCCGGGTGTGACCGCAACAGACTGTTGCTTGTCTGCGGCGGCGATCTGTGCTACATTGATGGTATAGCAAGGAGGGTTCTCTATGGATACGAAGGATATGATACGCAGGCTGAGAACGGAAAAGGGCCTGTCACAGGATGAACTGGCGGAGAAGCTGTTTGTCACCCGGCAGGCGGTGTCCCGCTGGGAAAACGGCGAGACCACGCCGAATACGGAGACGCTGAAGCAGCTTTCCCGGCTGTTTGATGTCTCCATCAACACGCTGCTGGGTGCGCCGCGGCAGCTGGTCTGCCAGTGCTGCGGGATGCCGCTGGAGGATGCCACCACAAGCAGGGAGCCGGACGGCACCTTCAACGAGGAGTACTGCAAGTGGTGCTATGCCGACGGCACGTTCAAGTACACCAGCAAGGAGCAGCTCATCGACTTCTGCGTGGCGCACATGGCCAGCGAGAGCTGGCCGGCGGAGCAGGTCCGCGCCCACATGGAGGCCGTGGTGCCGAACCTGAAGCATTGGAAAAAGTGAAGCGGTGACAGCAAAAGCCCCGGCCGTAATAGCCGGGGGGCATAAGAAAGTAATATCACATTTTCGCAGGGAGGGCATGGCTTCGGTCATGCCGTTTCCTGTTTCATCAGTTCTTCCACAGGGTTGGAAATACGGATGTTCTGCCGCCGCTTGCCGCTGCTCTTGCCCGGGGCTTCAATGTAGATCGCCTTGACAAGTTCCCGCAGAGCGTAGGGCGTAAGCTCCTGCAAATCCTCGTATTTGTGTGCCCGCTGGATGAACTGTTCCAAATTCTCAATCTGTCGTTCCTGTACTTCAATATCCTGCTGCAATCTCTAGATTTTCACTTTGAGCTGCGTCTGTTCCTCCTAATAAGGCCTGCTCATCATAGAAAACCGTTCATCCGTAATGCGTCCTGCCACATTGTCCTCGTAGATACGGATAAACAGCCGATCAAGTTCCGTCAACCGCTTCTCTGCCTGTGTCAGACACTTCCTGTGTCCGCGGATGGCTTCCTCACTGGACGGCCGGAGCTTTTGTTCCGTGACCTCCCGGAAGTGCTTTTCATACCGTGTCACATAGAAGATGACCGTTTTCATGTGCATACAGACCAATTGATCCAACACAACCGCTCGGATGAAGTGTGCCGAACAGCTTCCCGTGCTGCTGCGGTAGAGACATATTCAAAACTTTGTGATTGGTGCTGTTTGCGTCAGCAAATTGCATCAATCGCAAAGTCCGCAGGGATAACCGCAAAGCGGCGCAAGGGGTGCAGCGCCTTGTACGGAACGAAGTGACGCAAAACAGCCCGGACACCTGAATGTCCGGGCTGTCTGCCTCGCAGAGCGCACTTTTATACAGGGCTTGACCCTGTATAGAAGTGCGCCCTTTCATTCTGAATGGCTTTGAAGTGGCGGGCAAACTGGAAGTTGTCAAGTTGTCAAGGAGAAAAATTTTTCGAAGAAGAACCTTGACTTTTGATAATTAATGATATATTATATCAATAAGAAAACAATATCAATAAGGTGAACACTATAGCACGACGTAATACGATCCAACGCTCCTTAGTCTTGGAAGCAGTGAATACATTGCATTGTCATGCCACAGCAGACGAGGTTTATGAAGAAATCATCAAGGAGCATCCGACGATCAGCAAGGCAACCGTATATCGAAATCTGAATCTGTTATCTGAAATGGGTGAAATCCGCCGGCTTGAAATTCCAGGGAGTGCCGACCGTTTCGACCATATCAGCCGCATCCACTACCATGTGAAATGTGAAATTTGCGGGCGCGTCTTTGATGTGGACATGGATTTTATCACTGGCCTTGAGAAAGGGATCAAGGATACCCATGGATTTGACCTCACCGGTTATGACATCATCTTTCATGGTATCTGTCCAGAATGCAAGAAACAGCAGGATTCCGTTCAGGAATAAATTCACTTCGGAAAAGCGCGGAAACGAGCATTTTCATAAATCAAATTTTTAGGAGGGTTATCATGCGAAGCATTACTAAGTTGGACCTGCAGTACGCACACCGTTTTTATGGTTTCAAAGGAGAGGCCCAGTATCTGCATGGACATACCGGCGTTCTGACCATCGAAGTTGAGGACACTGTTGAACCGGGCGTGAATATGGTCTTCCCCTGCAACGAAATTCAGAAGACGGCATGGGAGGTTCTGAAGAATTTCGATCATGCTCTGATTCTGCGGGAAGACGATCCGTTGCTGCCTGCAATTCTGAAGGTCTATGAAGAGCAGGGAATCAAGGATGGCTCTCCGACCAACAAGATGAAGGGGCCCGCATTCAAGACCGAACTCGCCACCGCATATCCTGATTGCCGTCTGGTCGTAACGAAAGAAACCATGACCGTCGAGGGCATGATTAAGATCGTCTATGAACTCCTGAAGGACAGGCTGAATATCGCCAAGCTGACTTTCACCAGCGGCGTGAATGCTGCGTCCCAGGAATACAAGCCGGAAGGCACGAAGGATCGCTGCCCCCTGTGTGGTATCGCTCTGAACGAAAAAGGCGTATGCCCGAAGTGTGGGTACAAGAAGCAGTAATTCCTATGTGAAAAAGCAGAACGTCCGAAGAGGCCGCAGATTCTTCGGACGTTCTGCTTATATTCAACCAGCAGCTTTTTCGGAACATACGCCATACTGTCTTATGAGCATCCGCGTAAGGCCGGGGCTTTTCAGTCGTCGGGGTTCAGTTCAGGAAGTCCTTCAGCTTCTTGGAGCGGGAGGGGTGGCGCAGCTTCCGCAGGGCCTTGGCCTCGATCTGGCGGATGCGCTCGCGGGTGACATTAAACTCCTTGCCCACTTCCTCCAGCGTGCGGGTGCGGCCGTCCTCGATGCCGAAGCGCAGCTTCAGCACCTTCTCCTCACGGGGCGTCAGGGTGCTGAGCACGTCCACCAGCTGTTCCTTCAGCAGGGTGAAGCTGGCGGCCTCGCTGGGCTCGCTGGCGGCCTCGTCGGGGATGAAGTCGCCCAGATGGGAGTCCTCCTCCTCGCCGATGGGCGTCTCCAGAGACACCGGCTCCTGCGCGATCTTCAGGATCTCCCGCACCTTGTCCACGGGCATGTTCATCTCCTCGCTGATCTCCTCGGGGCTGGGGTCGTGGCCCAGCTCCTGCAGCAGCTGGCGGGAGACGCGGATGACCTTGTTGATGGTCTCCACCATGTGAACGGGGATGCGGATGGTGCGGGCCTGGTCGGCAATGGCGCGGGTGATGGCCTGCCGGATCCACCAGGTGGCGTAGGTGGAGAACTTATAGCCCTTGGTGTAGTCGAACTTCTCCACGGCCTTGATGAGGCCCAGATTGCCCTCCTGGATCAGGTCCAGGAACAGCATGCCGCGGCCCACATAGCGCTTGGCAATGGACACCACCAGACGCAGGTTGGCCTCGGCCAGCTGCTGCTTGGCCCGCTCACCGGCCTTGATCTGCTTTTTCAGCTGGGCCAGCTCCTCGTCGGAAAGCGTCTCGCCGTTTTCCTCCGCCTCGTCCATGCGGGCCTGGGCCTCGCGGCCGGCGGTCATGGCCGTGGCCAGCTCCACCTCCTGATCGGCGGTGAGCAGCGGCACCTTGCCGATCTCCTTCAGGTACATACGAACGGGGTCGTCGATGTTGAAGCTGTCCACCAGCGAATTGGGGTCGACCAGCTCCTCCTCCTCGATCTCCGCGATCTCCTCCATGGCCGGCTCGCCGTCCTCGTCAGGCAGATCGGCCAGGAAATCCTCGGTGCCCACCTCGATGCCCAGCATCTCCAGCGAGTCGTAGATGGAGTCCATCTGGTCGCCGTCCAGATCCATCTCGTCCAGCACCTCGGACAGCTCGCCGGCGTCCAGACGGCCCTTTTTCTTGCCCTTGACGAACAGCTCCTTCAGCTTTTCGTTGGTGGTCAGCAGTGCGGCGGCGGGCAGGGTGGCGATGGTCTTGTCGTCCAGCTTGCCCTTGGCGGTCATGGGGTGCTTATCGTCAGCCTTATCGGCGGACTTGGCGTCCTTTGCCGTTTTTTCGGCCTTTGCGTCCTTTTCGGGCTTGTCCTCAGCCAGCAGGGCGTCGGCCATCTCCTCCAGCTGCTGGGCGGTGTACTTCTCGTCAGTCATGTTCGCTTTCCTCCGTAACCTTTCTTGTCTTTATAGGTATCGCGGGCGGCAGCCAGCGCGTCCATGGTGCTGCGGCCGCTGCGTTTTG
This sequence comes from uncultured Eubacteriales bacterium, assembly GCA_900550585.1. Classification (GTDB taxonomy): domain Bacteria; phylum Bacillota; class Clostridia; order Oscillospirales; family Oscillospiraceae; genus Vescimonas. The sequence goes on from URST01000076.1 coordinate 5,385, forward strand.
CACATTCCTCGCGGATGATGCGGATATAGTCTGCCAGCGCCTGGGGAGCGTTGGCGGCGGACTCCGGCTTTTGCAGGAGCGTGGTCAGGTGGCTCATCTCCTCCGGCGTCAGCGCGGCGGACAGCGCCGCCATGCTGCTGCCGCCCCGGCAGCGCCACAGCTCACTGTAAATGCGGCCCAGCAGGGGCGAGGAGAACTCCTCCTCCCGCAAGGGCGGCTGGTCGGGAAACAGGCTGTCATCCTGCATCAGCAGACGGATGACGCCCTCCTCGGCCATGGCGCTGCGCAGATCGTCGTAGCGGATGGCCCGTTCCGCGGGCTGGAGACTGCGGCTCAGGTTCAGCTCCTGCCGCTCCCGCAGCTTCCGGTCGCGGGCGGCACGGCGCCGGAAGGCGCGCTGCACCTCCAGCTTCATGGCCTCCGGCGACAGACCCGCCGTCTGGGCGGCGCGGTTGGTGTACACGTCCCGCTCCACGGCGTTTTCAAGTTTACATAATTCCTCCGCCATCTCCCCGGCGTAGCCGATGCGCCCCTCGTCGGAGGTGAGGTCATATCTGGCGGCGATCTGGGTCATGCGGAACTCCACGCCGTTCTCGCTGCCGGACAGCAGGTTTTCAAAGGCGGCGGGGCCGTGGTTTTTAATGAAGTCGTCGGCGTCCTGCTTGGTGGGCTTGCCATCCACCATGCGGTTAGGCAGCTTCAGGACCTTGACGGTAAATTCAGAGTTGTTCAGCAGCTCCAGCGCCCGCTGGGTGGCCAGCTGACCGGCGTTGTCGTTGTCGTAGCACAGCACCAGCTCCTTGGTAAAGCGGCTGAGCAGGCGGGTCTGCTCCACGGTGAGGGCCGTGCCCATGGAGGCCACGGCGTTGTCGAACCCGGCCTGATGCAGCGTCACCACGTCCAGATTGCCCTCGCAGAGGATGATGTTGGGCCGCTTCGTCTTTTTGGCCAGGTTCAGGCCGTAGAGGATACGCCGTTTACTATATGTAATGGTTTCAGTGGTATTCATGTACTTCGGCTCAGAGTTGTCGATGACGCGGCTGCCGAAGCCCAACACGTCGCCCCGCGTGTCGATGACCGGCAGCATCAGCCGGTTGCGGAACTTGTCGTACAGCTGGCCGTTCTTGCCGTTGACCACCAGCCCGGCGGCCAGCAGCTCCTGCTTGGAGTAGCCCTTACGGGTCATGGCGGTGAGCAGGCCGTCCCACCGGTCGGGAGACGCGCCCATGCCGAAGCGGACGGCAATGCCCCTGCGTATCTGGCGCTTGTCCAGATAGGCCTGCACCGCCGCGCCCTCCGGGGAGCACAGCAGGTCGTAGTACCAGCGGGCCGCGTCCCGGTTCAGGTCCAGCACCCGGCGGCGCAGCTTGTCCGCGCCGCTCTGTTCTTCCTCCTCCGGCACCGGCAGGTTGGCCCGCTTGGCCAGAAAACGCACGGCCTCGGGGAAGGTGAGGTTTTCGATCTCCATGATGAAATTGATGACGCCGCCGCCCTTTTTGCAGCCGAAGCAGTGATAGATCTGCTTGTCCGGCGACACGGAGAAGGAGGGCGTTTTCTCGTTGTGGAACGGGCACAGGCCGAACAGGTTGCCGCCCTTGCGCTGCAGTGCGACGTAGCCGGACACCACATCCACGATGTCGCTGCGGGCGATCAGCTCGTCCAGAAAGCGCTGGTCGAACACGGAAATGTACCTCCTTTCCGAAAACAGGTGTGCATGGCGGTGTGCAACATACCACCACATTAGAGTATACCGCAAAAATCGGCTGTTTCCTCTTTTTCTGCGAAAAAATTTTCACCCTATTATAATATATGGCGTCGCCGGATCATACTATAGCCCCCTGCGGGGCGCAGGAGACGAGACAAGCGCCCTATCGTCCCGGCGGGGCGGTGAAACACCCGCGCCAACGCGCGGCAAAGTGCCCGCGCCGGGACAAAGCGCCCGCGCCAACCCCGACAACCCCGCGCCGCCCCCGGCGGGGCGCAAAATGCCCCCGCTGGGCGGGCAATTTGTTACAAACTGTCCGTCAAAACGCCTTTGTGGGGGAAAGAATTTGCGTTTTTTTGTGAAAAACAGACGAGAAAACAACAATTCAAAGATAAACAAACCTCAAAACGCGCAAAATGCGGGAGAAACAGGTGTGGTCATGCGGAATAAAAACGCACTAAAAGTTCTGGAAAATGCGTGTTTTGATAAGAAATAAGAACATATCGGAAAATTTAATTCTTTTTTAACATTTATTTATGAGTTTTTTCGCATTTGGCGGGGTCAAGTCCCTTGATTTATGCCGCAGATATTGATATACTGTGACCGTGAAAGGCGAACCGGACTTTCCGAGTCTGTGAACTACAACAGAATGATGTTTCTGTGGTAGGCCGCGGGCGCGGCGGGAATGGAGAGCCGATCAACAAAATTTTTTATGGAGGAAATCAAACATGAAGAAGATCATCGCAACTGTTCTTGCTATGGTCATGGCTCTGGCTCTGTGTGTTACCGCTTTCGCGGCTCCCACCACCGCCAAGAAGGCTTATGACAACAAGGGCAACGAGCTGAAGGGCACCTATGAGTATGAACTGGTGAAGGCTCAGTCCAGCAAGAAGGCCGACAACGGCACCATCAAGCACTACGTCGTGAACGGCGACACCTACTATGTCGCTGCTGACGCCAGCTCCTATGACCTGAAGCTGACCTCTGATGGTAAGGCTCCCCTGTATCTGTCTGAGATCGATGTCTATGCCTATGATTACAAGGCTACCGAGTTCAAGGCTATCGGCGAGAAGTGCGGCCAGCTGGATCTGGACGAGGGTGTGAAGGGCTACGTCGTTGAGACCGTCGCCGGTGACACTCTGTACTTCGAGGGTGATGAGAACGGCCACGTCGCTCTGCTGGTCAACGGCGAGATCGTGATGGCCACCGCTGCCACTCCCGTGGAGCACACCTGGAAGGCTTCCGCTTTCGACAAGAACGGCAATGCTACCGAGTACAAGTGCAAGACCTGCGGTACCGTTGCTAAGGTCTATAAGACCGTTGAGGCCGCTGAGAAGGCTGGCATGACCGAGACCGACACCGTGAACGGCGACCTGATCGGCTGGAACTACAAGGTTCCCGGCGCTGCCACCACTGGCTCCGCCAACTCCCCCAAGACCTTCGATGCTGGTATCGCTATGTACGCTGGCATGGCTCTGATGAGCGTTGCTGGTTCCGCTGTTGTGATCGGCAAGAAGAAGGAGTTCTAATTAGAACTTAGTTCTTGAACAAAAAAGACGAGGCTTCGGCCTCGTCTTTTTTTGCGCTCTGCACCTCCTCTCCTGCGGCGGCATCACAACAGCGCTGTTGTGCGGGGCGGGTGCGCCGGGCATCCTGCGGCTGCGCCCCGCGCCATGGGGTGCGCCCTCGCGGCATAGCCGCTTCGGCTTACGCTAAAAACGTGCCCCCGGCACGTTTTCTTCACGCTGCAGAGAAGAAGGAGTTCTAATTAGAACTTAGTTCTTGAACAAAAAGAAAGACGCCGCAAGGCGTCTTTCTTTTTGCGCTCTGCGGGCTTATGGCAGGGGCATCATCCCGCGGCACAGCCGCGGGATACTGTCCCTGCCCAGCTGTCTCCGCGGCGGCAAAAAAATTGTGAGGGACGGCGAAAAAATATTGATTTTTCCGGCGCAGTCCTGTAAAATATAAACGACAATCCAAGATTGGTAGCTGTAAGGAAGTGCTTCGCGCACGGGCTGCAACTATCACTCGGCTGACGCTTGAGTGTTTCAGTCTCCGAAACCGGGAGACTGGGGCACTTTTTGTTATTCCGCCGGGGGAGGAACGAGGAACCAAATACAAAAGAGGAGGAGCACACATGGATCTGGTAACCAACGGACGGCTCATTACCCGTGACGCAGACGGGAAGGGCTACTACGAGCACGGCGCGGTGGCCTTTGAGGGCACCAGGATCGTGGAGGTGGGCGAGGAGGCCGCGCTGCGGGCCAAGTACGCCGACGCCCATATCATCGACGCCAAGGGCGGCGTCATCATGCCCGCGTTCATCAACGCACACACCCACATCTACTCCGCACTGGCCCGCGGCCTGAGCATCG
>URST01000077.1 GCA_900550585.1 uncultured Eubacteriales bacterium
CCGGGGCAGTGTTTTTTATGGAAGAATGATCATACGCTTCAGATCACATTGTATTCTTTCAGCAGTTTTTCAATCTCGGTGCCCTCCAGCTTCTTCAAAGCTTCTTTCAGGGCCAGTTTCTGCACAACGTTCATCTCCATATCGGTGACCTTTTTTCCGTCGCGCAGTTTTACGGTGGCATCCAGCAGGTCGCGGATATCATATACGCTGCCCCAGACCTCCGGAACGCCGCGGTCAACGTTCAGCAGGGTGTAAACCGCTTCCATGCCGGTGCGGATGGAATACTCGGTGGTAAAGATGGTATCGCGCTTGGTCTCGGCAAACTGGCCGATGAAAGCGAAATTCACAGCGCCTTCGGGCACAACATCCGGGCGGTCACCGGCAGCGCGCGGCATAAAGAAAGCGTCGATATACGGCATCATGCAGGGCACGGTGTTGGCACTGTTGGCAGCCAGATCCTCGATCTGGTCAACTGGTACACCAATGTGGTACAGCCATTCCTGGCAGATCTCCTCGCCGGTGCATTCGCGCATGGGCTTCTTGACGTAATCGCCGGGCTTATCACTGAACAGACTGTACACCCAAACGCAGAGCTGGTCCTTGGGCTGGTCGCGGAACTGCTGCTGGCGGTTCAGGGTCCAACTCATGAGCCAGTTGGAGTCCTGCACGGTGACGATGCCGCCGGTGACGACCTTGCCGGTGAAGGGATCGCGCTTGCAGATCTTTTTGATATAGGGCACAATGCGCTGGTCCAGCGTGGTGATGGTGGCGCTCATCCAGTTGCTCAGCTCCGGGTCATAGCAGAACTTGTCCGGGTGGCCGAAGCTGGGGTCCTGGGCGGCGATCTTGCGCCACAGATCCCAGCCGCCGCCTTCCTTCAGATCAAACTTGAGGGGGGCAACGGTGGTCTGGCTGCCAATGGTGGAGTTTTCGACACAGCCGCCGTTGGTGATGAACACCAGGTCGTTCTCCGTCAGGTCGATGCCGCCCTTTTCGCCGTTCTCGATGATGTCGATGCGCTTGGCCAGCTTGTGCTTCGGGTCGGAGCAGTCGAACTCCACGTTGGTCACCTGCACGCCGTAGTGGAACTGGACGCCGTAGCCCTCCAGATACTTCACCATGGGCAGGATCATGGACTCATACTGGTTGTACTTGGTGAAGCGCAGGGCGGTGAAGTCGGGCAGGCCGCCGATATGGTGGATATACCGTTGGATATACAGCTTCATCTCCAGTGCGCTGTGCCAGTTCTCAAAGGCGAACATGGTGCGCCAGTACAGCCAGAAGTTGCTGTTGAACACCTCATCGTCGAAGAAATCGGTGATGCGCTTGTCCTGCAAGTCCTCGTTGGGGGTGAAGAACAGCTTTATGATCTCCATGGCGCCCTTGTCGGAGATGTCGAACTTGCCGTCGGTGTGGGCGTCCTCACCGCGGTTGGCGGTGGCACGGCACAGGGAGTAGTTGGGGTCGGCCTTGTTCAGCCAGTAATACTCGTCCAGTACGCTGACGCCCTCCGTCTCGATGGAGGGGATGGAATGGAACAGATCCCACATGACCTCGAAATGGTTGTCCATCTCGCGGCCGCCCCGCATGACGTAGCCGATGTTCTCGAACTTCCATCCGTCGCAGGCACCGCCGGCGGTGGGGCCCTTCTCCAGAATGTGGACGCGCTCGCCCTTCATCTGGCCGTCGCGGACCAGATAGCAGGCGGCGGTCAGCGCCGCCAGGCCGCTGCCCACGATATAGGCGGATTTGTTGTCCACGCCCTCCGGCTTTTTGGGACGGGCAAACGCTTCATAGTTACCACTGGAATAATACATAATGCAAACCTCCTGTAAACTGTATGTTTTCTTCTTGATGATGAAAACATACACTCACGCGGGAAAATGTTCAATAAGCAGAAAAATCCCGGTGATAAGTTTTTTATCACCGGGGCATAGGGTGTTCAGTTTTTTATCATTCCGCCGCATCTGATAAAGGTTTGTCGGTGCGCAGGCGCTCCAGCGCGGCGCGGACACTGCCGTGGATCACCTGCTCCAGCCTGTCCACCATGACCTGCGGGTCACCCTTCATGTCGCTTTTCACCCAATCCAGCATCAGGCCCACGAACATATATTTATACAGTGTGGCGATGAAGGCCTTGTCCTCCGGGCGCACGGACATGCCTTGCGCCTGTTCCTCCACCACATCCTCCAGCAGCCGGTAGGTGACCTGATAGAGGTAGTTTTCCACCTGTTCCCGGCTGACGGAGCGGTAGACATTGAGGATAAAGGGCTTGTTGTTCAGCACCTCCTGAAAGATCTGCAAAAGCCCCTGCTGCCACGTCTCATAGGTCTTTTTTCCCGCCAGGGCGCGGCTGGCGTCCTCCTGACAGCACCACTCCACCAGATCGTAGATATCCTTGAAGTGATAGTAAAACGTCATGCGGTTGATGCCGCAGTCGTCGGTGATGTCGCTGACGGTGATCTTGTGCAGCGGCTTTTCCAGCAGCAGCTTTTTCAGCGACGCCTCCAGCGCCCGCTTGGTGACCTGTGACATGGGGAGACCCTCCTTTACCGGCCTGTGCTCCCATTATAGGAGGGCAGCGGTATTTTTGCAAGCGGCATTCTTTCGCATGCCGTGTCCGCATTCGCTGGTCTGCACCGTTATATAGAGTGATGGCGCAGACGGCGCATCTGTGTTATGATACAGACAGAATAAAGACGGAGAGGGGGTGAAGGCGTGCTCCTTTACACGCAGGCCATCGGCGACGCACAGCAGAGACGGCTCTTTGAGGACGTATATACCGCCTACCGGGGCCGGATGCTGGCGCTGGCGCGGCGAAAGCTGCGGACGCAGGAGGATGCGGAGGACGCGGTGCACCAGGCGTTCCTCTCGCTGGCGGAGCACTTTGAGCGGCTGGCCCCGCTGCCCCGCACGGAGCTGGAGGCCTATCTGACGGTGGTGGTGGAGCGCAAGTGCATCGACATCCTGCGGCAGCAGGCCCGGCTGTCCGGGACGCCCTTTGATGAGACGCTCCCGCTGGTAACACCGGCGCCCTGCGGCGATGCGCTGGCGGACGCCATGGGACGCCTGCCGCCCCGTTACCGGGAGGCGCTGCTGCTGCGCCATGCCTGCGGCTACTCCACACGGGAGACGGCGGCGCTGCTGGCGCTGTCCTTCGCCGCCGCCCAGAAGCTGCTGTACCGGGCGCGGGAGGCGCTGCGCGCAGAATTGGAAAAGGAGGCGATATGCCCATGAACACCACCTTCAGCGACGCCGCGCTGCGTCAGGCGGCGCAGCGGCTGGCGTACCAGTTGTCCGCCGCCTTGCCGGCGGAGGATGCCGATTTCTCCGCCGGGTTCGATGTGCGGCTGGCGCCGCTGCTCCGCCGTGAGAAGCGGCGCCGCACAGCGCGGCTGGTCTGGCGGCGCACGGCTGCCGCAATGCTGGCTGTTGTGCTGGCCTTCGGCGCGGCGCTGGCGGTCAGCCCCGCGGCGCGGGCCGCGGTAGGGAAGTGGCTGCGTCAGATGACCACGGCGGTCACAGCCTATCAGTTCCCGGCCTCACAAAGCGCCGGAACATGGACGGGAAACGGCCCGACATGGCTCCCGGAGGGCTATGCGATGACATCTGATCTCACGGGGGACGACGGCGTCCGCTCGGTGCGGTACACCTCGCCGCAGGGCGATGTCATGCTGGCGGCAGTGGGCTTCCGCAGTGACCGGACCGTCTCCATGGAGGTGCGCAGCCACCAGACCGCCGGCCTGTCCGATATTCTCACCGGTCAGCGGCCCCAGGGGGAGCCGGGCGAACCGGAGGGCTGCGATATCACGGAGGTGCAGGTGCGGGGCCGGGACGCCCAGTTCTATCAGTTCCGCCACCTGCCCGACAGGACACGCCCCGTCAGCGTGTACAGCGTGCTGTTTTACCTGGGCGGTGATACGGCACCGTTTTACGAGGTATCCATACCGGAGCAGGGACGGCTGCTGGTATGGGTGGACGAGGACGCCGGACAGGTATTTCTGCTGTTTGGCACCCCGGGACAAAAGGAGCTTTGCCGCATGGCGGAAAGCATGTATGAGGAGAGGAGCAATTCATGAAGAAATTTACGATGCTGCTGGCGGCTATGCTGCTGGCCCTGACCGCCTGCGGCCGGCAGGCGGAGGAGGATGACGGAAAAGTGGTCTACGTCCCGATGTGGATGGAGCCCTATTCCGTGGTGTACTACGATGCCGACCTGGACCGCACCGTTGCGGAGGGCGGCGACCTGACGGAGGAGGAGATCAACAGTCGGGAGGATATTCTGGCCGTGGGCATGTACGGCTCTGTTCTGGCGGAGCCGGATACCAAGGTGGAGTACGATCTCCATGGCTTCCTCCAGAACATCTATTACAGGACTCCGGACGGCACCGGCTGGCAGCTGGAGCGTCCCCACGATATGGAATGAACAGGCACATCGGAACGGCCGCCGGAAGGCGGCCGTTCCGCGTATAAACCGCCGTATCCTGCGCATCCTACCGGAGAAAAGGAGGCGCGGAGCATGACAGACGAGACAAAGGAAACAAAGGCATCATCGGACAGCGGCGACCAGCAGGAGCAGTCCTCCCCGGCCATGCAGCAGATCGTGGACATGGGCTCCTCCGTCGTGAAGAACCGCCACGGCACGGTGCACTGTCTCACCATCGTGGGGCAGGTGGAGGGGCACATGGTGCTGCCCAACAACACGAAAAGCACCAAATACGAGCACGTCCTGCCGCTTCTGGCGTCACTGGAGGAGTCGGACGAGGTGGACGGCCTGCTGCTGCTCCTGAACACAGTGGGCGGCGATATCGAGGCGGGGCTGGCCATCGCGGAGCTGGTGGCGGGGATGCGCCTGCCCACGGTGACGCTGGTGCTGGGCGGCGGACACTCCATCGGTGTGCCGCTGGCGGTGTGCGGCAAGGAGACGTTCATCGCCTCCAGCGCGTCCATGACCATCCATCCGGTGCGCATGTCCGGCACGGTCATCGCCGCGCCGGAGACGTACCGCTACTTTGAGCGCATCCGGGAGCGCATCGTCAAGTTCGTGGCGGCCCACAGCCACATCAGCGAGGAGCGGTTCCGCCAGCTGATGCTGGCCTCCGGCGACATGGCCAACGATGTGGGTACCGTGCTGTACGGCGAGGAGGCGGTGACGCTGGGCATCATCGACCATGTGGGCAGCCTGTCCGACGCGCTGGACAGCCTGTACCGCCAGATGGACCGGCGGCGCGCGGAGCAATAGGGCATGGAGGGGACGGCTGGCCGTTCCCTCCGCTTTTTGCAATTTTTCCGGCAGGCGGCACGGTTTTTCTTGAAAACAGGGGGCTTGCGGTGTATACTAACTTAGTTATAGTATGCAAATGCGAAAGGGGTGAGCCCTATCTATCTAAAGGCTCTTGAGATCCAGGGATTCAAATCGTTTCCCGATAAGACGGTGCTGGACTTCGGCGAGGACATCACCGCCATCGTGGGCCCCAACGGCTCCGGCAAGTCCAACATCTCCGATGCCATCCGCTGGGTCATGGGCGAGCAGAACAGCCGCCAGCTCCGGGGCGCCAAGATGGAGGATGTCATCTTCGGCGGCACAGAAAAGCGGAACCAGATGGGCTTTGCACAGGTGACGCTGGTCATCGACAACACGGAGCACATCTTTCCCACCCGCGATGAGGCGGAGGTGGCCGTGACCCGCCGGTACTACCGCAGCGGCGAATCGGAATATTACATCAACAAGCAGTCCGTGCGTCTCAAGGACGTGAACGAGCTGTTCATGGACACCGGCATGGGCCGGGAGGGCTACTCCATCATCGGACAGGGCAAGATCGACGAGATCCTGTCCGTCAAGAGCGGCGAGCGCCGGGAGATATTTGAGGAGGCGGCAGGCATCAGCAAGTACCGCCACCGCAAGGAGGAGGCCGAGCGCAAGCTGGAGCGCACCGAGGAGAATCTGGTGCGCATCAACGACAAGATCGCCGAGCTGGAGCTGCAGGTGGAGCCGCTGCGCAAACAGGCGGAGACAGCGAAAAAGTATCTGGTGCTGCGGGATGAGCTGCGGGTGCTGGAGATCTCCGTGTGGCTGGAGCAGCTGCAAAACCTGCGGACTGCCAAGCTGAAGCTGGAGAGCGATACGGCTCAGGCCAAGGAGGCCTGTGACCAGGCCCAGGCGGCGCTGGACGAGGCCTACGCCCAGGGAGAGCGTTTTACCGAGGAGATGCGGCAGAACGACGTGGCGGCCGACGCGCTGCGCGGTCAGGTGACCGAAGCGGAGTCCGCCGCCGGCGAGGAGTCTGCGGCCATCGCGGTGCTGCAGACCTCTGTGGAGCACAACAACGAGTCTCTGCGCCGGCTGGAACAGGAAATGACCAGCACAGACCAGCGGCGGGAGAATTTACAGGGACAGATCGACGGACAGCTGGCGCGTATCGCGGACATCGACCGCGACGCGGCGGTATTGGAGACGGCGCTGAGTGAGCTGCTCTCTCGGGCGCAGGCGCTGGCTGACAGCGCAAAGGGCGCGGCGGACGAGGCCGAGGCCCTGCGGGCGCAGGAGGCCATTGCTGTGGCCGAGGCCGCAGACGGGCGCGCCGCGCTGTCCGCCCTGCAGGCGGGCCTGGACGAGGCCGGACAGCGGCGAATTACGGTGCGGCAGGAGCTGTCCGAGGCACAGCGTAAGCTGGAGGAGAGCGAAAAGGACGCAAAGACCAATCGCCGGGCGCTGGACGATGCCAGGGAGGAGGCCCAGGCGGCGGAGAATATCATTCAGGGTCACAGCCTGCGGATGGACAGCCGCCGCCAGAAGGCGCAGAGCACCCAGGACGCAAAACAGGAGCTGACCCGGCAGGTGAACGCCCAGGAGGACCGCATCCGTCTGCTGACGGAGATGGAGAAGGAGTATGAGGGCTTCAACAAAGCGGTGAAGACCGTGATGCAGGCGGCGGAGAAAAACACGCTGCGGGGCATTCACGGGCCGGTGGCCGGACTGATGACCACAGAGCAGGCCTATGCCGTGGCGCTGGAGACGGCACTGGGCGCGGCGCTGCAGAACATTGTGGTGGAACGGGAGGAGGACGCAAAGGCGGCCATCCAGTTCCTGAAGCAGCGGGACGGCGGCCGCGCTACCTTCCTGCCGCTGACGGCCATCCGGGGCGACGAGCTGCGGGAGAACGCTGCGGGAGAGTATGGTTTTGTAGGCATCGCCAGCCGTCTGGTGCGGTACGACGCGCGATACGACCATATTTTTAAAAATCTGCTGGGCCGGACGGTGGTAGTGGAGGACCTGGACAGCGGTATCGCCATGGCGCGTAAGTTCCGCAATGCCTTCCGCATCGTGACGCTAGACGGACAGATCATCAACCGGGGCGGCTCCATGACCGGCGGCTCCGCCAGCCGATCCTCCGGCGTGCTGTCCCGGGCCAATGAGCTGGAACGGCTGAAGGCGGCACAGGGCGCCCTGAACGGTAAGCTGAACGAGGCCGCGCAGCAGGCCGAGGCGGCCCAGAGGGAGCTGCAGAAGGCTGAGTATGAATTGCAGGTGGCCAAGGACCAGCAGCGCAAGGCGGCGGACGAGGTGCTGACCTTACAGGGACGGCAGGACCACTATGACCTCCTGTTGGAGAGCCTGCGCCTGAGCTGCGAGACTATGGAGCAGGAGTTGTCCGGCCTGGACCGCCGGGAGACGGACGGCCGCGGGCGCATGGCCGGGATACAGGCGGACATCACTGCGGCAGAGGACCGCGCGGCCGCGCTGCGGCAGGAGATGCGGGACAAGCTGGCTGGCCAGACCGATCTGACGGAGCAGACCAACCAACTGGCCCAGGCCGTCAGCGACAAGAAGGCCGATCAGGCGGCACTGAGCGCGGAGAAGGACAGCGTTCTGCGGAGCGTGGAGGACCTGCGGGGCTTGCAGGCGGATATGGTATCCGACCGCGCTGAGCGCGACCGGCGGGTGCAGGAATACCGGCAGGCCAACGAGAAGGCGCTGGCCGATATGGCGGGCCATCAGGCGGCGCTGGAGGAGAAGAACGCCCGTGTGATACAGCTGCGGCAGCGGCTGGAGGATCTGGCCCAGGCCAAGCTGGCGCTGGAGCAGCAGCGTGACCAGAACGGCCGCGACAGCCGTGCCTGCAACGATACGCTTTTGCAGACCATGCAGGCGTACAACAAACTACAGCAAAAGCTGGAAAACAGCGGCATGGAGGAGGGGCAGATCCTGGAGAAGCTGTGGGAGCGCTACGAGCTGAGCCACAGCGACGCCATGGAGCAGCGCATCGAGCTGGAGAGCGTACCCAAGGCTACCCGGCGTATTGCCGAGCTGAACCGGGAGATCAAGGGGCTGGGTACGCCCAACATCGGCGCCATCGAGGAGTTCGACCGGGTGAACACCCGGTACACCTATCTGTCCGAGCAGCGCAGCGATGTGGAGCAGGCCAAGGAGGAGCTGCTGGGCATTATCGACCAGATCACCCAGCAGATGACCAGCATTTTTGCCGAGCAGTTCCAGCTGCTGAACGAGAGCTTCCAGGAGACGTTTTTGGAGCTGTTCGGCGGCGGCAAGGCGCGGCTGGAGCTGGAGGACGAGAGCGATATCCTCAACTGCGGCATCGAGATCAAGGTACAGCCCCCTGGCAAGCAGCTGAAGACCATCACGTTGCTGTCCGGCGGTGAGAAGGCCTTTGTTGCCATCGCGCTGTACTTCGCCATTCTGAAGGTACATCCCACGCCGTTCTGCGTGATGGACGAGATCGAGGCGGCGCTGGACGAGGCCAATGTGGTGCGCTACGCCCGGTATATGCGGCGGATCGCCGGAAAGACGCAGTTTATCGTCATCACCCACCGGCGGGGCACCATGGAGGAGGCGGACGTGCTGTATGGCGTGACCATGCAGGAAAAGGGCGTCAGCCGGATACTGACCATCAATCTCAACGATATGGCCAAGGAGCTGCATATCAAATAAGGAGGGCTTGTTATGGCAATGGGCTTATTTCAAATACTGAAGGAGGCGTTCACCGCCGTCCCCACCTTCGACGATCTGAACGACGAGTTCTACGACGGACTGGAGGAGGCGCTGATCCTGGCCGATGTGGGCGCTGACACCGCCGCTGATACCGTGGCCCAGCTGCGGAAGCGGGTGAAGGAACGCTTTATCGGCCGGATGGACGAGGTAAAGGACGCCCTGCGGGACATCCTGAAGAGCAAGCTGGAGGTGGGTGACAGCGCGTTGGTGCTGGAGGGCAAGCCCGCCGTGGTGCTGGTCATCGGCGTCAACGGCGTGGGCAAGACCACGTCTATCGGCAAGCTGGCCAAGCAGCTGAAGGATCAGGGCAAAAAGGTCCTGCTGTGCGCCGGCGATACGTTCCGTGCGGCGGCCGCCGACCAGCTGGAGATCTGGGCGGGCCGCGCCGGTGTGGATATCGT
>URST01000078.1 GCA_900550585.1 uncultured Eubacteriales bacterium
ACCAGCACAGCGCCGCCATCACAAGGCACTTGTCCGCCAGCGGGTCCATGAATTTGCCGAAATCGGAGACTTGGTTATAATGGCGGGCGATGTAGCCGTCCAGCAGGTCGGTGAGACAGGCGACGATGTAGATGCCCAGCGCCACGTAGCGGCAACCGGGGAAGCCCCAGTACAGCACCACCAGAAAAGCGGGGATCATCAGCACCCGCAGGATCGTCAGTTTGTTCGCGGTCGTCATGATATGTATCAGCCTTTCGTTTTTATCTCTGCGCCATTGTACCATGGACAGCGGCAAATGGAAAGTATTTTTTACTCCGCCAGCTCGCCGGTCAGCTCACCGTCCATGGCGCCGGTGATGCGCACCGGCACAAACTGCCCCGCCTCCACCTCGTGGTCGGCGGTGAAGTAGATGCGCCCGTCGATGTCAGGGCTCTCTGCATAGCTGCGGCCCACAAACATCATGGACTGGCTGTCGAACCCGTCGCACAGCACCTCCGTCACGCCGCCCATGCGGCTGTCGTTGAAGTCGTCCATGATGCGGGACTGCACGTCCACGATGAGGTCGGCCCGGCGCTCGGCCTCGTCGGTGTCCACCCGGTTCAGCATCTTGGCGGCAGGGGTGCCCTCCTCCGGGGAGTAGGGGAATACGCCGGCCCGCTCGATGCGCACCTCCTGCAAAAATGCACACAGTTCCTCGAAGGCGGCCTCGTCCTCGTAGGGTAGCCCGGTGATGAGGCTGGTGCGCAGCACCAGGCCGGGAATACGGTCACGCAGCTTCCGGAACAGCGCCAGCAGCTCCGCCTTGTCACCCCGGCGGTTCATGGCCTTGAGCACCCTGTCGTTGCAGTGCTGGATGGGGATGTCCAGATAGGGCAGCACCTTCTCCTCGGCGGCGATGGTGTCGATCAGCTCGTCGGTAAACTCGTCCGGGTACAGGTAGTGCAGACGGATCCAATGGAAGTCCAGCCTGCACAGCTCGCGCAGCAGCGCCGCTAGCTTCCGCTCCCCGTACAGGTCGATGCCGTAGCGGGTGATGTCCTGGGCGATGACGATGCATTCCTTCACCCCGGCGTCCGCCAGGCGCCTGGCCTCCGTCAGCACGTCCTCCATGCGGCGGCTGCGGTAGCGTCCCCGCAGGGACGGGATGACGCAGTAGGCACAGCGGTTGTCACAGCCCTCGGCGATGCGCAGATAGGCGTAGTGCCCCGGTGTGGTCAGCACCCGGTCAAACTCGTCGATCATGCCGTGAATGTCCGCGAAGCGGCAGGGTCGCCCGCCAGCCATCAGCTCCGCCAGCGCCGGCACGATCTCACCGTAGCTGCCGGTGCCCATGATGCCGTCCACCTCCGGCAGCTCCGTCAGGATCTCCTGCTGGTAGCGCTGGGTGAGACAGCCGGTGACCAGGATCTTCCCCACCTGCCCCGCCGCCTTCAGCTCCGCCGCGGCGAGGATGGTTTCGATGGCCTCCTCCTTGGCGCTGTCGATAAAGCCGCAGGTGTTGATGACCACCACATCGGCGCCGGCAGGCTCCTCCTGCAGGGTATGTCCCGCATCGCGGCACAGGGCCATCATCTGCTCGGTATTCACCAGATTCTTGGCACAGCCAAGGGAAATAAAGGAAACTTTCACGTCTTGTTACCTCATGTTTCGTCGATCTCTTGCCCCAGCTCGCTGAGGGCGGGGCGGATGTCCTGCCACGCAAAACCCCGGCGCTGGAGGGCGGCGGCCAGGCGGCGGCTGTCCTCCGGAGTCAGCGCCCGGCCCCGCAGCCTGCTGCGCAGGAACTTGCGGATAGCCTCCTGCGGCGGCGGCAGCTGCGCCAGCGCCGCGTCCCACAGCTCCCGGGGCACGCCCCGGCGGTGCAGCTCCTGCCGGACGCGGCCGGGGCCGTAGCCCATGGCGCCGTAGTGCCGGGCGATGACGCCGGCGTAGGCGGCATCGTCCACCGCGCCCAGCTCCTCCAGCCAGTCCGCCGTGTCGGCGGCGTCCTCCGGCGCGGCGCCCTTCTTCGTCAGGCGGCTGGTCAGCTCCTTTTTGGAGAGCATCCGCCCGGCGGCCATGTTGGCGCCCCGGCGCTTGGTGTCGGAACGGCGGGCCGCGGCCTGCAGATCAGCCAGCACGTCCGGCGGCAGGTCGAGGCCCTGATATAAGCCAAATTGCAGAAGCTCCGCGCCGGTGATCCGGAGGATGCTGCCATCCTCCAGATACACCAGCACGCGCTCCTGCTTGTGTTTGGAATTTTCCAGTCTTTCGATGCGCATCAGTCGGCGTCGTCGAAGTCGTCGGCGGACACGTCCACCGCGCGGCCCGCTGCCTTGGCAGCGGTGCGGGACTGTGCGCCCATCAGCTTGTGGAAGTTCTCCCGGACGGCTGCCTCCAGCTTGTCCGCCTCCTCGGGATGGTCGCGGAAATACTGCTTGGCGGCGTCGCGGCCCTGTCCCAGACGGATCTCGCCCATGTTGAACCACGAGCCGCTCTTCTGCACCAGATCCAGCTTCACCGCCAGATCCAGCAGATCGCCCAGCTTGCTGATGCCCTCGCCGTACATGATATCGAACTCCGCCTCACGGAACGGAGGGGCCACCTTGTTCTTCACAACCTTGGCGCGGGTGCGGTTGCCGATGACCTCGCCGCCGGACTTCAGCGTCTCGATGCGGCGCACGTCGATGCGGACGGAGGCGTAGAACTTCAGGGCCCGGCCGCCGGTGGTGACCTCGGGATTGCCGTACATAACGCCCACCTTCTCGCGGAGCTGGTTGATGAAGATGACAATGGAATTGGTCTTGTTGATAACGCCGGTGAGCTTGCGCAGCGCCTGACTCATCAGCCGGGCGTGGAGGCCCACGAAGCTGTCGCCCATCTCGCCCTCGATCTCGGCGCGGGGCACCAGCGCAGCCACAGAGTCCACCACCACCACGTCGATGGCACCGGAGCGCACCAGCGCCTCCGTGATCTCCAGCGCCTGCTCACCGGTATCGGGCTGGGAGATGAGCATATCCTCCACATTGACGCCCAGCGCCTTGGCATAGGTGGGGTCCAGCGCGTGCTCGGCGTCCACGAAGGCCACCTCGCCGCCCATCTTCTGGGCTTCCGCCAGCACATGGAGGGCCAGCGTGGTCTTACCGGAGGACTCCGGCCCGTAGATCTCTACGATACGGCCCCGGGGCAGGCCGCCGATGCCCAGCGCCAGATCCAGCGACAGGGAGCCGGTGGGGATGGCCTCCACGTTCAGGGTGCTCTCCGCGCCGTAGCGCATAATGGAGCCCTTGCCGTACATCTTCTCGATCTGCTGCATGGCTGTTTCCAGCGCCTTTTTCTTGTCGGACACCGCCGTGTTCTGGACCGCAGGTTCTTTCTTCGCTGCCATTGTTCCGTCCTCCTCTGTTTGTTGTGCCGCTATGTCTACATTTTATAGAAACCACTGTCCCGAAATCCGGACAGTTCAGATCTCCGTGTGCAGGATGCCCCAGACCACCCGGGGGATGCCGTTGAGGTCGGGGAGTACCTCGATATCGCCGAAGCCCACGGCGCGCATGATGCGCAGCACGTCGTCAGCCTGACCGATGCCCACCTCGAAGTACAGCCGTCCGCCGGGACGCAGCACCTCCCGCCAGTTTTCGCAGATGGCCCGGTAGAAATCCAGTCCGTCCGCGCCGCCCTTCAGCGCCAGGTGCGGCTCATAGTCCCGCACCGAGGCGTCCAGCCCCTCTATGTCGCCGTCGGGGATGTAGGGCGGGTTGGACACGATGCAGTCAAACTCCCCCAGCCGGGCAGGCGCCTTCTCCAGTGCGTTGAGCTGCATGGACACCACCTGACCGGACAGTCCGGTGCGGCGGATGTTCTGGCGGCAGACGCGCAGCGCCCCCTCGTCCAGCTCGCCCAGCACCACATGGCTGCCGGGAACATGCTTCGCCACAGCAAGACCGATGCAGCCGGAGCCGGCGCACAGATCCAGCACGCGGGGGCTCTCCGCCTCCCGCAGGCCCTCGATGACGGCGGCGGCCAACACCTCCGTGTCCGGGCGGGGAATGAGCACCCGCTCCGAAATGTCCAGCGGCAGGCCGTAGAACTCCCACTCGCCGATGAGATAGGCCACCGGCTCACCGGCCAGATGCCGCGCCACCAGCGCCCGGGCCTGCCGCTCCACCGTATCCAGCACATAGAGCCGGCTGTCGCGGGTCAGCTCCTCCCGGCTCTTACCGGCGGCGCAGCACACCAGCTCCCGGGCCTCCAGCGTGGCGGCGGGCAGCCCCGCCGCATGGAGCTGCTGGCGTATATCCAAATACAGATTGTTATATGTGATTGCCATAATACGTCGCGTTATCCCCTTTTACCACTGATCTTTCCCCTTTTCGTCGGGGATCACCAGCTTCATGGCCTCAATGGCCACCTCGATCATGGAGTCGTCCGGCTCGTTGGTGGTGAAATTCTGCATCCACATACCGGGGGCGGACAGGATGCGTGTCACGGCGTTGTCATGGGCGCCCACAAAGCGGTTGAACTCATAGGTCACGCCCACCACCGGGATCAGCAGCAGCAGCTTGACGCCGATGCGCACCCAGATGTCCTGCCAGTTGATGTAGGGGAACACGATGCTGGACACCAGAATGGACACGATGATGACCACAAACAGGAAGCTGGTGCCGCAGCGGGGATGGTGCTTGGGCTGGGGGCGGACATTCTCCACCGTCAGGGGCAGGCCCGCCTCATAGCAGAAAATGGTCTTGTGCTCCGCGCCGTGGTAGCAGAACACCCGGTGGACATCCTTCTGTTTGGAGCACAGGATCAGATAGGCCAGAAAGACCGCCACCTTCACCACGCCCTCGATGATGTTGTGGACAGCGGCGCTCTGTGCATGGAACAGCCCGGCGATGAACGTGGGCAGCAGCATGAACAGCACCAGCGTCAGTCCCAGGCTGAGGATGACGGAGAACGCCACCACCAGCGACTGCAGCTTCTCCGCCGGGATGTGCTTTTCCATCCACTGGTCGAATTTGCTGGGCTTGGCGTCCTCGTCATCGGGGAAATAATCCGCCGAGAACATCAGCGCCTTGACGCCGGTGATCATGGAGCTGATGAATGTCACGGCCCCACGAAGGATGGGCACCCCCAGAATGGGGTATCTGTCCTTGATGAACTTCCGCTCCGTCACCTTGGTGACCAACCCCTCCGGAGAGCGGACGACGATAGCGTCCTTCTCCGGGCCGCGCATGAGAATGCCTTCGATCAGCGCCTGTCCGCCGATGGTGGTGCGGAAGGTGCCCTGTTTCTTTTCCATATGCCTGAATGATCCTTTCTGAGGCAAGCATATCACAGCTTACCGAAAAATGCAACAGTTGTTCGATTTTTTTACAGTTCTTTTTCTGTCTCCCGCTTCAGCGGCAGGCGGATGGTGACCACCGTACCGCCGCCGGCGGCGTTGCCGATGTCGAACTGTCCGCCGTGGAGGTGTACGATCTCATCGCAGACCGCCAGTCCGATGCCGCTGCCCCTGGCCCTGGAGGAGCCCTTGTAGAACTTCTGCTTCACATAGGGCAGCTCCGCCTCGGGGATGCCGGGGCCGAAGTCCCGGATGGTGATGATGTATGTCCCATCCTCCTGGGTCAAGTGCACCACGATGCGCTTGCCGGAGCCGCCGTGCTTGGCGGCGTTGTCCAGCACGTTGCAGAACACCTGCTTCAGCCGTTCCGGGTCGCCGGTGATAGGTTCGTCGTACAGGGCCTTGTCGCTGGTGTACTCCAGAGAGATGCCGTCCTGCCGGAACAGCTCCCGGTAGGTGTAGACAGCGTCCTCCAGTTCCGCCTGCAGGTCGGTGTCCTCCACCTGCAGGGTGAAGCGGCCGTCGGTCATCTTGGAGAAGTCCAGCAGCTCCTCCACCATGTTGGTCAGGCGGCGAGACTCCTTGAGGATGATCTGTACGCCCCGGCGCAGCTGCTGCTCGTCGCAGGACTCGTCCTCCAGCAGCGTCTCGCCCCAGCCGTTGATGGCCGTCAGCGGCGTGCGCAGCTCGTGGGACACGGAGGAGATGAACTCCGACTCCATTTTCTCGCTCTGGCTGATCTTCAGGGACATGTCGTTGATGTTGTCCACCAGCACGCCCATCTCGTCGGTGTATTTGTTGGGGATCTGGATGCCGTAGCTGCCACCGGAAATGCGCTTGGCCGCCTCCGACACCGCCGAGACCGGCGCCACCACGTTATTGATGAAGATGGAGCTGGACAGGAAGATCAGGCAGATGACGGCGGCCATGACGCCGCAGACCACCAGCACCGTCAGGAACACCTGGCGGTCCAGCTCACCGATGCCGGTGACGTAGCGCATGACGCCCACCACCTGCCCGTTGAATTTCAGCAGGCTGGAGGCGGCGATGATCCGCTCGCCGGTGGTCTCGTCCCGGCCCACGAAATCCTGCACCGTGCCGGTCTCCACGGCCCGGGCGATCTCCGACGTGCCGGGATAGGTGCCTGCCGTCAGGCCCCGGGTGGTGACCTCCACCCGCCCGGCGCTGTTGAGGAACTGCAGCTCGATGCGGTCGGACTCATCAAAGGTGGCGGCGTACAGCGTGGCGCTGCGGTAGTACTCCTTGTAGCCGGTCATGACGTAGGTGTTGAAGTAGTCCGCGCCGGAGGACGCCTTGGCCCGCAGGGTGGAGCGGGCGCTGTTGTAGTAGTTGCTGGCAAAGCCCACGGAGATAAGGACGCCCACCAGCAGCAGTATGGCGGCCACGGGGCCGATGCTCCCGGCCAGCCAGCGGCGGCGCAGACCCTGCACGCGGGGCAGCTTGGCAGGCATATTCCTCAGCTCCTTTCAGATAAGATGTGTTCCGCGCGGCAGGTATTTTTCGCTGAGACGCTGCGCACCCTGACGGCGTGAGATTTTTCGTTGAGACAAGGCGCAAAGCCGCCGCTGTACTTTGTATACAGCAAGGCTTTGCAACGCAGTATCAACGAAAAAGATCCGCCGTCAGAAGCCCCACTTGTAGCCATATCCCCAGATCGTGGTGATATAGGTGGGATTCGTGGCGTTGTCCTCGATCTTGAGACGGAGGCGGCGGATGTTGACGTCGACGATCTTGAGCTCGCCGAAGTAGTCGTGGCCCCAGACGAGGTCGAGGATCTCCTCGCGGGAGAGGGCTTTGCCGGGGTTCTCCATGAACATTTTCATGATGGAATACTCGACCTGGGTGAGCTTGATGCGCTGGCCGTTCTTCTCGAGGGTACGGTTGCGGGTATTGAGAAGGAAGGGGGGCTGCTCGATCTCGCCGGCATCCACGGCGGCGCCGCCGGAGCGGCGCATGAGGGCGTCGACGCGGGCGGTAAGCTCGGCGGGAGAGAAGGGCTTGGTGACGTAGTCGTCGGCGCCGGTCATGAGACCGGTGACCTTGTCCATCTCCTGGGAGCGGGCGGTGAGCATGATGATGCCGATGGAGGCGTTGGTGGCGCGGATGCGGCGGCAGACCTCGAAGCCGTCGATGCCGGGAAGCATGATGTCCAGCAGGGCCACGCGGACGTCGGCGTGCTGCTTCAGCTTCTCCAGAGCCTCCTCGCCGGTCTCGGCCTCCACCACCTCGTAGCCGGCGCGGCGGAGATTGATGACGATAAAGCTGCGGATGCTGGATTCGTCCTCCAGGACCAGAACCTTTTTCATAGCGGGCTCCTTTCTCAGGAATTGTTCCATGTGCCGAGGATAAGGCTGAAGCTGCGGCGCAGCAGATCCTCATCCATGCCGTAGTAGGGGGCAATCTCGTAGACCTCGCCGGCGTAGACCGTAGTCGTCTGGCGGCGCAGGACGATGCGGTCGCCCATGCGGCTGCGGTTATCCCGGTTCTCACCGGTGATGGTATAGATG
Organism: uncultured Eubacteriales bacterium; assembly: GCA_900550585.1. Lineage (GTDB taxonomy): Bacteria > Bacillota > Clostridia > Oscillospirales > Oscillospiraceae > Vescimonas. The sequence continues at coordinate 7,849 of URST01000078.1, forward strand.
GTGAGCACAGAGTCTCCGTTGATGCGGAGGGTCATCTGGCTCTCGTTCTGGATGCCGCCGGTAACGGTGTCCACCTCCCAGGCCCACCAGCTGATGGGGATGGAGAAATACCAGCCGCTGGAGAGACTGTGGTAGGTCTTGGCGGTCTGCTCAAAGCGGCCGTCGGACTGCCAGCTCATCCAGGAGACGAGGCCGTCCGTCTGTTCGGCGGCACTGTCGCCCAGCGGGCAGGGTATCTCGGTGATGCCGTCGCCGTCGATGTCCTGGGGCGCCATCTGGCGGTAGGGATAGACGGCGGCGGAGACGCCGCTGGTCTTGTCCAGCGCCACGTTGACCAGTCCCGCCTCCTGCCGGTAGATGAGGATGTCGGTGACGGCCATGCTGGTGGTGTCCACGCCGGTGATGAACACGGCGGGGATGTCCTTATCCACCATGCCGGTGACGACGCTGCCCCGGTTCAGGGCGGTCATGGAGCTGGACAGGCGGCAGCGGTAGGACACGCCCATCTGCTCCTCCTGCCAGCCGTAAAACTCCGCCACAGGGCCAAGCTCGCCGTCGGCCCGGAGCACCAGCAGGCTGGGAACGCCGTCGCCGTTGAGGTCCTGGATGCTGAAGCGGCTGTATCCGCAGGACATAAGGGCCACCGGCTCCGGCTCGATGGAGTAGGCCGCCAGCGTCTGGACATCGGCACTGATGCGCCAGCCCACGATCAGCTCCCGGCGGCCGTCGCCGTTAAGGTCCTGATAGTACACGCTGTCCACGGCGGTGCCGCTGCTCTCGATGGTGCACAGCAGGCGGTAGCTGTCGTTCCCGTCCAGCCGGTACACCATGATCTTCAGGGGCTTCTCGTCGGCGCTGCGGCGCAGGAACACCAGCGCCTCCTGCCGGCCGTCGTCCTCCAGATCCACCATCTGCACGGACTGGATGTTCCGCCCGCCGGAGGGGGATGCGTACTCGTAGCCCTGCGCAATGAGGCTGTCCAGCTGCTGGGAAAGGCCGGTGTACTCCGGCGCCATGCGGGGCAGGGTGAACAGCTGCTCCACGGAGGAGTCGAACACGGTGCAGCCGGACAGAACGGCGGCCAGCGCCAGCCCCGCCAGCAGCAGGATGCACTTTTTCACGGCGCGCTTCACGGCGGCTCCCCCTTTCGGCATAGATTATCAATATATACTATACCACAGTCCGCGGCGTTTTGGTAGTGCTTTTTGCGTTTTCCTGCCGGGTATCGGCGGCAAAAAAAGAGAACGCACAGGTGCGTTCTCCTTTTTTGCCGTATCATGCGTTCTCCGCCAGATAGCGGGCCACATAGACGCCGCTGGCCGATGCGTGGGACAGGGAGTGGGTGACGCCGCTGCCGTCGCCGATGACGAACAGGCCCT
>URST01000079.1 GCA_900550585.1 uncultured Eubacteriales bacterium
AAATCCTTCGCCTTATAGTTGTTGCAGTCGAACTCGTAGGGGCTGCCCACGATGTCGCCCAGAATCGCTCCGTACATACGCTTACCTCCCTCTTTTCTGCACGTCCTCGTCGATGCGGCGCTTCCAGTCGGCGCTGAGCGGCCGGGCGGCGCGGACGCTGCACACTGCGGCGCTGATGACCTCATAGTTCAGCGCCGTGCCCTCCTCGTCGCACTTGTAGTTCACCGAGCGGTCCGCACCGATGCCGAAACGTGCCGCCTCCTTGGCCGCGTCGATGTTTGCGCCGAGGAACAGAAATTCCCAGCCGTATCTCTCCTTCTGCCGTTCAATCATGCGGCGCACTCGCTCGTAATCGTAGCGGCGGCTGGCGTTTTCGTAGCCGTCGGTGATGATGATGAACATCGTCTTCTCCGGCACATCCTCCCGGCGGGCGTACTTGTGAATGTTGCCGATGTGTTGGATGGCGCCGCCCACGGCATCCAGCAACGCCGTGCAGCCGCGGGTGAAGTACTCCCGCTCCGTCAGGGGCGGCACCTCGCTCAGCGGCAGACGGTCATGGATAACCGTGCTGTCGTTGGCGAAAAGCACCGTGGAGACCAGCGCCTCGCCTGCCTCCTTCTTCTGCTGTGCGAGCATGGAGTTGAAGCCGCCGATGGTGTCCGATTCCAGCCCGGACATAGAACCGCTGCGATCCAGAATAAAAACCAATTCCGTCATAAAAAAGCCCTCCTTCGTTTGTCTGTGCTCACATTGTAGCGCATCCGAAGGAGGGTTTGGTCGCCTGTGGGGCGACATTTATGTTACATTTTTGCAGCTTTACAGTTTCCCCAGCCGCTCCAACCGGGACTCGATCGCGCCGGAGGTGCGGCCAAAGTGCGTACAGAGGTCTTTCTTTTTCATACCGCCGTCGAACAAGCGGCATAGCTCATCGTCCAGTTCCTCCGTCCAAGGTTTTCCGTTGTTTTCGGGCAGCGGTTTTTTCCGTCTGCGGGATAGTTCCTCCACGGCGCAGTGCAGCGCCCGCACGATCTCCCCTTTGTTGCACACGTGGTCATCCGGCAGGACCTCTCCCGTCAAAGGGTCAATGCCGTCCGCCAAAACTGTCAGCAGTTCTTTTGCCCGTTGCACATCCATGATGTTTCACCTCTTCTTTATTTTTTTAGACGGCTCTCCCACTCGGCTTCTTTGAAGCCGACCAGCACGAAGTCATTGCCCACCAGCAGCGGGCGCTTGACCAGCATTCCGTCTGCTGCAAGGAGCTTCAGCATCTCGTCCTCGCTCATTTGGGGCAACTTGTCCTTTAGCCCCATAGATTTGTATAACAGACCGCTGGTGTTAAAAAACTTTTTCAGCGGCAGCCCGCTGCGCCGATGCCACGCAGACAGCTCCTCATAAGTGGGATTTTCCGTCTTGATGTCCCGGAATGTATAAGAGATGTCGTTCTCGTCCAGCCACTTCTGCGCCTTCTGGCAGGTAGTGCATTTGGGGTAGCAGATAAAAGTCATGGTTCACGCTCCTGTTCTATTCAATAATTTCATCACTTTGAGGATTCACCGGCTCATGCTCAAAATATTCCAACCAATCTTCGTAGCTGAGGCCCTCAATGCTGCAAATTACAACACAGCTCCAGCGTTCCTTAAGACTTTTCCCGTCAAATATTGGTGCATTGACCATCTCCTCCGCAGTTTTAAAATCGCACCCACCCACAATACCACAATAACCTACCCAGTACGGCTTGTCGTACTGTGGTAAGTAGCCGAGATAATGTTCTTCCTCATTGGGGTCATCACTGAAATAAAAGCAGGTTTCATCTATGTTCATGCCGGCCGTCAACTGCCGAAAGAAGAAATCCCAATCCATTTGATTATTCATTATTTTCACGCTCCCAACAAACTCTGGTCGAAGGCGAACAACGCCTCGTTGATCTTGAAAATATCGTAGTCCCGCTGCATGATGAAATACTCGATGATGACGTCAAACTTGCTGCTGGGGCTGAGGGCGTAGCCCGCGCGGGCGATGAGGTCGCAGGTCTCCGGCAGGCTCAGTTCCAGCGCGATGGCGAAGGCCACCGCCGTGGGCTTGGAGGGCTTGTAGTCCGGGTTATTGCGGATTTTTGAGAACAGCTTGCGATCCACGTTGGCCTTCTTGTAAACCTCGGCATCCTTTTTTCCGCTGCGGTCGATGAGCTTCAATAGCGTCTCCGAAAATCCGGCGTCCAGATGCGCCAGCGCCTCGTCCAGCCCGGAGGTCGCCATGGGCGCGTCCTCGTAGGCGGTCAGCATCCGGCTTTCAACGACGCCCATCCGGCGCATCCGCTCCCGTCGGGAATCGGTGTGGGCATCCACATAGTGGTCGTCGATGTAGGCGGCGATATCCGCGAACAGCTTGTTGCCGATCGCATACGCCGCGCGGCTGAAAATGACGAGATACACCGTCATGTCGTTTTCAGCCAAAAACTCGCTGATGGTGTCCACCGCCACGCGGAGCGACTGATCCTTGGGATAGCCAAAAACGCCGGAGGAGATCAGCGGGAAGGCAACCGTCTCGCAGCCATGTTTCTTCGCCAGCGCAAGGCTTGAGCGATAGCAGGAGGCGAGTTGTTCCCGCTCGCCGTACTTACCGCCGTTCCACACGGGGCCGACTGTGTGGATCACATATTTGCACGGCAGACGGTACGCGCCGGTGAGCTTGGCCTCGCCGGTCCGGCAGCCGCCCAGCGTCCGGCACTCTTGGAGCAGCTCCGGTCCCGCCGCGCGGTGGATGCAGCCATCCACGCCGCCTCCGCCCAGCAGGGATTCCTTCGCCGTGTTGACGATGGCGTCCACGCTCATTTTCGTGATGTCATTGCGAACAATGATAAGGGGCATGATACTCACCTCTGCGCAATCATTATTTAAATTCATTGTAGCAAAACAAAACCGGTTTCACAATGGGTAAATCATTTCAAGTGCTCTTCTCTAAGGGCTTGGGACTATCCCAAAAATGAAAACAGGGCGTTTCAGCGGTCAGCCGGAACGCTCTGTTTTTCGGTGTGGGTACTCACCGGATTTGCTTGCTGTACTGCAAGAAAATCCCGGTCAACCCACGCCGTTTTTCGCAAGTGTAGCTACACTTGCTGTGCTTGCTCTTCCTCTCATAATCGCATTGACTCGAACGTTTGTTCTTGTTATAATTAGGCCAAGAGATTAAAAAAGTCTTGGAGCGCAGCTGATTTTCATTGGCAAATGGCGGCATCGCCGCCTTGATTACCGGCTTGCAAAGGCGAACGAGCCTGTCAAGGACGCGCAGCGAGGCAAAGCCGATTTCTTGACAGGCACGGACGGCTGTGCGACCCGGCGAACTGCCTGTAATTCTCCTGTGAATCCCGGTACATTGCCCAATGGAATCCCGGAAATTGTCGTGATATACTGAATAACAATAGGTCATATCACGCACTTTGCTCCGGGAGATTCATGCGGCGCTGCTCGGAAATCTGAATGAAAAGGAAGGTGCAAATGGATAACAAGAAACGTAACGTCCAAGTGGAATCGGACGGCAGCCGCAGTGCCCCCGTTCCTCTCTGGCAGGAGTTACCGCAGATCACGGTGCGCCTGAAAGAAGGAAACACCATCTACCGCTTTACTGCCAGTTTTGACGGAACGCACACCTTTCCCGAAAAGGCGGTGAAGCTGATCGACTCCGAAGGGAGCGTGTGATCGTGACCAACAGCAACCTTGTCTTGGCAGACTGTCCTCAGATGATGGAGGAATCTACTATGAAGCAGTCTGACAAAATTACCGCGCTGTATTGCCGCCTTTCCCGTGACGATGAATCACAGGGCGACAGTAACAGCATTGTGAATCAAAAAGCCTATCTCAGCCGATATGCAAAGGAACACAGCTTCCGCAATACGGAGTTCTTTGTGGATGACGGTTACACGGGTGCGAACTTTCAAAGACCGGATTGGCAGCGCATGATGGCGCTGGTGGAAGACGGAAAGATCGGTACGATCATCACGAAGGACATGAGCCGCATCGGTCGAAATTATTTGGAAGTTGGGATGTATACCGAGATCACATTCCCACAGAATAACGTGCGGTTCATTGCCATCAATAGTGGTGTGGACAGTGCCAACCAGCAAGACAATGAGTTCGTTCCGTTCGTCAATATTATCAACGAATACTACGTTCGGGACGGCAGCAAGAAAGTGCGTACCTCACTCCGGCTCAAGGGAGAATCCGGCGAACACCTGACGACAATTCCGCCGTATGGCTATGTCAAAGACCCGGATAATTCAGAGCATTGGCTCGTCGATCCGGAAGCGGCACAGGTGGTCAAGCGCATCTTTTCCCTCTGCATGGACGGGAACGGTCCGACGCAGATTGCCCGGATGCTGAAAGAGGATCATGTGTTGACACCCACCGTTTATCAGGACAGGCAAAAACGAAAAGTCCGCTGCACTTTGCCGGAGAATCCATACAACTGGAACGGCAGTACCGTTGCCGCAATTCTGGAACGGATGGAGTATTGCGGGCATACCGTGAACTTCAAAACGCACCGGCAGTCCTACAAAATCAAGAAGACCATCGAGAATCCACCGGAGCAATGGAAGATATTCCGCAACACCCACGAAGCCATTGTGGATGAGGACACCTTTCAGCGGGTACAGGAGCTGCGCCGCAACAAACGCAGACCGGCAAGAACGGGCAAGAGCAACCTCTTTTCCGGCGTTGCCTACTGTGCCGATTGCGGAGAAAAAATGTACTACTGCACCTCGCGGAACTTTGAAGAACGACAGGATCATTTCGTCTGCTCTACCTCTCGCAAGAAGGGAAAAGACGTGTGCGGAACGCACTTCATCCGTGCGGTTGTTCTGGAAAAGGGCGTGCTGAAATTTCTGCAAATCCTGCTTTGGTATATCTCCGATTGCGAGGATCTGTTCCGGGATAAGTTGGGTGCAAAGCGCAAGGAGGACTTCAAGAAAGAACTCGCCGCAAAGCGCAGACAGCTTACGCAGGCACAGCGCAGGATGGAAGAGCTTGACCGTCTGTTCAAACGGCTCTATGAGGACAATATCTCCGGCAAAATCAATGATAGCCGATTTGAAAAGCTGTCCGCCGACTATGAAAATGAGCAAACAGAGCTGACGGAGAAAATGCAGCTTTTGGAGCAGGCGATTACCCAGCAGGAGAAAGAAGCCGACAGCATTGAACAGTTCATCCTCCGGGCGAAAAAATATCCCAACTTGCAGGAACTGACGCCCGCTGTGCTGCATGATCTTGTGAACAGGGTCTATGTTTCCGCGCCGGATAAGAGCAGCGGGCAGCGAGTGCAGGATGTGCATATCAGCCTTGCCTGCATTGGTTTCCTGCCAGAGAGCATCATTGCCGAAATGCTCACTCACGCATCAAAAAGCAGAACAGCGTGACTTCCGCCACGCTGTTCTCTCTAAACCTTATAAACCTGTCTTATGCGCTGCTACCCGCGGGCAGCGCCTTGTTTTTTTAATGCTTTTCATGCTTTGTCAACATCCGCACGGCGTATTTCAGGAACATCCGCACCGCCGGGGACAGGTCGGCCCGGGAGTGCAGCGCGATGCCCAGCGTGATGGACGCCGGCGGATCCACCGGCAGCATGGCAATGTCGCAGACCCGCTTCTCCGTGATGAGCTTGTTCATCACGCTCATCCCCAGCCCCTGCTCCACCATGGACATGGCGGAAAAGCTCTCGATGGTGGTGAACTGCACGTTGGGCACGATGCCCGTCCGATGGAACAGCGCCGTCACGTCATCGTCACAGCCCCTGGCGGGCATGATAAACCGATCCGTGGCGCAGTTGGCCAGCGGATAGGCCCCCGCACCGGCCAGCGGGTGATCCCGGGGCAGCAGCGCCAGCATGGGGTCCTCCGCCAGGGGGATCCACTCGTAGGGCATATTCTCCTGATAGCTGAGGAACCCGATGTCCGCCACCCGGTCGTCCAGCCACTGGGATACCTCCTGCCAGATACCCTCCAGCAGGTTGATGTGGATCTGGGGATAGTCCCGCTGGAACGCGCCGATCACCGCCGGCAGCCAGTGGGTGGCAATGCTGGAGTAGGCCGCGATGTTGACGCTGCCGATGAGCAGGCCGTTCATCTCCGCCGACAGCTCGAAGATGCGGTCCTCCTGCCGCAGGAACTTGCGGATCACCGGCAGTAGCAACTCGCCGTTTTCCGTCAGCGCCACGCCCTTGGTGTTCCGCCGGAACAACGGGAACCCGAACTCCTTCTCCAGCGCCGTCACCAGCTGGTTCACGCCGGAGGGCGTATAGCTCAGCGCCTCCGCCGCCTTGGAAAAGCTGCCTGTCTCCGCCGCCGCCACAAAGGCCTTGCACCGTGCCGTCTCCATAGCCGTCCCTCCTGTTCACCCCGGGCTGCTCCCCGTGTTTCTCCTTCGATTCTACTATATCCCCGGCAGGACCGCAAGCCCCCACCTGTCACCACGGCGAAAAAGCCGCCCTCACGGACGGCTTTTTTATGGTTCCTGTCTATTGCACGGCTGCGCGGCGGCGGAGTACAATGGAAAAAACGCGAAAGGACACGCCGCCATGAACACCCGTCTCCTCACCCGTACCGCGCTGTTTGCGGCGCTCACCGCCGCCGGTGCCTTCATCCGCATCCCGCTGGGGTACTCCTCCATCACGCTGCAATTCCTCTGCACCGCTATGGCCGGCTGCCTGCTGGGTCCCGCCTATGGTGCGGCCAGTCAGGCGGTCTACGTGGCGCTGGGCCTTATGGGCCTGCCCATCTTCACCCAGGGCGGCGGGCTGTCCTACCTACTGCAGCCCACCTGCGGCTTCCTCCTGGGCCTTATCCCCTCGGCATGGGTCATTGGTCTCATAACGGCCCGCCGCGCACCTCACCCCCTGCGGACGGCGCTGGCGTGCTTTGCGGGCCTTGCTGTGCTGTACGCCGTGGGACTGCCCTATATGGCGGTGATCCTGAACCGCTATATGGGCAAGGCCATGGACCTCACCGCCATCCTCTGGGCCGGTATGCTGCCGTTCCTGCCGGGGGACATGCTGAAGATCGCCGTTACGGCCGCGCTGGCGCCGCTTCTTCAGAAGCGCCTGTCAGCCGCGCCATAAGCTCACCGGCAAACGCCGCGGCGTGCGCCGCCTTCTCCCCGTCCATGAACACCGTACCGTAGCCCATGTGCCGCTCCTCCAGCGCTCCCAGCCACGTCATGGCCGTGTGACGGCACCAGCGCCGCATCCCCTCTGTAAAGAGATCGGCGCCCCTTTCCGGCCGGTAGCCGCAGGTGAGCACCGCCGCCATGGCCTTCCCCGCCAGCAGCGACGGTCCCTTTCTCTGGCCGTAGTATTTGTCCATGGCGTACACCAACCGGTCCAGTGCCGCCTTCACCGGTGCGGTGCAGTACCAGGAGTAGATAGGCGTAGCCAGCAGCACTACATCGCTTTCCAGTATGCTGCGGAAGATGGGCTGCATATCGTCGTCGATGACGCAGGCCGGGTGCTCCCAGTCTGTCTGGCAGCACCGGCAGGCCCGGCATCCCTCAATACGCAGGTCGTACAGGACATACACCTCCGTCTCGTGCCCCGCCTGACGCCAGACCTCCAGCGCCGGGGCCAAAAGCGCCCCTGTATTGCTCTCCGCACCCCGCGGACTTCCGAACAGCACCGTCATTTTCATATCGCGGCCCCTCCTGTATCCCGGCAGACCCCCGTACCGCTTTGCGGCACGGGGGTCTTTTGTCGTTCTGTTGTGATTATAGCAGGTCTGCGGGCACGGCGCAAGTGCGCGTTACCGCTTGAAAGCCCCGAACAGCCCCTTTTTCTCGTAGGGGTGGGACTCGCTGCCCTTCACCTCGTAACCGGTGGCCTTGATGGCCGCCGCCAGCGCGGCCTCGTCCAGCGGCTGCTCCGACAGGATCACCGTCTCGCCCTTGCTGTGGGAGGACGTGACCTTCTTCACGCTGCAGGTGCGGCGCACCACGTCGTTGATATGGCTCTCGCACATGCCGCAGGCCATGCCGTCGATTTTCAGAATGGTTTCGATCATAATAGTACCTCCAGATTTGAAAGTGCCAAGACCTCCGGCTCTCGCCGGAGGTCTTGCGCGGTTATTTCGCGTGGGTGCCGTGGCACTCACCGTGCATGGCACAGTGGGCACAGCCGGCGCCGCAGGAGTTCTTTCCCGCCTTCTTCTGACGCAGCAGGTATCTGACAATGAGAAATACGATGAGGATCAGTAAGGCACAAATCAATATGGTGGCAAGGTTTGCCGCGATCCAATCCAGCATGAAAATCACTCCTTTGCTGATGGGATAGTTTGCGCAGATATCAGACCTTGGCGCTGAGCTTGGTGGCCTCCTTGTAGGGGCGGACCAGCATGTAGATCAGGCCGGCCAGCAGGATGACCGCCACGATGACGCCCAGGATGTTGGCGCTGCCGGCAAACAGGTTGCCGAACTGGTTGATCATCAGCGCGATGACATAGGCGAAGCCGCACTGGTAGCCGATAGCGAACCACGTCCACTTGGCGTTGTTCATCTCACGCTTGATAGCGCCGATGGCCGCGAAGCAGGGAGCGCACAGCAGGTTGAACACCAGGAAGCTGTAAGCGGTGATGCCGGTGAAGGCCGCCGCCATAGCATCGTACACGGTGCCGTCGCCGCCGCCGTACAGGATGCCCAGCGTACCGACGATGTTCTCCTTAGCCACCAGACCGGTGATGGAGGCCACGGTAGCCTGCCAGTTGCCCCAGCCCAGAGGCGCAAAGATCCAGGCGATGGCGCCGCCGATAGCAGCCAGAATGGAGGAGTCGATCTCGGACTCATCCAGCATGCGGAACGTGCCGTCCACCCAGCCGAAGTAGGTGGTGAACCACACGAAGATGGTGGACAGAAGGATGATGGTACCGGCCTTCTTGATGAAGGACCAGCCGCGCTCCCACATGGAGCGGAGCACGTTGCCCAGCGTGGGCCAGTGGTAGGCGGGCAGTTCCATAACGAAGGGAGCGGGATCGCCTGCGAACATCTTGGTCTTCTTCAGCATGATGCCGGAAATGATGATGGCGGCCATGCCGATGAAGTAAGCGGAGGTGGAAACGATGGCGCTGCCGCCGAACAGGGCGCCGGCGATCATAGCGATGAAGGGCACCTTGGCGCCGCAGGG
>URST01000080.1 GCA_900550585.1 uncultured Eubacteriales bacterium
CTTTTCGTTTCGTTCGTTGTTTAATTTACAAGGTACACGTCCCACGCGGAACAGTTGATATTTTACTACGACTACCTCTTTTTGTCAACACTTTTTTTGGTGTTTTTCAACTTTTTTCTGATATCGTGAAGCCTGATAATGATTGCGAAAGGTCATCCCGCCTTTCGCAGTCATTTTTTTGTAGGAGGTATTTGAAAATGGGAATGAAGATCATCCGTCTGTCTGACGCTGCCTTTGTTGGTGATGACGGTCAGGAAGTTCTGGGGATGTATGTTTACCTCGTCCCCAACGGCAACGTGGGGCAGCCTGAGCGTGTTTTTCTCTCTGAGAAGAAGATGGAGGACATTGCCTATAAGCCCGTGGTCGGTGATGTCGTGTTCGTCTTTCGTGGTCGCGGTGGCTCTGTCGTTGACATGATCAAAGCCTGATCCAGACCTTCACCTTTCCGCAGAACGTCGTGAGACATGCTGTGTTGAGGTTCTTTCCTGAACGGAGTTGGCAGCTCCGTTTGGGGGCACTTGACTCCATAACGTTTTGCGGGAAGGTGTTGGAATATGGCGGTTTCTCCGGTGTACTCTATACACCGATATACCGATGAAATTTACAAGGTTGTGGCGTTCAAAGGTCACCGTGATCCTGACTTCGCCTGTGTCCGCGAGGAAGCGCAGCACTATGAAACGAAGCTGGATAACAGTTTCTCCCGTGCCCGCTCCATGGTGCTCCAATATGCCCTGTGCAATCCGTGGGACTACTTCTTTACCGGTACGCTGGATGAGCGTCTTGCAGATCGCTACAATCTGGATCGCTATGCAAAGCGGCTCATGCAGTTCATCCGGGACAAGCGGAAGAAGTATGATGCATCGTTTCAGGTGTTGCTGGTGCCGGAAAACCATAAAGATGGTGCCTGGCATATTCACGGCTTGGTCTATGGCCTGCCTGCTTCGGCGCTCCGGCCTTTCCGGTATCCGGAGCCAAAGAAACTCATTGACGGCGGCTTCCTGAACTGGCCGGACTATCAACGGGCCTTTGGTTTCTGTTCCCTCGCTCCCATCCGGGACAAGGTGGCTACGGCCTACTATGTCACAAAGTACATAAGCAAGGATAAGTAGAACGCCGCTCCCCTGCATGGGTAGCGGCGTCTTTGCGCGGCTCTGATCTTGGCTATCTCTGTGAGGATACGATCTACCGGTACCTCCGGCGCGGCCTACTGGATGCGCGTCCCTCTAATCTCCCGGAGCATGGTATCCGTAAGCATCCTTGGAAGAAAGATAACGATGACGATAGGGATAAGAAGAAGTCCCGATATGGTACCAGCATTGAGCATAGACCTCAGATCATCTCGGATCGCTCCACCTTCGGCCACTGGGAAATGGACAGTGTCATAGGCAGAAAGCAGGGACAAGGTGAATCCATAGTTGTCATGACGGAACGCCTGACGCGCACTGAACTGATCTTCAAAGTCCCGCGTAAGGATGCCGCCTCTGTGGTAGCTGTGCTGGATCATCTTCAGCGCCGTTCTGATTTCCGGCGTATCTTCAAGAGTATCACTATGGACAACGGTGTTGAGTTCTCTGACAGTAAGCGTCTGGAGCATTCCCCAGCGGGCCGGCGCCGGACATACTGCTACTATTGTCATCCGTTCACCAGCTGTGAGCGTGGCAGTAATGAGAATGCCAACCGCATGATTCGCCGCTGGTTCAAGAAAGGTCGTTCTCTTGCCTCTGTGACGCAGGAGGATTGCACTGCTGTAGCCCGTTGGATGAACACTTATTACCGTGCTTCCTTGGGCTGGAAAACGCCCGCAGAAGCCTTTAAAGATGCCTGTGCTGCCGAGGGTATCAAAATTTCCCCTTATCTTTCGCAATTTTTATCTTGACTTTGCATTTTTTTCTGATATCCTTCCAGATGACATTTTTCGTCCGCCGTGCTACAATCATACCACTATAATATACGCCCCGAAAGGAGGCCGCGCCTTGGAATTTCTGCATCTGAACGCCACCTACGGCCGGCTGGAGCAGCAGGAGCTGCACCTGCGCCCCGGCCTGAACGTGATCTGTGCCCCCAACGAGTCCGGCAAATCCACCTGGAGCAGCTTCATCCGCACCATGCTCTACGGACTGCCCAGCCGCGACCGCGGCCCGCTGGCCGACAAGAACCGCTACGCGCCGTGGAGCGGCGCCGCCATGCAGGGCCGTATGGACGTGCTGGCCGATGGCCGCGCCTGTACACTGCTGCGGAACACGCGCCGCGCCGTGGCGCCCATGGGCGAGTTCTCCTGCACCTACACCGGCACCGCCGCTCCCGTGGAGGGCGTCACCGCCCTGAACGCCGGAGAGCAGCTGCTGGGCGTGCCCCGGGACGTGTTCGAACGCAGCGCCTTCATCGGCCAGAACGCGCTGGCCGTGGAGCAGAGCGCCGAACTGGAGCGCCGCATCGCCGCCCTCATCACCACCGGCGAGGAGGACGCCTCCTTCAGCGAGTCCTACGACCGCCTGAAAAAGCAGCTGAACCGCCGCCGGCACAACAAGACCGGCCAGATCCCCGCTTTGGAGCGGGACATCGACCAGCTGCACCGGACCCTGCAGGAGCTGGAGGCGCTGGAGCAGCAGGCCCGGCAGGCGCAGGCGGATGTGGACACGCTGGAGCGCCGCACCACCGAGCTCCGCCGGGAGGCCGCGCAGCAGCAGGCCCGGCAGCGGCAGGAGCGGGTCAGTGCCTACCGCGCCGCCGCCCAGGCGGCGGAGGACGCCCGGCACCGCGCCGATGTGCTGGCAGACACCGCCGGTGCGCTGCCGGAGGACGCCGCGCTGACGCTGCTGGAGGGGCAGGCTGCCGCGCTGGAGGGCGACATGACCGCGCTTGCCGGGCAGCGAGCCGCCGCTGAGGAGGCCCGCCGCGCCGCCGAGGAGGCCCGTGCGGCGTGGGAGGCGCATCCCCTCTATCCCGACGATGCGCCGGCGCTGGAGCGCCGGGCCGCCGCCATCAGCCCCGGCAAAGCGCCATCCGTGCTTCTGACCGCTGCCGACGCCCTGCTGCTGGTGATCTGCGCCGTGCTGGCGGTGCTGTTCCGTGACGCCTCGCCCCAGCGCTGGATCTTTTTGGGCATGGCCGTACTGGCCGCCGGGCTTACCGCGTTCTCCGTCTATCTGCGCCGCCGCGCCATCCGGGAAAGCCACGCGCTGGCCCAGCGGCAGCGGGCGGAGCTGGCGGAGCAGACCGCGGCATACCTGCCCCTGCGGGACAGCGCCGCCCAGACGGCGGAGGCCGCACAGCAGGCCGCCGCACGGCTCTCCGGCAGCGAGGACAGCTGCCGCACCCGACTGACGGCTCTGTTGGCACAGACGCACCGCTTCGCACCGGACGCTGCCGACCTGTCCGGGGTGCAAAGTGCTCTGACAGAGGCGCGCCGCTGCCGGCGCGCGCTGACCGCCGCCGCGCAGCAGGCCCGGGAGGTCGCACTGTACCGCGACGCCCTCCGCGCTCAGCTGACGGAGGAGGAGTTGGCACAGCCCGCCGCCCCTGCCGCCCCCGCCGTTCTGTCCGGGGACGCCGCCGGGGAACTGGCGCAGGCCCAGGAGGCCCTCGCCGCCGCCCGCAGCCGCTGTGACACGCTGCTGGGCCGCATCCGGGCGCTGGGCAGCGGCAGCGATCTGGCCGACCAGCTGGCCCAGAAGCAGGAGGAGCTGGCCCGGCTCCAGCAGGAATACGACGCCATTGCGCTGGCCATGAGGGCGCTGGAGCAGGCCAACACCATTCTGGAGACGCGGTTCTCCCCGGCGCTGGGTGCCCGGGCAGCGAAGATCTTCTCCGCCCTCACCGGCGGGAAATACGACAAGGTGCTGCTGAGCCGCGACCTGGCCCTGTCCGCCGAGGCCGCCGGCGACCCCATGAGCCGCAGCATCCAGCTGCTGAGCCAGGGCGCCGCCGATCAGCTGTATCTGGCGGTGCGGCTGGCCATCTGCGACATAGTGCTGCCCGCCGAAAAGCACGTCCCCCTCATCCTCGACGACGCGCTGGTGACGTTTGACGACACACGCCTCCGGGCAGCGCTGGACTATCTGCTGACCGAGAGCGCGCAGCGGCAGATCCTGCTGTTCACCTGCCAGAGCCGGGAGCGGGACTATCTGGCGGGCCGGGAAAATGTGAACGTCCTTGCGTTGTGACCTTGCAAAGCGGGCATAACAGTGATATACCTTATAATGAAAAACGCCTCCCTCTGCGGCCACGTCTATACCGCGGAGGAGCAACTGTAACGAATAAAGGAGAAGCAACTATGAGCGATTGTACCCACGATTGCAGCACCTGCGGCGAGAGCTGCGCGGATCGTAAGAATGAAAGCCCCTTCCAGATCAAGCCCCTGCGGCCCGGCTGTCGGGTGGGCAAGGTCTACGGCGTGGTGTCCGGCAAGGGCGGCGTCGGCAAATCCATGGTCACCAGCCAACTGGCAGTGGCTGTCCGCCGGGAGGGCTACAACGTAGCCGTGCTGGACGCGGACATCACCGGCCCCTCCATCCCCAAGGCCTTCGGCATCCATGGCCGTGCCATGGCGCAGGGTGACGCCATCGTGCCTGTCACCACCGCCACCGGCATCCAGCTGATGTCCGTGAACCTGCTGCTGGAGCACGAGACGGACCCCGTCATCTGGCGCGGCCCTGTCATCGGCGGTGTGGTACAGCAGTTCTGGGGCGATGTGCTGTGGAACGACGTGGACTATATGTTCGTGGATATGCCTCCCGGCACCGGCGACGTGGCCCTCAACGTGTTCCAGACCCTGCCGGTGGACGGTGTCATCATCGTGGCCTCTCCCCAGGAGCTGGTATCCATGGTGGTGCAGAAGGCCGTGAAGATGGCCCAGATGATGCACATCCCCATTGTGGGTCTGGTGGAGAATATGAGCTACGTTCAGTGTCCCGACTGCGGCAAAAAGCTCTATATCTTCGGCGAGGGCAAGACGGAGGAGGCTGCAAAGGAGTACGGCCTGCCGCTGCTGGCCAAAATGCCTATCGACCCGCAGCTGGCCAGGCTGACGGACGACGGCGCCATCGAGCAGTTTGAGGGCCATTGGCTGGACGGTGTGGTGGATGCCATTCTGCAAAAATAACGTGTTTTCGTGCGCATGATGATGTGCATGATGAAAGAAATTCCCCCTCATCATGAAGAATGAGGGGAATTTCTTTTTTCATGTTTCAGACCTTCAGATCCTGACCGGCGGCGCGGGTGTGCTCCCGCATGGCCCGGCGGGCCGATGCGTCGTCCTGCCGGCAGATGGCGGACAGGATCTCCCGGTGCCGCTCCAGAATGCGGCAGGCCAGCGCCCGACGGTCCCCGGCGGAGATGGTCAGCATCTTTTTCAGCAGCGTCTGCTGCTCCACGCTGCCCAGCACATCCGTAACGATGACGGCCACCTGATTGCCGGTGGCCCGGGACAGCAGGCTGTGGAACTCCACGTCCAGCTCCACGAACCGGCGGTAGTCGCCCAGCGACTCCTCCGCCTGGGCAAGACACTGCTCCAGCGCGGCGATATCCTCATCGGTCCGGCGCTGGGCCGCCCAGCCGGCGATGGTGCTGTCGTTGACCTCCCGGTACTCGCCCAGCTCCTCCAGCGAGATCTGGTTGAGTTGGATCATCTCCGTCAGGGGCTGCTCCACGCCGTTCAGCGTCAGCTCCTGCACCACGGCGCCGCTGGCGCCGTGGGTGGAGGACACATAGCCCCCCTGCTCCAGCATGCGCAGCGCCTCCCGGATGGTGGGGCGGCTGCGGCCCAGCTGCTGCATCATGGCCCGCTCGGAGGGCAGGCGATCGCCGGGCTTCAGGCGCCCGGAGGTGATGTGCTGCCGCAGCTGCTCGTAAATGGCCTCGCTGGCGCGCCTGCCCTCAATGGGCTGCCAGTCGATGTGTACGGACATTCGCCGTCCCTCCTTTCCGAAAAACAGGGTGCATTATACCGGAAAACCCGGAAAACTGCAAGCGTTACTTCTTTCACACCCGCGCCCCACAGCAAACGCCCGGGGGACAGGCCCTCGGGCGTCTGCTGTTGTGGGGAGGGGAAAAAGTTATTTCTTCAGCGCCTTCATTTCCTCGATCATCAGCGGCACGACCTTGAACAGGTCGCCGCAGATGCCGTAGTCCGCCACCTCAAAGATGGGGGCCACGTCGCTCTTGTTGACGGCGATGATGCACTCGGAGTCCTGCATGCCGGCCTTGTGCTGGATGGCACCGGAGATGCCCAGCGCCACATAGATGCGGGGATGGACGGTCTTGCCGGTCTGGCCCACCTGATGATCGGCGGTCATCCAGCCGGAGTCCACCACGGCGCGGGACGCGCCCACCACGCCGCCCATGAGGGCGGCCAGCTCCTCAGCCAGGGCGATGCCCTTGTCCACGTCCTTGGCGATGCCGCGGCCCACGGACACCACCACCTCCGCGCCGGTGAGGTCCACCATGGCGCGGGCGGCCTTGACGATCTCCAGCACCTTGGTCTTGATGTCGGCCTCGGTCAGGGTGAAGTCGGGGTGGATGATCTCCACCTTCTCCACGCCGGCGGCATCAAAATCGCGCTTCTTCATGACGCCGGGGCGCACGGTGGCCATGGCAGGGCGGAAGCGGGGGCACACGATGGTGGCCATCAGGTGACCGCCGAAGGCCGGACGGGTCATCTTCAGGTTGGTGTTGACATCGAACAGCTTCGTTGCAAAGTTCATGGAATCCACGTCCAGCGAGGAGCCGGTGCGCAGGAAGTTGATGTAGCCGTTGAGGTCCACGTCCAGATGGGTGCAGTCGGCGCACAGACCGGTGTGGAGGCGGGCGGCGCAGCGGGGAGCCAGATCGCGGCCGATGTGGCTGGCGCCGAACAGCAGGATCTCGGGCTTGAATTCATGCACCGCGTCGGTGATGACCTTGGTATAGGCGTCGGTGGTGTAGTCCTTCAGCAGGGGGCTGTTGTACACATACACCTTGTCGGCGCCGTAGCCGCCCAGCTCCGCGGCGATGCCGTCCACGTTGTCGCCCAGCAGGATGCCGCTGAGCTGCACGCCCAGCTCGTCAGCCAGCTTGCGGCCCTCGGAGATCAGCTCGAAGGTGGTGGGCATCATCACGCCCTGGCGCTGCTCACAAAAGACCCACACGCCGGAGAACGCCTTGGGGTCGGTATTCATAAAAGTAGACATATCGTTTCTCCCTTCTCAGATGATGTGCTTGGTGGACAGGATGCCGAACAGCTGCTCCACGGCCTCCTTGCCGCTGCCGTCCAGCATCATGCCGACGCCCTTCTGGGGAGGCGTGAAGCTCTTGTAGATATTGGTGGGAGAGCCCTTCAGGCCAATGGTGTCCACCTCGATGAGGGGATCGTCCTTCAGCGCGTTGTAGTCCAGCACGGTGACAGGCTCGTTGTCGCAGTCCAGAATGCCGCGGATGGTCATGTAGCGGGGGCTGTTCAGCTCCTTGATGCAGGTCAGCAGGCAGGGGGTCTGCACCTGCACGGTCATATAGCCGTCCTCCAGCATGCGCCGGACGGTGAGGGTATTGCCCTCCTTCTTGATGTCGGCCACATAGGACACCTGGGGGATCTCCAGCTTCTCGGCGATCTGGGGGCCCACCTGGGCGGTGTCGCCGTCGATGGCCTGACGGCCGCAGAAGATGATGTCATCGGCGTCTACGCCCAGATTCTTGATGGCAGCCGCCAGGATCTGGGAGGTGGCGAAGGTATCGGAACCGCCGAACTCGCGGGCGGACACCAGCACGGCCTTGTCCACGCCCATGGCCTTCAGCTCCAGCAGCATACCGGCGGCGGGAGGGGGTCCCATGGACACGGCGATGACGGGGCAGCCCAGCTGATCCTTCAGGGTCAGGGCGGCCTCGATGGCGTTCATATCGTCGGGATTGATAATGGTCTGCATGGACGCACGATCCAGCGTGCCGTCGGCGTTGACGGCCACCTTGCCGGAGGTATCGGGGACCTGCTTGACACAAACGATGATCTTCATATGTTCGTTGCTCCTTTCCTCATCACTTCAGCAGATTGCCGGAAATGACCATCTGCTGGACCTGAGAGGTGCCCTCATAGATGGTGAACACGCGGCAGTCGCGGTACTTGCGCTCCACGGGATACTCCTTGATATACCCGTAGCCGCCGTGGATCTGCACGGCCTTGGCCGCGATCTCGTTGCACGTCTCGGAGGCGAAATACTTGGCCATGGAGCAGTACATGGAGGCGTTGGGATCGTTCTTATCCTTCATCTGGGCGGCCATGTAGACCAGCTCCTTGGCGGCGGTGAGCTTGGTGGCCATATCCGCCAGCATAAAGGCGATGGCCTGGTTCTTGCAGATGGGCTTGCCGAACTGCACACGCTCCTTGGAGTACTTGATGGCCTCGTCCAGGCAGCCCTGGGCCAGACCGATGGACTGGGCGGACACGCCCAGACGGCCGCCGTCCAGCGTCTTCATGGCGTTGATGAAGCCCATGTTCTCCTTGCCCAGCATGTCGCTCTTGTGGACGCGGACATCCTCCAGCACCACGTCGGAGGTGGCGTAGCCCACCAGGCCCATCTTGGCCTCGT
>URST01000081.1 GCA_900550585.1 uncultured Eubacteriales bacterium
AGAAGGTCGGCGACCACGTGGCCGAGGGCGACGTGCTGTGCAAGATCGAAACGGATAAGGCAGTTACGGATGTGGAGTCCACCGTCAACGGAACACTGTGCGAGATCGTGGCACAGGAGGGCGACACAGTGGAGATCACCAAGACGATCGCGTGGGTGGAAGTCGATGGCTGATATTGAGAAGAAATTGACGCCTGTGGGCAAGGCCATGGGCAAGCAGATGGTCCGCAGCTGGCAGATCCCCCAGTTCGCCGTGGAGACGGAGATCGACTGCGAGCCGATGATCGCCTACCGCAAGTCGCTGGGCTTCAAGCCCTCCTACACCACCATTCTGGCCAAGGCCGTGGCGGATACGCTGGCCGACTTCCCTGTGATCCGCTCCAGCTGGGCGGAGGACCATCTGGTCATTCACGAGGATATCCATATCGGCATCGCGGTGGATACGCCCCGCGGCCTGCTGGTCCCCGTCATCCGCGATGTGGACAAAAAGAGCCTGGAGGAGGTACACGCCGGCATGGAGGAGATCAAGGCCGGCTCCGCCAAGGGCCTGTATACCATGGAGCAGATGACCGGCGGCGTATTTACCATCAGCAATCTGGGTATCTTTAATGTGGACTTCTTCAACGCCATCGTTTCTTCGCCGGAGGGCGCGATCCTGGCGGTGTCCAAGATGTCCGAAAAGCCCGTGGTGAAGAATGGCCAGATCGTGATCGGCAAGACCATGCGCATGGCCATCTCCTCCGACCACCGGATGATCGACGGCGCTACCGCCGCCAAGTTTATGACGGCTCTGGCCGCCCGGCTGGAGAGCCTGGCCTGAAAACGGGATAGGAGGCATTGATGATGGGAGAATACATTCTTGCCATTGACCAAAGCACCACCACGACCAAGGCGATCCTGTTCGACCGCCGCTCCAATGTGGTGGAGCGCTGCGATGTGATGCACAAGCAGATCTCTCCCCGGCAGGGCTGGGTGGAGCATGACCCCACGGAGATCTGGCACAATATCGTGGAGGCGATCCGCCAGGTCATTGAGAAGTCCGGCGTTGCCAAACGCGACATCGCCTTCATCGCCGTGACCAACCAGCGGGAGACCACCATGATGTGGACCGCCGAGGGCGGCCCGGTGTACAACGCCATCGTGTGGCAGTGCTCCCGTGCGGACTACATCGTCCGCCGGCCGGAGATCCAGCAGCACAGCGATTACATCACCGAGGCCACCGGCCTGCAGCTGTCCCCCTATTTTTCCGCGGCGAAGGCCTGCTGGATCAAGGAGAACACGCCTGCGCAGACGGGGCTGATGTTCGGCACCATGGACAGCTGGGTGATCTGGAACCTCACGGGCAGGCACGTCACCGACTATTCCAACGCCTCCCGCACGCAGCTGTTCAACATTCGTGAGCTGAAGTGGGACGAAAAGCTGCTGAAGATATTCGGCCTGCAGGATGTGCAGATGCCGGAGGTCCACTTCTCCGACGAGATCTACGGCTACACCACGGTGGACGGCATTTTTGACGAGCCGATCCCGGTGGCGGGCGATATGGGCGATTCCCACGGCGCGCTGTTCGCACAGATGTGCTGGGAGCGCGGCATGGGCAAGTGCTCCTTCGGCACCGGCGGCTCCCTGATGGTCAACATCGGCGACAAACCCATGCGCTCCGCCAGCCGCCTCAACACCTCCATCGCGTGGGGCCTGGACCACAAGGTGTCCTATGTGTTCGAGGGCACCATCGTGTGCATGGGCGATACCATCCGCTGGCTGAAAGACCAGATGGAGTTGATCGACAGCAGCGCCCAGTCCGGCGAGTTTGCTGAAATGGTGGATTCCACGCAGGGCGTATACCTGGTGCCGGCCTTTACCGGGCTGGGCGCACCCTACTGGCAGAGCAACGCCCGCGCCATGATCTGCGGCATGAACCGCTTCACCGACAAGCGCCATATCGTGCGCGCCGGTGTGGAGTCCATCACCTACCAGATGCGCGACATTATCGAACCCATGATGGCGGACGCGGACTTCACCCTCGGCGAGCTGCGGGTGGACGGCGGGCCGACCAACAACAAATTCCTGATGCAGTTCACGGCGGATATCCTGAACACCCGCATCGTGCGGAACAAGGTGGAGGAGCTCTCCGCCCTTGGCTCCGCCTTCGCGGGCGGACTGGCTACCGGCTTCTACAAGAGCTACGACGAGATCGCGGCACTGCGCCAGACCAACGCGGAGTATGTGCGCGCCATGCCTGCGCAGCAGGCGGAGGAGCTGTACAAGGGCTGGAAGGACAGCGTGGACATGCTGATAAGCGGCATCAAGTAAGCGTACAAAGAAAAAAAGATGACGGCCTTGGGCCGTCATCTTTTTTTCTTTGTACGTCCGGCCTCACACGTCGAACGTGACCGTCTGCAGGAACCGGTCCAGCACAACGGTGTTGGGCAGACCCTGCATGGCGTGCTCCACCGCGCGATGGAAGCCCAGTGGGTCGTTGCTGGCGGGGGGCAGGTGCGTCAGCACCGTGCAGCGCGGCGCCATGGCGTTCAGCGCCTTGCGGGCGCTGGACAGCGTGACCCACGGGAAGTTGAGAATGGCCACATCCGGGCGCAGACCGTCCACCAGCGCAAAGACCTCCGGGAAACGGGGGTCGGCATCGCCGGGGCAGAAAATGCGGCGGCCCTCCGCTTCGATCAGGTATCCGTAGTTCTGCACCTGAGGGGCGGACTCCTGATGGGCGTGGTGCAGCGGGAACCACTGCACGCTGTACGCCTCCCGCAGCAGCCGGGTGCCGGACAGCTCCTTCCACGGGCGGATCACCTCCATCTCCGGAAAGCGGTCCGCGGCCATGGCGGTAAAGGTGTCAGAGTAGTGATCCGGGTGGCAGTGGGTCACCAGCAGCAGGTCGGGCGGAAAGACCGTGTCCAGCAGCTCCTCCGCCTGCTGGGGCGTCAGCGCCGCGAAGCCGTTGACCGCGTGGCGCGGCAGGGCATCCAGCAAAAACCGCACGGAGCCGATGGTGACATATACGCCGGCATTGGCTGTATGGCAAACGGAGCAGACCACGAAAAACATCTCCTTTCCGGAACGGTGGGACAGATCCGCAGGCCCGCCCGTTTGCGGGCGGGCCTGCCTTGGAAGTCGGGATCAGGCGGAGTGGACGGAGCGTCCGAACGCGGCCAGCGCCGCCTCGCGGACCATCTCGCACAGGGACGGATGGGCCACGATGGTCTTTTCCCACTGGTCGGTGGTCCAGCCCTCCGCCACGGCGGCTACGGCGAAGGCGATCATCTCAGAGGAATTTTCACCCACGATGGTGACGCCCAGCGTCTTTGTGGTCGCCTTATCGGCCACCACGAACACGCGGCCCACGGCGCCCTCTGCCAGCGCCATGCCGTTGGCGCTGTAATCAAAGGAGCCCATCACCGGCTCGTACCCGGCCTGTGCGGCGGCCTCGGTGGTCAGACCCACAGAGGCCAGCACCGGCAGCGTGTAGGTGCAGACGGGCACCGGCATGGTGCCGTAGGGCTTGTCCTCGCCCAGAATATCGGCCAGCGCGGCCTCGCCCTCGGCATAGGCGGCGTGGGCCAGCTGATAGCCGCCCACCACGTCGCCGATGGCGTAAACGCCGGGCAGATTGGTGCGCAGGTGGTCATCCACCACGATGCAGTGCTTCTGATCCAGCGCCAGGCCCAGCGCCTGCGCGTCGATGCCGGTGAGGTTGGTCCTGCGCCCGGCGGCCATCAGGACCTGCTCGCAGTCCACGGACTCCTCGGCGCCGCCGATCTCATAGACCGCGCGCAGCAGCTGGCCGTTCTTCTCGATGCGCAGCATTTTCGCGCCGGTCTTCAGCACGATGCCCAGCTTCTTCATCTCCCTTGTCAGGATGCGCACGGCCTCCTTCTGTTCGCGGGGCAGCAGCTCGGGCATCATCTCCACCACGGTGATCTGCGTGCCGTAGGCCGCGAAGGCGCAGGCCAGCTCCAGGCCGATGACGCCGCCGCCCATGACCACCATGCTGGCGGGCAGCGTGGGCAGCGCCAGCGCGCCGGTGGAGTCGATGCAGTACTCGTACCCGGGGACGGGGATCATCATCGGCACGCTGCCGGTGGCGATGACCACGTTTTTGCCGCTGTACTGCTGGCCGCCGCATTCCACCACGCGGTCGGCCTTCAGAACGGCCTCTCCGGTGATCACCGTGACGCCGCTTTTCTTCAGCAGGAAGCTGACGCCGCCCACCAGCTTGGCGGTAACGTCGCTCTTGCCCTTCTGGACCTGCTGGTAGTTGAGACTGCCGGCCTCCATAAAGATCTCCTTCTTCACCAGACCGCGGAGCTTCTCCAGGGTGTTGGCCTTGTCCACCAGATACTTGGTGGGGATGCAGCCGATGTTCAGGCAGGTGCCGCCTAGGTGCTCCTTTTCAAAGAGCGCCACCTTCAGGCCCTTGCGGGCCGCCGCGATAGCCAGAGAGTAGCCGCCGGGGCCGCCGCCGATCACGAGAATGTCAAACGTTTCCATTGTATGTGACCCTCCAAAATTAGTAATATTTTAAGGAATATTTCCTCTTTTACTATATCACCCACCTGAAAAATGTCAAGCATAATCGGACTATCTTTGTGTAAAATGTGGAGGACAGCGCGGGAACTGGCAAAGTTACCAGACAAACCGGTGGGTTTTTGGCCAAAATCACATCTTCCATTTGCCGCCGGGCTGATGTATACTGTTTAGTAATAATTGAGCAGTCCAATACGAAGGGCGGGAGCAGAAAGCGTGAGCGGAAAACGAGTGACCATGCGGGATATCGCGGAGATGGCCGGCGTGTCCCAGTCGGCGGTGTCCATGATCCTGAACCAGCGGTATGACGCCTTTCCGGAGGAGACGGTGCAGCGCGTTCTGGAGGCGGCCAAGTCCGCCAACTACCAGATGCGGAAACGGGCCGGACGGACGGCGCGGAGCCGCCACATCCTGGCCATCACCGTGCAGGTCACGAACCCCTACTACGCCGAGATGCTGCAGAGCCTGGACCGGGCCGCCATCGCCCAGGGCATCCGCATCACCGCGGTGAGCACCTACCACCACCCGGAGCTGGAGGCGGACGCGCTGGATATGGCCATCCGGCAGCACTATCTGGGCGTGATCTTCCTGTATCCGGCGGACGGTACGGAGGCCTATGAAAAGGCCAATGCGCAGATCCCCATCGTGACCATCTGCGATAAGTCCAGCCGGGTGCATGGGGATATCGTGGAGATGAACCACTTCGAGGCGGGCGCCATTGCCGCCGATCACCTGATCTCCATGGGGCACCGGCGGATCGCCGTGCTGTCCCACGCCTCGGACCGGAACACCACGGCCGGCGCCACCCGGCTGGCCGGTATTCTGGCGGAGATCCGGAAGAACGGCGACCAGCAGCCCCCGCTGATCCTGACCCACGCGGACAGCTGGAGCAGCATGCTGAACGAGAGAAGCTACCACTATCAGACGGGCTACGATCTGGCCCAGGACCCGCAGATCGCGGAGAAGGGCATTACCGGACTGATCTGTGTCAATGACCTGATGGCCTACGGCGCCATCGACGCGCTGGCCCGGCAGGGCTGCCGCGTGCCGGAGGACCTGTCCGTCATCGGGTCGGATGACATCCTGTTTTCTCAGATGGAGCGTGTCTCTCTGACCACCATCGAATATCACCCGGATGTGGTGGCGCGGGCCGCCCTGACCACGCTCCTGAACCGGACGGACCTGTCCACCGAGGAGCAGATATGGGCGGGGATCGCACGCTTTCAGGTACAATGCCAGCCAACACTGGTGATACGCGGCTCCACCGGGCCGGTCTGACTACTGACATAAGGAGAATCACTATGAACCAGCCGAAATTGTCCTATCTGAACCTCTATACCACCGATCCCGCGTGGAATCTGGCGGCGGAGCAGTATGTGTTCGACGCGCTGCCCCGGGACCGCACCTATTTCATGCTGTGGCAGAACGACAACGCCATCATCATCGGCAAGCACCAGAACACCGCCGCCGAGATCAACCAGCAATTCGTCCGGGAGAACGGCGTGCGGGTGGTGCGGCGGCTGTCCGGCGGCGGCGCGGTATACCACGACATGGGAAACCTGAACTTTACGTTCATCGCCGATGCCGGCGATATGGACGCCATCAATTTCCAGCTGTTCTGCCAGCCGGTGGTAGCCGCGCTGGCGGCGCTGGGCGTCACTGCCGAGGTCAACGGGCGGAACGACATGACCATCGACGGGCAGAAATTTTCCGGCAACTCCCAGTATCTGCGGGAGGGCCGTGTGATGCACCACGGCACCATCATGTTCGATTCCGATCTGAACCGGGTGGCGCAGGCCCTCCATGTGGATCAGGAGAAGATCGCCGCCAAGGGCGTGGCCTCCGTCCGGAGCCGCGTCACCACCGTGCGCCAGCACATGCCCCATCCCGTGGAGCTGGAGGAGTTCCGCCGCGTGCTGCTGGAGAATATCCTGGCGCAGCAGCCTGGCGAGGAGTATGTCTTTACCGAGGAGGACAAGGCACAGATCGCCCGGCTGCGGGAGCAGCGCTACGCCACATGGGAGTGGAACTACGGCCAGTCCCGGGAATGCGAGATGACCAGGAAAAAGAGATTTCCCGCCTGCGGCGGCGTGGAGGCGCATCTGTCCACCGACCACGGCGTCATCGAGCACATCGCGTTCACCGGCGACTTTTTCAGCGTGGTGGAGCCGGAGGTGCTGGCGGAAAAGCTGGTGGGCGTGCGGCTGGAGGAGCAGAACCTCCGGGAGGCGCTGGCGCAGGAGGATGCGGGCCGCTATTTCAGTGGGCTGAAGAACGAGGAGCTGATCGAGCTTCTGCTGTCATAAGAAGGGAAAACCATGAGCATCGTGTTTTTCGATCTGGACGGTACGCTGGTGGACGAGGACGGCAACATACCGCCCTCCGCGGCGCTGGCCATCCGGCGGCTGCGGGAGAACGGGCACTATTGCGTGGTAAACACCGGCCGCCCCTTCCGGGACAGGGACCCTGCGCTGGATGCGCTGGACTTCGACGGCTATGTGTGCAGCTGCGGGCAGCACCTGATCTTTCAGGGAAAGACCCTGCTGCGCGACGGCTTTGACCGCGAGACCAGCCGTCTTATCGCCCGGACGGGCCATGCCTGCCGTCTGGGGATGTATTTCGAGTCGGAGGAGGGCTTCTGGCTGGAGAACTCCTTCCCGCCGCTGGCGCCGAATCTGCAGATCGCGGTGGACAGGCTGCGCCGCAACGGCGAGGTCGTCGTGTCCCCGCTGACAGACGAGCGTTTCCGCTGCGACAAGCTGAGCATCTCCTACACGCCGGACAGCCGCCTGCAGGAGTTTCTGGCCTTCATCCGGCCCTACTGCGAGATCATCGACCAGGGACGGCGGATGTATGAGCTGCCGAAGCGGGGCCACAGCAAGGGCGCCGGCTGCCGGAAGCTGGCCCAGCTGCTGCATACGCCGCTGGAGGACTGCTGCGCCATTGGCGACAGCACCAACGACCTGTCCATGCTGCGGTGCGTGGGACACCCCATCGCCATGGGGAACGCCCCGGCGGAGGTGGCTGCGGCAGCGGAGTATGTCACCTCCCCGCTGCGGGAGGACGGTATCTACCGGGCCATGGCACACCTGCATCTGATCTGAGAAAGGACGGTGCCGTCATGTCATACGATACACAGACCCTGTCGGCGTCCCTGCGGGAGACGGAGCCGTGGCTCCGCCGCTTTACGGCGGAGTCGTACCCGGACGCCTTTTGCGATTACAAGGAGCGGTATGCGGCGGCCTACGCCTGTGCACTGGCGGAAACGCCGCCGGAGCAGCTGGCGGCGGCGCTGCTGGATGCGGTGGAGCGTACCGGCGGACGCCGGGGCGATACGCTGCCGCTGCGGATGGTGCTCACGCTCTATGTGACGCCCATGCTGCTGGATATGGACGGCGCGGCACCGGAACTGGCTGCCGCACTGTGCCGCCTCTGGGCGGAGCGACATCCCCGCCAGGTGTACAGCGTGTCCTCCTTTGACCAGATCGGCCAGGGTTTCCGGAAAAAGCTGCTGGGCTTTGACCGGGGCTGCGTCTACGACACCGAACGGAAGAAAAAAAGCCTTTTTCATGGACTCCTTTAACATATGGCGCAGGGGCACCACCCACCGGGTGGTGCCCCTGCGCCATATTGGATCTTTTTCAAACGCCTGCCGGTATCAGGACAGGGAAAGCTCCCTACGGGCGAGCGCCTCCGTGCGGCGGCACAGCTCGTCGAGAGACAGGCGGTGATAATCCGCAAGTTGAATACCTGCGCTCTGGTTGCTGCTCTCAGTTAAAATGCTGTGATATACATTACTCTGCCCATCTCCGATAGCTATTAAGGTCGGCTTGTGGTATGTATGTTGGCTA
>URST01000082.1 GCA_900550585.1 uncultured Eubacteriales bacterium
ACAGGCTCCCCGGCACCACCAGCCGCTTGCTGACAGCGGCAACCATCAGCCGGTTGCGGTTGGGGTATCCGGTTTTCTCCAGCATCCGGTTGATATAGGTACGCACTGTGGATTCCGCCACGTTCATCCCCGCGGCGATCTCGGCGTTGGTCTGCCCCTCACAGAGCAGGCGCAGCGTCTCCAGTTCCTGATCGGACAGGCCGCAGGAAAGGGTGTTCCCCAGCTGCACTGCCGGCGTGCTGTCCGGCCAATAGCTCTTTCCGGAAAGCGTCCCCTCGATCACGCCGACAAGATCGCCGGAGGGGGAATCCTTATACCAGAAGCTGTCGGCGCCGATTTTTCTTGCCCGCGCCAGGAACCGCCCCTCCAGCATGGAGGTCACCATCACGATTTTGATCCGGGGATAGATCTTCTTGATCTCCTCAGCGGCGGTTAAGCCGTCCGAGTCGTTTTCGGTGCAGATATCCATTAAAATCAGGTCGATATGACTGTCGCCGCACCGCCGGAGCGCCGCATCAGCACGACTCAGCGTGCCCGCCACCCGGCAGTCTGCGCATTTTTCCACGCAGGAGCATAGATACATCCTGGCAAGCGCCTGATCCTCAACGATCAATATGTCTCTGACAGCCATTCGTTCCCCTCCTCCAAATTCTCCCGATTTGGTATTCCTATCACCAGCGCGAACTCCGGCAGGCTCTGCACCGTCATGGTCCCGCCGATCCTTTCGATCCTGCGGCGCAGATTGGACAGACCGCCGCCCTCTGTGATGGTCTTTTCCGGCGGCTTTCCGTTATTTCGGATCAGGACGGTATATCTGTCGCCGTCCTCCCAGATGTTGGCGATCAGTTCGGTTGCCTGCGCGTACTGTATGGCGTTGCTCAGGCAGACCTGCATGGCGGCATACATCAGATCCGCCGCGCCTCCCGCCGGCTCTGTACCTCTTATTCTGATGGCCACGCCGCTGCCGGCCGCGCTTTCATACAGCGCCTCCCTTACCGGCAAGCGTTCTGCGTCACGAAAGACGATGCTTTTTTCCCATTCCCGCAGCACAACGTCTGCGTTGATGCCGCCAAGATCTCCGGCCAGATATTGCTTCGTGACGGTAATACAGGCGGCAAGGCTATCGTGCATGGCGGATTTGGCGGCAAGCTGTTCCCTCTCCCGCGCCACCGCCGCCACGTTTTCCGAAAGACGCCGCAGCTTTTCCGCGTCCTGTTCAAGCCTTCGGTTATCCTCGGCCAGCTGCTCCAGCGCCCGGTGCAGCGCCGTAACATCTGCGGCGGTCAGCTGTATATACGTCTCCCCATATCGGTCGGTCACGGCCGCCTTCTCAAATTTCCATACCAGCCCGTCCGGAAAGCGGTAGGTATTCTCCGTGCTGGCAATAGGTATTATGCCCTTTGGCGGAGAGGCCAGCGCCTTTTGAAGCTCCTCCAGATACTGCAGATCGCTGTTCAGCAGATACTGGCTCAGCCGATACATCTGCCGGTTGCACAGCACGATGCCGCCCGAGCGGTCAAAAAAGCATACGGCGGTGGGCAGCCGGTCAAAGCTCTCCTTGATGGCGTTAAACCCGAAGCGTCTCAGCTTATGCATCCTCCCGCCCCCTTATCCCTGTGCGGATCAGCCACAAGCCGTCCTCCTGCCGCACCGTCACCTCCGGGGAGGCGATCGCCGACAGATCGGCGGCGCACTCCACCGACAGATCCATCGCGCTGTCGGAAACGGAGATAAACAGTGAGCGCAGATCGTCTACCGTGGTCTCTGCGACGATTTCCAGCAGATCGAACAGACGCACGACCTCAGAGGCGCGTATCGGCTCTGTTGTGCGATAGATCACGCCGCACTCCGTGCCGCAGGCGGTCAAGGCCCGCACGGCTTCGTCGACCGTCAGCCGCAGCTCCTGCTGCGGCAGCCACTGGTACTCGCTGCTGAGGAAGTACAAATTGGCGCTGCGCTTGATGTAGGTGCCCAGCAGCAGCACCTTCTTCAGCAGGCTTCGCCTCTCGGCGGGTCCGGATCTCTCGCATTGGGCAAGCATCTGCCGCATCTGGGCTGCCTGCCTGCTGTGCTTTGCCTCCAGTTCATTGTATATGCGGTTCTTTTCGGTCAGCTCATGCAGACTTTTCTGAACAAGATAGGCGTCCTTCAGCTTCTTCTTGTTGCGTTCCATTTCCTCCTTGTTCGCATTCAGCCGGGTGCGCAGCTCCGCCAGCTGGCGCACATTGTCCTGCCAAACGGCGTAGCCGCCGCTGATGGGCGCCGAGGAAATGCGCATGCCATCGGGCCGAACGATCCGCTGCCCCTCTTGCGGGCAGGTCATATCCTCACCTGCGGCACGGGAGCGCAGGACGATCCGGCCGCTGCGATCTGCGATACAGGCCGCCAGCGTTGATGCCTCAAACAGTTCCACATATCCCGTGTTGGACGGTATCATACGGCAGCGGATACAGCTTTCATAGATGGCGGCATACATCAGGCAGAACATCACGTTCATATCGCCGAACCACCACCGAACAGCCGGAATACCCGACAGATAGAGAATACTGTACAGGAGCATCGCACAGCCCAGCACAAACGGTGTTATCCGCTTTCCTTCACCACTTGGGATACGGCTCTTCCGGAACAGGCAGACAAGGGAAAAAGCCATACAGACCACCATCCAGCCAAGACAGATAAAATACAGCGGGCGGTAGGAATATGTGCCGGAAACCGGCAATCCGGGGACACCGCTTTTGAAGGCAAATACCTGCTGATGCAGGTCGTTGGTGATCACCAACAGAAACAGTGCCGCAGGGATGATCGACAGCATACCGGTCCCTCGGCTCAGGCGGTAGTCCTCTGACTTTCCCATGGACAGGGCGATATACACACACAGCAGAGGGAGGAACAGCATCGGCAGATAGTAGAGATACCATATGTACCGCCCCGCCGCCGGACCGGTAATAACGCTGTATTTCAGCGTCCGCAGTATGAGCCACAGCAGCATCAGCGCCGCCGTCAGCCGCAGGCAGTGCAGCGCCTGCCGCTGGATAATGCGCCGGCCAAGGGAAAAGCCCCACAGGGTGAAAAGCAGCAGATAGAGCGCTGTCCGGATATGGTTCACGGCGGGGCCGCCGATGTCGAATTTCGCCAGCATCCGACAGGCATAGGCTATGGCGATTGCCGCAAACACGAAGACCGTCGGCAGCAGATGCTTGGTGGTCGCTTTCAAGAGACAATGCCCTCGCTTTCTTCAGGCTGTATCCGCAGACACATCTTAATATATTTTAATATATAGCATAAAACGCCGCCCGCCGCAACTCTTTCCTGCCGGACGGGAAAGGAAGCGGGAGGACGCTCCTGAGAGCGTCCTCCCGCAGCAGGCCCGTCAAGATATCCTTTATGGCGGCGGGAGGCTCGCTCCTTACACAAGAGGCGGGGCATCATGACGCAGAGGTGAACTCATAGCTCGCCCTTTTCCTTCCGCGCCATAAGCCAGACTGCCATGTCCCGCAAAGTCTCCCCCATGGGGCGCGGCTGATACGCGAAGCGTTCCGATGCGGCGGCATGGCTGAATTGCCCGTTTGAAGCGAGGACGGCAACGGAATAGGGGGTGAAAAACAGCGGCTTTCGATCCTTCAGACTCCGGCGTTCGCAGTATGGAGCCGCCAACTTTGCAAGACCCAATGGCAGACAGATGGGGTGATACTTCAGCTTTGCGGCCTTTCCGACAAGCTGAAGCATCTTGCGAATTGTAATATAGTGGCCGGACAGAATGTAGCCCTTGCCGGGCTCTCCGCTTTCGGAGCAGGCCAGAATGCCTTTTGCCACATCCCGTACATCCACAAAATTATACCCGCCGCGAACGGCAAAGGGCAACTTCCCGGCCAGAAAAGACTTTGCCATTGAGGTGAAGCTCCCTCCCTGTATGTCGCCTGGCCCGATGATGCCGGAGGGAAAGACAATGCTGGCATTCAGCCCACGCTCTGCCGCATCGAAGACCAGTTCGGTTGCGGCCGCCTTGCTCTTTGCGTAATCGCCGTCTACAAGACCCGGGGAGAAGTCACAGCTTTCCGTGATAACGCAGCCCTCCGGTTTTTCCGGTATGGCATGGACGGAGCTGACATAAATGAATCTTCCCACATCGTGCTCTAAGCATTGCCGAAGGATGCTCCATGTTCCGCCCACATTGACCTGATAGAGCTTCGGGCCGGGTCTGGACGCGACGGAGACGATGCCTGCGCAGTGGATCACACAGGTACGGCTGTCGGCGTCCGCAAAAAAGTCCGCAAGAGAGCTTTTATCACACACATCGCCGGCGACGGTACGAACTTCCTTTGGGAGCAGGCTGATATAGGGGTCGTTATGCAGCACAAGCGCACGCACCTGAGCATCGTGGCGTACCAGCTCCGCCGCAACGGCTCTGCCGAGGAAGCCGGTAGCGCCTGTAATTAGATATTTATCAAACATTCAAAAAGCCTCCTCTCAAAATAATTGCACAGGTGTTGATTATCTTTCACAAGTATAGTATACTTGAAGTGAAAAACAGAAACAATCAGCACTTACTGTACAGCTGAAATTAAATCAACACAGCCCGCCGGTGTGTTGAGGAACGTGATGATCTTTTTGAGGGAGATTTCCGGATGGCGAAACTGGATGCGAGGAAACGCTATACACAGATGATACTCAAGCAGTCTTTTTTGAAGCTGCTGAAGGAGAAACCGGTCAATAAAATCACGGTAAAGGAGCTCTGCCAACTATCCCAGATCAACCGGGCTACTTTCTATACCCATTACAGCGACTGCTTTGCACTGCTGGAGAGCATTGAGAATGAGCTCATTGACGAGTTTGAGAAATCCCTCCGATATGTCAATTCCTTTGATGTGGCGGCTCTGATCGAAGCCCTCTATGCCATGGTCGATCAAAATCAGGAAGCCTGCCGGACACTCATTCTGGGGAATACCAGTTCGGCTGTCATTGCGAAAATGATCGCTTTGGCAAAAACCGACAGCCTTGCTTATTGGCACAGGGAATTGCCGAAGGCCAGTGAAACCGAGTTGGAGATGATGTATACGCATCTTTCCAACGGCTTGATGCATGTTATTGTAGAGGGTTATGACAAGTACAGCAAGGAGGAAATGATCCGCTTCGTCAGCCAGGTAGTGAAGGTTACCCTTTTGCTGTTCCGATAAAAGAAGGCGCGCAAGAAAGAAGGCCTCAAGACTGCTACACCGTGGATGCTGAAAAAAGACGCAGCATCAGCTCAGCCGCCATCTGTCCGCTATGGAGAGCCTTTGTCTGGTGCCTCGGAGGGCAGAATTAAAAAGGGAGGGCAACAAGCAAATGGTAAGAACAGAATTCCGAGCGGTACTTTGTAATGATCCATATGAGATACAGCTCATGCAGAACCTCTATGATTCCGCTGTAAAGCAGCTGTCGCTGAAATTTGAAATACTGAACAATGAGTTCAAGGTGCTCTATGCGAGGAACCCCATCCACCACATTGAAGGACGCGTAAAGTCTGTGGAAAGCCTTGCGGCCAAGCTGCTGAATAAAGGGCTGCCGCTGACCATTGAGGCAGCGCGGGAGCACATCAATGATATCGCCGGTGTCAGGGTAGTGTGCAGTTATATCGGCGATGTGTACCGGGTGGCGGAGATGCTGGAGCTGCAGAAGGATGTCAAGATCATCAAAAGGCAAGACTATATCCGCACGCCAAACTATAACGGATACCGCTCATTACATCTGGATATCCGGGTGCCGGTGTATCTGTCAGACAGGACGGAGCAGGTAACTGCGGAAATTCAGATCCGCACGATTGCTATGGACTTTTGGGCCAGTTTAGAGCACGATATCCGGTATAAGGTAGATAAGACAAAGCTGCCGGAGGGCATCAATGAGGAGATGCTTGCATGCGCGGGCAAGATCGCCGAAATTGACCGGCAGATGCAGGAGATGTATCGGAGGATCAAATCCGCGCAGGGAAATACGGATTGTTAGGGGATATCAGATCCTTCATAAACGGCATATTCAAAAGGCGCTGCGCCTTTTCACCGCAGTACGGGGCGTGATGATATCCGGAAGCACCGCCTTCAACGGCGGCCGCTCCGCCAGAAGCAGAAACAGGGATAACATATCCGGATAAAAGCATATGGAAAAGAGAGGGAGTGCAGCTGCACTCCCTCTCTTTTCCGGCTCATATCAGCATCTTTTTCAGAAAGCGATTTCTCCTGACATTATTCCGCCGCATAGATGACCGGATCAAGTATCCCGGTTTGCACATAGTATTGGTGACATTTGACACGCGCAATGTGCGAAGCGTCTACATATACGCCCGAAATCGCGCATAGAGTGAACCATCAAGCTCTCCGGGAAGGGGGACAGCGGTGGAAGTATTTCTGATTTTTCCCAAATCACAGCAGGCAAAGCAGGAGCTTGCACGGGAGCTGGCAAAGTTCCAGTCCGGTCAGGTGCTGAAAAATGTCCGGAAGCTGCCCTGCTCCACGGAGCAGAAGCTGGAACTGGTAGACGCCGCCGTGAAGCACCTGAAAGCGCAGAAGTAATACATAGACCATTTTGCCCCAAAAGGTTCATGGTTTTCCACCTCAACTGCCGATTGTTCCTCTGCGATAGTATAGCATTCTCAATACACCTGCTTGCATACGTTGCCAGGCGGATGCCCTTGTCGGGCCGGAACGTGTTCACCGCCTTGATCAGCCCAATGGTCCCGATGGAGATCAGGTCCTCCTGATCGTCCGTTTGCGTGTAGTATTTTTTGATAATGTGCGCCACCAGCCGCAGGTTGTGCTCCACCAGCAGGTTCCGGGCCTCCATATCCCCCTCCCCGCACCGCCGCAGGTACTCCCGCTCCTGTGCGGCGGTCAGCGGCTTGGGGAACGACCCCGCGCCCCCGGACAGGTGCAGCGACAAAAACAGGCTGTTGCACAGCAGCAGCAAAAACGCCGAGATCATACGCGCATACCTCCCTTTTCTCTGAACCTATGCCCCCGCGGCAAGTCCCTATGCACGCGCATTTCCCGTTGCAGCCCGCCGCCGGATGTGCTACACTGGACACATCTATAAAAAATGCAAGGAGGACTTTGCCATGGAATCGGCGCGTTCCCGCTTTCTTCGCTATGTGACCTACTACACCACCTCGGACGAGCATACCGGCACCTCCCCCTCCACGGAGCGGCAGAAGGACCTGGGCCGCGTCCTGCTGGCGGAGCTGACGGCGCTGGGTCTCACTGGCGCCCGTATGGACGATGCCGGCAACGTCATCGCCACCCTGCCCGCCTCGGAGGGCGCCACCGCCCCCGTGCTGGCCCTCATCGCCCACATGGACACGTCTCCCGACGCTCCCGGTGAAAACGTGCAGCCCCGCGTGGTGCTGTATCAGGGCGGCGACCTGCCCCTGTCCGACACCGTCTCTCTGACGGAGTCCCTGTGCCCCGGCCTGTCCGCCCACGCCGGCGAGGAGCTGATCGTCACCGACGGCATCACCCTGCTGGGCGCCGACGACAAGGCCGGCATTGCCGAGATCATGGCTGCCGTGGAGCTGCTGCAGGCCCGCCCCCACGGCGAGGTGCGGGTGGTGTTCACCACCGACGAGGAGATCGGCTGCGGTGTGGACGGTCTGGATGTGGCGGAGCTGGCCTGCGACTACGGCTACACCGTGGACGGCGGCCCGCTGGGCGAGATCGAGTACGAGAACTTCAACGCCGCCTCCGGCGATGTGACGTTCCGCGGCGTGGGCGTCCACCCCGGCAGCGCCAAGGACGTGATGGTCAACGCCGCCACCGCGGCTATGGCGTTCCACGCCATGCTCCCGGCGGACGAGGTGCCGGAAAAGACCGACGGCTATCAGGGCTTCTTCCACCTGCACGCCATGTCCGGCGACGTGACGGAGGCCGCCCTGCACTATATCATCCGCGACCACGACCGTGCCGGCTTCGAGGCCCGCAAGGCCCTGTTTCACCGATGCGCCGACGCTGTCAACGCCCTGTACGGCCCCGGCACGGCCACCGCCGTCACCACCGACAGCTACTACAACATGAAGGAGAAGATCCTGCCCCACATGGAGCTGATCCACCGTGCGGAGGACGCCTTCCGGCAGAACGGCGTCGCGCCGCTGTGCGTCCCCATCCGGGGCGGCACCGACGGGGCGCGGCTGTCCTGGGACGGCCTGCCCTGCCCCAACCTGTCCACCGGCGGCTACAACTACCACGGTGTGCGGGAGTGGATCCCCGCCGCCAGTCTGGACGCCATGGCCGCCGTGCTGGCCGATCTGGTGTCCGGCTTCGTCCGGTAACAGCCCTCATCCCATCACAAACATGAAGACTAACTATTAAAAGTCAAGCCCCAAAACAAAATTTTCGAGAGAAATTTTAA
>URST01000083.1 GCA_900550585.1 uncultured Eubacteriales bacterium
TGCCGCCGGACAGGATGCCCTTGCCGCCCTTGAAGCCGAAGAACACCGGGAACATGTGGCCCAGCTCGCAGCCCAGTCCGCCCAGCAGGACGCCCAGCTGCCAGTCGCCGGCCAGATAGCGGAGGATGGCGCCGCCGATCAGGCAGGCCGCTACGGTCTTGCCCATATCGAACAGGATGACGCCCAGAGCGTATCTGGCGCCGTAGGTGCGGTAGAAATTGGTGAGGCCCGCGTTGCCGCTGCCGTGCTGGCGCACATCGTCCTTGATGACGAAGTGGCTGACCATGACGGAGCCGTTGAGGCAGCCCAGAAAATAGCCCAGCAGCAGGATGATGAACAGGGCGAATACGGAGGCCCAGGCGAGATAGGTCACCCGTCATCCTCTCCTTTCTGGCGAATGGTGATGGTGATAGGCGTGCCCTCCAGTCCGAACACGCTGCGGATCTGGTTTTCCAGATACCGCTGGTAGGAGAAGTGGAACAGCTTCTTGTCGTTGCAAAAGATCACGAAGTGGGGGGGCTTGACGCCCACCTGGGTCATGTAGTAGATCTTCAGGCGGCGGCCCTTGTCCGTGGGCGGCTGCACCCGGGTCTGGGCATCGGCCAGCACGCTGTTGAGCATGCCGGTGGTGATGCGCACGGCGGCCTGATCGTTGACATAGTTGATCAGCTCGAACAGGCGGTTCACGCGCTGGCCCGTCAGGGCGGAGATGAACAGGATGGGGGCATAGGGCATGTAGCTCAGGTCGCGGCGGATATCCTCCCGCATGCGGTCCATGGTCTTGCCGTCCTTTTCGATGAGGTCCCATTTGTTCACCACGATGATGCAGGCCTTGCCGGCGTCGTGGGCCAGACCCGCCACCTTGGTGTCCTGCTCCGTCACGCCGTCCTGGGCGTCGATGAGGATAAGGCACACGTCGCTGCGCTCAATGGCCATGGTGGCCCGGAGGACGCTGTACTTTTCGATGCTGTCGTCCACCTTGGACTTTTTCCGCATGCCGGCGGTGTCGATGAAGTTGTACTTGCCGTAGGCGTTCTCAAAATAGCTGTCGATGGCGTCGCGGGTGGTGCCGGCCACGTTGCTGACGATGACCCGCTGCTCACCCAGAATTTTATTGGTGAGGCTGGACTTGCCCACGTTGGGCTTGCCGATGATGGCGACCTGCACCACATCGGAGTCCTCCTCCTCGCCGTCGTCCGGCGGCAGGTACTGGAAGCAGGCGTCCAGCAGGTCGCCGGTGCCGTGGCCATGGACGGCGGAGATGGCGATGGGGTCGCCCAGACCCAGGTTGTAGAACTCGTAGAAGTCCGGGTCGATGGCGCCGGTGGCGTCCATCTTGTTCACTGCCAGCACAATGGGCTTGCGGCTGCGCTGGAGCATGCCTGCCACCTCCTGATCGGAGGCGGTGAGGCCGGTCTTGATGTCCGTGACGAAGATGATGACATCCGCGTTGTCGATGGCGATCTGGGCCTGCTCACGCATGAAGGCCAGGATCTGGTTGTCGGTGTTGGGCTCGATGCCGCCGGTGTCCACCAAACGGAACTTCCGGCCCGCCCACTCGCTTTCGCCGTAGATGCGGTCGCGGGTGACGCCGGGAGTGTCCTCCACGATGGACAGGCGTTTTCCGATAAGCTTGTTGAACAGCATGGACTTGCCCACGTTGGGGCGGCCCACAATGGCGATCAAAGGCTTTGCCATAAGTTTATACCTCCTTTTCCAGCATGGCGTCCAGCAGGTCGCCGCCGTCGATCCCTACGATCTGCACGGGGCAGCCCAACTCGTCCGCCAGACGCGCCACGGTGTAATCGTCCAGAAACACCGTTTCGCCGTGGCGCAGCATATGCAGCGGCAGCAGCACCCGACCCAGGGACGGGACCCTTTGCAGCTGCGCCGACAGGTCCTGCCCTGTCAGCAGACCGGCCACGTCGATGGTGTGGCCGAAGAAATCGTTCTCTACCGCGATGACCTGCCCCTCCAGACGGGGGAAGTACGCCTTGGCCCGGGCCAGCAGCTCCCGCAGGAACGGGGCGGCGGCGGTGCCGGTGGCGATGGTGAAGGGGGACGGCGCGGCGTCCGGCGCCTCCAGACCCATGGCGGAGAGGAAGTCCTGCTCCAGCGAGCGGAGCATGCCCACGCCGTTTTCCAGCTGGCGGTAGCCCTCGTAGTAGTCCTCCTGCGGCAGGGGGAGCCCCGCCCGGAGGTAC
Organism: uncultured Eubacteriales bacterium; assembly: GCA_900550585.1. Taxonomy (GTDB): domain Bacteria; phylum Bacillota; class Clostridia; order Oscillospirales; family Oscillospiraceae; genus Vescimonas. Next base: position 2,205 of record URST01000083.1, read on the forward strand.
AGCTCGTCGGCGCAGAAGAAGCGCCGGGTGCCGAAGCGCCGCAGGTTCTCCTGCCCGAACTCCTCGGCGATGGCGATGATGTCGCGGGCGTCCTCCCGGTCCACGGGGCGCAGCCTGGCAAGGCCCTGCCGGTACTTGGTGATGCCCACCGGCACCAGCGAGCAGCTGGAGAACTGCCACTCCGTCAGGTCGCGGAGAGTGCGGCGCAGCTGGTCGCCGTCGTTCCAGCCGGGGCAGATGACGATCTGCCCGTTCATGACGATACCCGCCTTGCAGAACGCCTGAATATAGTCCAGCGACCGCTCGGCATTCTTGTTGCCCAGCATGGTGCAGTGCAGCTGGGGGTCGGTGGTGTGGACGGAGACGTTGATGGGGCTGATGTGCAGGTCGATGATGCGCTGGGCCTCCCGCTCCGTCAGGTTCGTCAGGGTGATGTAGTTGCCCAGCAGGAAGCTGAGCCGCGCATCGTCGTCCTTGAAGTACAGGGTAGAGCGCATTCCCGGCGGCATCTGATCCACAAAGCAGAAAATGCAGTGGTTGGAGCAGCAGCGCATCTCGTCCATCAGGTAGGTGTCGAAGTTGAGGCCCAGATCCTGACCCTCCGCCTTGCGGATGGTGACGGTGCGCACGTCGCCCGCTGCTGTTTTCAGCTCCACGCGGGACAGGGGGTCATAGCCGTAAAAGCGGTAATCCAGCACATCCACGATGGTATGGCCGTTGATGGTCAGAAGCTGTTCGCCCACCTGTATACCGGCTTTTTCCGCGGGGCTGTGCCGGTCAATGGTGGTGATGATGGTGCTCATGGCTGCATCCTCTCTCGTAAAACGGCATACTGCCGCATATTAACCATCCTATTATAGCCGCTTTTGCGGCGGGACGCAAGCTATTTATCAGTATAGCCGGGGAAAGGGCATTTGTAAAACGCATGATTTCGATGCTTGTCATGCGAAAAAGTGGTGGAGCGGGAGGATGTTTGACTTTCCCGGCGGCGGGGTGGTATCATGGAGCGGAAAAGACAGGGCAGGGAGGGAGACGGGATGCGGAAGGACGAGTTGGCGCGGCGGCGTCTGGCGGGACTGGCGGAGGGGGCGGTGCCCATGACGGCGCTGCTGGGCGTGCAGAGCCAGTTCCTGCGCTGCGCCAGATGGGCGGCCGGGCTGCGGGGCATCGGCCTTGACCGGGACGAGGCGGCGTATTTCCGGGCGTGGACGCTGCGGGGCACCATACACCTCCACGCGGCGGCGGACTACGGTCTGTACATGCACGAGGGGAACCGGTCGCCCTACATCCGGGACTACTGGGCGGACGATACGCTGCTGTCCGCCGGCGAAAAGGAGAGGGCCGCGGAGCGGATGCTGCGGCTCATCGAGAGTGGCGTCACCGCCCGGAAGGACATTATGGAGGACTTCCGGCAGGGCGGAGCCTCGGAGGCGGCGATGGACTATCTGTTCAATGCGTGGGGCGGTCTGCCCCGGGTGCTGATGGAGCGGGGGCAGATCGTACAGACCGTGTCGGAGGAGCTGTGCTACCGGCTGGCGCCGCAGACCGCGCCTCTGGCGGCGGAGGAGGCCGAGCTGGAGCAGATGCGGCGGTATCTCGCGGGATACGCACCCTGCGGTGTGGAGGACGCGGCTTACTTTTTCCGGTACGGCAAGGGAAAGTGCCGGAAGCTGATGGAGGCCGCTTCTGCCGTGTCGGCAGGGAGGTTGTACTGGGAGGACGGTCTGGTCTGCCGCCGGGACACGGAGCCGGGCGGGCAGGGCGTGTATGTGCTGCCGGCCTTTGACCCGCTGCTGGTGGGGTACGAGAAAAAGACCAACCCCATGGTGCCGCCGGAGCATCTGCGGGATATCTACACCTTGCAGGGCATCATCCGGCCGGTGATCGTGGCGGACGGACAGTGCGCCGCGGTGTGGCGGGCGAAGCGGGAGACGGTATATGTGCGGCCTTTCCGGGAGGGAGAGCACCTCCCGGCGGCAGAGGAGCAGCTGCGGCGGCTGACGGGCTGCGGCGCTGTGGTATACGAATAAGGAACGCCCCCGCGGCCTTTGGGCTGCGGGGGCGTTTGCTCAGATGGTGGGCGCGTCGTAGGTCACATCGTATTCGCTCCACTGGATGCGGACGGACACCCGTGCGCCGGCAGCGGAGAGGAAGGAGTGTATCTCGCACAGCGACCAGAGCTTGGTGACGGGGTCCTGCTAGCGGATCAGCATGCTGTGGGTCTCCTGGGAGTTGGTGTACACGATGTCATCCAGCACGGTGCGGCTGGAGACGGTGGTGTTGTTGGCCGTGTACGTCTCGGTGGTGCTGGCGTTGTAGATGGAGGTGCGGCGCATGTCGGTCAGCACCGGCGCGGCGGCGTCCTTGGGCGCCACGGTGATGCGCAGCGCGGTGGAGGAGGTGTTCTGGTACGTCAGCACCAGATCCTTCAGCGGGATGGTCAGGGTGCTGCCGGCGGCAGAGAGATCGGCGTGGTATTCGGTGAAGGGGGCGATGAGGTTGGGCGTGGTCAGCTCCTGTGCGGCGGTGGTGAAGCGCAGCTTATAGCTCAGCGGCGTCTCCTCCGCCACGGTGATGGCGGGTGTCTCGCCGGTTTCGCCTTTTTCGCCGGGGATGCCCTGCTCGCCGCGTTCGCCCGTGTCACCCTTTTCGCCGCGAGGGCCCTGAATGGTCACATAGGCTCCGCACACATCCGGCTGGTAGCAGCCGCCGCTCCGGTAACTGCCGGTGTAATGATTCATAGACGCTTCCCCCTTATGAAAATCACAGTTCGCTGTCTCATCCTATGCGGCGGGAGCGCAGGGGGGAACGGGGACGGAAAAAGCGCACCGGCCCTTTTCCGGGCCGGTGCGCTTTTGGGGGGATGTCACAGAAACAGCAGCAGGGCGCACACAACGGCGATCACGGCGCCGACGGCGCTGACCGCTGTATAGATCTTTTTGGATTCCGGGTCGTTTTTCTCAGCCTTCAGGTAATAAAGGCCGGCGGCCAGGACCAATACGCCGATGATGAGTCCGATGATCTTGATGGTCATTGCTTTTTCCTCCAGTTTAGCAGCAGAGCTGAATTTGTGATGACCAGCACGGAGCCGGCATTGTGAACGAGAGCGCCCACCACGGGGTTCAGGGTGCCGATGATGGCCAGCGTGATGGCCAGGAAGTTCAGGGCCATGGAGAACGTCATATTGAGCTTGATGGTGGTCATCATCCGGTGGGACAGGGCGATGAGATGGGGCAGCTCCTTCACCTCATCGTCTACCAGCGCGATGTCCGCTGCGTCCACGGCGATGTCGCTGCCCACGCCGCCCATGGCGATGCCCACATCCGCCGCCTTCAGGGCCGGGGCGTCGTTGACGCCGTCGCCCATCATGCACACGGAGCCGCCGCTCTGCTGGCAGGTGCGTATGTAGGTGAGTTTGTCCTCCGGCAGGCAGCCGGCGTGCACCTCCGCGATGCGGATCTGTCTGGCAATGGCGGAGGCGGCGTTGCCGTGGTCGCCGGTGAGCAGCACCGGGCGGACATGCAGCTGATGCAGGCTGTCGATCATGGCGGCGCTCTCCGCCCGGACGGTGTCGGACAGGGCCAGAAAGCCCGCCAGCGCGCCGTCCACGGCAAGGAAGATCATGGTGCAGCCCCGGGAGCGGAAGTCCTCCGCCTCCGCCGCAGCTTCGGCGGACAGGGGAACGCCGTGCTCCGTCAGCATTTTTTCACTGCCGGCCAGCACCGCGTGTCCCTCTACGGCGGCGGTGACGCCCCGGCCGGGGAGCATATGGAAGTCCTCCGCCGGGGGGAGGGCGTCTTCGTGGCTCTGGCGGTAGCAGCGGGCGGCGGCCTTGCCCAGCGGGTGTTCCGACAGCTGCTCGGCGGCGGCGCACAGGCGGTACAGGGCGTCGTCCGACAGGGCGGGGGAGACGCTGCGGCTCCGCACCACCTCCGGGACGCCGCAGGTCAGGGTGCCGGTCTTGTCGAAGGTCACGGTGGTCACCTTGGTCAGACGCTCCAGCGCGTCGCCCTCCCGCACCAGAAAGCCGTGCTTCGTGGCGTTGCCGATGGCGGCCATGATGGCGGTGGGGGTGGCCAGCACCAGCGCGCAGGGGCAGAACACCACCAGAATGGTGACGGCCCGGATGATCTGACCGGTGATGAGCCATGTCAGGGCGGCGGCGCTGAGGGCGATGACCACGATCCAGGTGGCCCAGCGGTCGGCAAGGCCCACGATCCTGGCTTTGCCTGCGTCGGCGGACTGCACCAGACGGATCATCCGCTGGATGGAGCTGTCCTCGCCCACCTTGGCGGCCCGCATCTCAAAGGCACCGTACTGGTTGACGGTGCCGGAGGAGACATCGTCGCCGGCGGATTTGTCCACCGGCAGGCTCTCGCCGGTCATGACGGCCTGATCCACGGAGGTCTGGCCGGAGAGGATGACACCGTCCACGGGGATGGTCTCGCCGGGGAGGACGCGGAGCACATCGCCCACCTGCACCTGCTGGGCGGGGATGATCTCCTCCGTGCCGCCGCGCAGCACACGGGCGGTCTGGGGCGTCAGATGCACCAGCTTTTCGATGCCGGCGCGGGCCTTGGCCACCGTCAGATCCTCCAGCAGGGCGCCCAGCTGCATGATGAAGGCCACCTCGCCGGCGGCGAAGTCCTCCCCGATGCAGACGGAGGCGATGAGGGCCAGGGACACCAGCACGTCGGCCTTGATGTTGAAGGCGGTGACAAGGCCGATGACGGCCTCCAGAATGATGGGGATGCCGCAGAGGATGATGGCCACCCACGCGGCGTCAAAGGGCAGCGGCAGCAGCCTGAAGATACTGACCAGCAGCGCAAGGCCGGAGAGGATCAAAAACACGATGTCCTTTTTCGTGCCGCCCAGCTCCAGCAGCGTCTCTAATTTTTCCATGGCCTTTTTCATGGCAAGGCTCCTTTCTGTATGCACATATACCCATGGGGGTATATGTGCATTATACATATGGGGGTATAGGTTATCAAGAGGAAAAAGAAAGACCGGCTCCAGAAGAAGCCGGTCTGCGCGGTCACTGCATATTGGCGAAGCGCTCCACTGCCTTGGTGAAGCTCTCGATGGTCTTGTCCGCGTCGCCATGCTGGATGCCGTCCCGGACGCAGTGCTGGATATGACCCTCCAGCACCACCTTGCCGCAGCCGTTTAGGGCGGATTTGGCGGCGTTGATCTGGGCCAGCACATCCTCGCAGGGGACATCCTCGTCCACCATGCGGTCAATGGCCTGCACCTGCCCGATGATCTTTTTCAGTCTGCGATGCAGGTTCTCCGCGTCCATGCACTGTTTCATAGCTGTGCCTCCTTACCGGTAGGGGTATATGTTACAGTATACACGGAGCGGCGGGGGATGTCAAATAAAAGCGTCCTGCCGCCATACGGCGGCAGGACGGGGAGGTGTTATTCCCACTCGTTGTTGGGCATCATATTTAACGGATTTTGCTTCATAAATTTGATACCTCATTTTTTTGATTATTTGATGTGTCCATATTATCCAGCCCTATACGATGGGCTGTTATCAAATTGTTATCGGTGGTGATAACGGGGGGTAGCAGGGTTGTTGTTTTCTCTGGTGGTTTACAACTACATTTTACCACGAAAGGCAGGGAAATGCAATAACCATCCTTGCTGTGGCGTATCAAGGAATCTTACTGAACATATGGCGCACCTTGTCCAGGCGGCTGTTTGGACGGCGGGGCTGGATGACCGGCTGACCGACAGCGGCCTGATATCCTTTCAGCTCTGTAAGGCATACGCTCCGCCCGTTGGTGTAAAAGGCCAGATCAGTACGGTATGCCTGTATACAGCGGGCGGGAATCTCGCCAGTAAAGACAACTTCATCCTTTTTTACCTGGGCCGTTTCGATGGTGGCACAGTATTTCGGTGCATCATGATAAGCCCTGGAAAGGTATTCCTGGGGCGCATAGAGGATGAAGGAGAGATAAGGTTCCAGCAGCTGCGTCCCCGATTCCTTCAATGCCTGTTCCAATACAATCGGGGCCAATGAGCGGAAGTCCGCCG
>URST01000084.1 GCA_900550585.1 uncultured Eubacteriales bacterium
GATACAGCGGCATCAGGAAGTCGTTGAAGTGGCCGGTCTGCATGGCCTTCACCTTCTCGGCGAAGGCGGGATCGTTCTCCGCGCCCACGCCGCCGGGGACGTCCCGGCCCTCGTAGGTGGCGGACAGCGTTTCCATGAAGGCGTGCTCCTCCGCCGTGCAGGGCGGCACGCCCAGCTGGGCGAAGTTGTCGTACAGCACCTTCTCCAGCGCGTGGTTGCATACGGTGTCGGAAAGACCGTCCACGAAGCGGCGCTCAATGGTGGTGTCCGTCATCAGCGCGGCGCCCTGGGCGATCTTATCCACCCGCTGATGCAGGGCCATGCAGTCCTTGACGAAGTTGGAGCGGATCATGTACAGGACGCTGGCCTGGTGCTGCACCACATTGGGGCTGGCGCCGCCGGCGTCCAGAATGGAGTAGTGTACCCGCGCGTCGCGGGGCATGTGCTCCCGCAGGAACTGGACGCCCACGTTCATCAGCTCCACGGCATCCAGCGCGCTGCGTCCCCGCTCCGGTGCGGTGGATGCCTGGGACGCCAGCCCGTGGAACGTGTAGACCATCTGGATACAGGAGTTGGTGGAGCCGGTGGTCACCTCGCTGCTGTCGCCGGGGTGCCACGTCAGCGCCGCGTCCAGCCCGTACCACAGGCCCTCCCGGGCCATGTAGGCCTTGGAGGCCACGCCCTCCTCGCCGGGGCAGCCGTACAGGATGACGGTGCCGCTTTTGCCGGTCTGCGTCAGGTAGTGCTTCATGCCGATGGCGGCGGCCATGGCTCCGGCGCCCAGCAGGTTATGGCCGCAGCCGTGACCGCTGCCGCCCTTCACCAGCTCGTGGCACTCTGTGCTGCCCGCCGCCTGCGAAAGACCCGACAGGGCATCGTACTCCGCCAGCAGGCCGATGACCGGCTTGCCGCTGCCGTAGGAAGCGGAGAAGGCGGTGGGGATGCCGCAGATGCCCTCCTCCACCTGAAAGCCCTCCTCCTTCAGTACCTTGACGAACAGGGCGGCGGACTTTACCTCCTGCATGGACAGCTCGGCATAGTCCCAGACGGCGTCCGCCACCTCCGCGATCAGTGCCTTCTTATCATCAATGGCGGCCAGTGCCGCTTTTTTTGCTTCGTTCATCGTCTGCTCCTTTTTCACAGCACCTTCTTCAGGAAGTCCTGAAGCCGGGGACTCTGGGGATGGTCGAAAATATCTGACGGCGCGCCCTGCTCGGCGATCTTCCCGGCGTCCATAAACAGCACGCGGCTGCCCACCTCCCGGGCGAAGGCCATCTCGTGGGTCACTACCACCATGGTCATGCCGGACTGTGCCAGCTCCTTCATGACCTCCAGCACCTCACCCACCATCTCCGGGTCCAGGGCGGAGGTAGGCTCATCGAACAGCATGACCTCCGGCTCCATGGCCAGTGCCCGGACGATGGCCACACGCTGCTTCTGCCCGCCGGACAGTTGGGCCGGCCAGTCGTGGGCACGGTCGGCAAGACCCACCCGCTGCAGCAGGGCCATGGCCTTTTCCTCGGCCGCCGCCCGGGGCTGCTTCTTGATCTTGATGGGCGCCATGGTCAGGTTGTCCAGCACCGTCTTGTTGGGGAACAGGTTGAAGTGCTGGAACACCATGCCCATCTTCTGCCGGTGCAGGGGCAGATCCACCTTTTTGCCGGTGATATCCACGCCGTCGAAAATAATGGAGCCGGATGTGGGCTTTTCCAGCAGGTTCAGGCTCCGCAGGAACGTGCTCTTGCCGCCGCCGGAGGGGCCGATGACCGCCATGACATCGCCCTTGCAGATGTCCACGGTCACGCCGTCCAGCGCCTTGACATCGCCGCCGTTGTAATACTTTTTCAGGTCATGCACCTGAATGAGTGCCTGTGCCATCAGATCTGCACCTCCCGCTGCTGCTTGCGCTTGCGTTCATAGCCGCTGTGCCGGTCGGCCCGCTGCATCTTCCGCTCAAAGTGTCCGAATACCTTGCTGAGGATGAATGTCATCAGGAAATAGATGATGCCCACGATCATCAACGGCTCGATGGGCAGGAAGGTGGCGCCCTTGACCACCAGGTACTGGGTCATCAGGTCGCCGATGAAAAACGTGGAGCCAAGGGACGTGTCCTTGACGATCATGATAAACTCGTTGCCCAGCGCTGGCAGGATGTTTTTCACCGCCTGGGGCACCACCACGAACCACATGGCCCTGCTCTCGCTGAAGCCGAGACTCAGAGCGGCCTCCTTCTGGCCGGGGTCCACCGCCTGGATGCCGGAACGGATGACCTCCGACACATAGGCGGCGCTGTTGCAGATCAGGGCGATGGCGATGCAGAGGAATTTTTGCTTCGTCAGGGCGGGGACCAGCATGGGCAGGCCGAAATAGAAGAAGTACAGCTGCAGCAGCATGGGCGTGCCGCGGATGATCTCGATGTAGATAGTGGAGAGCCACCGCAGCGGCGGTATCTTCGACATCTTCATCAGCGCCAGCACGGAGGCGAACACCGCGCCGAAGGCCACGGTGATGGCCGCCAGTGCCAGTGTGTACTCCACGCCGTCGATGAGGAACTTGTCCCAGTATTTCAGGAACAGCGCGGCCATCTTTTCAAAGTCGATGAATTTCATGATCGTTCTCCCTTAGTTTCAGGAATCGGCGGTGGATACAAGGGGTGTATCCGCCGCCGGTCATATCGGTGCGGGACTCAGCCCAGTGTCAGCTCCTGCGCGTTCTCGCTCTTGCCCAGCTCCACGGCGTCCTTGTACCAGCCACCGTAGAGGTTGGCGTCCTTGGCCTGTGCCAGAATGGCGTTCACCGCATCCAGCAGCTCTGCCTCGCCCTTCTGCATCATGATGACGTTGGCGGAGTACTCGGCCTTCACATCGAACTCCCAGGTGCAGATGGCCAGATCGGGGTTGGCGGCGATGATCATTTCCGCGTTGCCGTAGGCCACGGCCAGCGCCTCGATGTTGCCGCTCTTCAGCTCCATGACGCCCACGGTGATGTCACCGATGGCGATGGGGTTTGCGTCCGTCAGCTGCTCGGTGACCAGCTGCATCTGCAAGGAGGCGTTCTGGGCGCCCACGTCCTGACCGGCCAGATCCTCGGGAGAGGTGTACTTGTCGGCATTCTCCTTCTTGACCAGCAGAGCCTGTCTCGTCTCGTTCTCGCCGGCATAGTAGTAGTCACTGAGCTCGTAGTTCTGTGCTCTCTCCTCCGTCCAGGAGTAGCCGGAGATGCTCATAGGCACGGAGCCGGTGTATACGGCGGTCTGACTGGCGTCAAAGCCCATGGGCTCGATGACCAGCTCCACGCCCAGGTTCTCGGCGATGTACTTGGCCAGCGTGATGTCAAAGCCCACATACTGATCCTGACCGGTCTTGGAGGAGTCCACGAACTCCATGGGGGAGAAGTCGGGGCTGAGGGCCACGGTCAGCACGCCGTCGGCCTTGATCTTCTCCAGCGCGTTGGCCGGCTCGGTGACGGCGGCATCCCCGTCGGCGGCATCTCCGTCCGTATTATTGGCGGCGGGCTGTGCGCCGCAGGCCATCAGGCCCATCGTCATTACCAGCGCCAGCAGCATTGCAAAAAGTTTCTTCATGGTTCTACCATCCTTTCTGTGTTGTCGCTCCCGAGGGAGCTTTTGTGTTTCGGGAGCGTGTCTCTCTTGTTGATGTTGCATACTCTACCACCACTTATTCACAAAGTCAAGGGAAAACTTGAATAAATATGCATAGTTATACATATTTGTGGAATATACTTACACACGCCCCAGCGGAAAAGCCTCCCATCGTGCAATTTGACAAGCGCGGAAAAACGGCTGTCCGCCTGTGGGCGCGGGGCGGGCATCCGCACCGCGCAGCCTTATAATATGTATCAGAGGATGTTCCGCGCTTTAAATGATTAAATTATCCAAAGCGGAGGGCCACAAGCCCTGAAATTGTGTGGAAAACGGCGATTGACAAAAGAATCACAAAGACATATAATACGAGCATCAAAGACAAAGGCGTCTTGGAGAGCTTCTCTCAGGCGGCTTTGTCTTTTTTTGTGCGCAGGCACCCTGAAAAAATCTGACGAAGGAGGCATCTATCATGCGGACGATCATGGGTTTTTGCGGAACATGCAGTGATATTACAGACTTTACCAAGGGTTTGATGCAGGCAGCACCCCGCGGCCATGGGGAAAGCCGCATCGTGGATGTGGGCTGCGGCCTGCTGGGCTACCGCCGCCGCGCGTCGGGGGAGCACCCCGCCGTGGAGCTGCAGCCGCTGACGCTGGACGGCAGCTGCGCCGTGTGCAGCGGGGACTTTGTCAGCTACGGCGGCCTGCGTGCGGGTCTGCAGGCCCGGGGCTATACCTTCCGCAGCCGCTGTGACTGCGAGCTGCTGCTGCCCCTGTACCGGGAATACGGCGTGAACATGTTCGGGATGCTCAACGGCGAATTTGCCGTTATCCTGTTCGACCGCGCCAGCGGCGAGTTCATCGCCGCCCGGGACCGTGCCGGACAGCGCCCCCTGTACTACGGACAGGACGATGCCGGGAACATGGTGTTCGCCAGCGACGCGGAGAGCCTGATGGGGCTGTGCCGCCGGGTACTGCCGTTCCCGCCGGGCTGCTATTACCGGAACGGCCGCTTCATCCGCTACAACGACAGCGTGGGCGCGGCCTGATGATCCTTTGCCAACCAGTTTCTCTCCTTAAATAAAGCACAAAGCCGCACATCTCAAGGGATGTGCGGCTTTGTGCGTCTCCGGATAAGCATAATGTGTGCATAGGCGGCATAGAAATAAGCCAGCTGGAAACAGGCAAACAGTATGGGAGTGGTGCTCTATCCGAGAGAATCTGGAACAGCGGGCCCAGGAGCTGGCCCTTTACCTCATAGAAAACCGGACTACCGTCCGCGCCGCCGCGAAAAAGTTCGGCGTCAGCAAATCCACGGTACATAAGGACCTGTCCGAGCGCCTGCCGCTGTACGACCGCGCGCTCTACACCCAGGTAAAGGCGGTGCTGGAGGAAAACAAGGCCCAGCGCCATATCCGGGGCGGACTGGCCACGCGGAAGAAGTACAAGGGTGCATAAAAGCCGTCTCTCCATCCGGTACACCGGATGGAGAGACGGCTTTTCTCATGCGTCTTTTGGCACCTGCTTCATGGACAGGCTGATGCGCTTTTTCTTCTCGTCCACGTCCAGCACCACCACCTTGACGATGTCGCCCACGGCCACGATCTCCGAGGGGTGCCTGATGAACTTGGTGCACACCTGGGAGATGTGCACCAGACCGTCCTGGTGAACGCCGATATCCACGAACACGCCGAAGTCGATGACGTTGCGGACGGTGCCGGTGAGCACCATGCCGGGCTTCAGGTCCTTCATGTCCAGCACATCGGTGCGCAGGATGGGGGCGGGCAGGTCGTCCCGCACGTCCCGGCCGGGCTTCATCAGTTCCTTCACCACGTCCCGCAGGGTAGGCAGGCCGATGCCCAGCTGTCCGGCCACCTTCTCCTCGCCCAGCAGCTTCACCTTCTGGGCCAACAGGGGAATGTCGCCGTTTTTTACGTCTGCCAGCGTGTAGCCGCACAGGGCCAGCAGCTGCTCCGCCGCGCCGTAGCTCTCCGGATGGACGCCGGTGTTGTCCAGCACGGACCGGCTCTCCGGCACCCGCAGGAAGCCGGCGCACTGCTCAAAGGCCTTGGGCCCCAGCTTCGGCACCTTCAAAAGCCGCTTGCGGTCGGGGAAAATGCCGTTCTCCTCCCGGTACTTCACGATGTTCTTCGCCGTGGCGGCGGTGAGGCCGGACACCCGGCTCAGAAGGCTGGCGGAGGCAGTGTTCACGTCCACGCCTACGGCATTGACGCAGTCCTCCACCACACCGGACAGTGTCTCGTCCAGCCGCTTCTGGGGCATGTCGTGCTGGTACTGGCCCACGCCGATGGCCTTGGGGTCGATCTTCACCAGCTCCGCCAGCGGGTCCTGCATCCGCCGGGCGATGGACACGGCGCTGCGCAGGTTCACATCGTAGTCGGGGAACTCCTCCGCCGCCAGCTTGCTGGCGGAGTACACGGAGGCCCCGGCCTCGTTGACGATCATGTAGCTGACGCCGGGCAGGCCGTGGAGCATCTCCACCGTCATCTGCTCCGTCTCCCGGCTGGCGGTGCCGTTGCCGATGGCGATGTGCTCCACATGGCAGCGGCGGGCCATGGCGGTGAGTCTGGCGATGGCCTCTTTTTTCTGCCGCTCGCCGTAGGTGGGATAGACCACGGTGGTGTCCAGCACCTTGCCGGTGCCGTCGATCACCGCCACCTTGCAGCCGTGGGCGTAGCCGGGATCCAGCCCCATGGTGACGTGTCCCTTTACCGGCGGCTGCATCAGCAGGGGCTTCAGGTTCAGGGCGAACTGGCCGATGGCGCCCTCATTGGCGGCGTCCGTCAGGGCGGAGCGCGCCTCCCGCTCCAGCGACGGGTAGATCAGCCGGTCGTAGGCATCCTCGCAGGCGGCGGCCACGAACTCCGCCGCCGGTGTGCGGGGCTTCACCACCGCCGTGCGCAGCGCGTGCAGCGCCGCCTCCCGATCCAGCAGCACCGAGACGGTGAGGAAACCCTCCTTCTCGCCGCGGTTGACGGCCAGGATCTGGTGGCCCGCCAGCCTGGGCAGCGGCTGGTCAAAGTCGTAGTACAGCCGGTACACGCTGTCCTCCTCCTTGGCGGCCACGCTGCGCAGATGGCCCTGCCGCATCAGCAGGCCCCGCAGCGTCTTGCGCAGGTCGGCGTCGTCGGACAGCAGCTCCGCAATGATGTCGTTGGCGCCCTGCAGGGCGTCGGCCAAGGTCTCCACGCCCTTTTCCGGGTCGAGGTACGCCTCGGCGGCGTCCTCTGGCGCGGGGCCGTTCTTCTCCTGCGCCAACAGCAGCAGCGCCAGCGGCTCCAGCCCCTTCTCCCGGGCGATGGTGGCGCGGGTGCGCCGCTTCTGCTTGTAGGGGCGGTACAGATCCTCCACCTCCGCCAGCGTGGCGGCGCCGTCAATGGCGGCGGACAGCTCCTCCGTCAGCTTTCCCTGCCCGTCGATGGCGGACTTCACCTCCTGCCGCCGCGTCTCCAGATTCCGCAGATAGCGCAGCCGGTCCTCCAGCCTGCGCAGGGCGGTGTCGTCCATGGAGCCGTGCTGCTCCTTGCGGTAGCGGGCGATGAACGGGATGGTGTTGCCCTCGTCCAGCAGGGCGATGACATTTTCAATATACTGCTGGGGCTTGTCCAGCTCCCTGGCCAGTATCTGGGGAATGGTCTGCATAAAGGCTCCTTTCTGACAGCTTTGCCCGCGCACAGCGCGGGCAAAGGGGACATGTTCGGTATTTATCGGCTCCCGTGCTCACTTCTTGTGATACAGGGACTTGATCTCGTATTTCGGTTCGCAGCTGACGTTGATGCCCAGCCGCTTGTAGAGCTTGGCGTCCTCCTCCGAGATGATGACGGAGAAGTGGGCATCGCAGCCCCGCAGCTTTTTCAGCTGCTCCTGCACCATGGCGGCCAACGGATTCGTCAGGCCGGAGATGGCCAGCGCGATCAGCACCTCGTCGGAGTGGAGCCGGGGATTGCGGTGGCCCAGATAATCGGTTTTCATGGCGCTGATAGGCTCGATGACGGAGGAGGGGATGAGGTCCAGCTTGTGGTCGATGCCCGCCATATGCTTCAGGGCGTTGAGCAGCAGCGCCGCCGACGCGCCCAGCAGGGGGGAGGTCTTGCCGGTAACGACACAGCCGTCCGGCAGCACCATGGCGCCGGCGGGCTTGCCGGTGAGCTCCGCCTTCTCCAGCGCTGCGCCCACAGCGGGGCACAGCTCCGGCGTCACGCCGGCCTGCTGCATCACCAGCTCCAGCTTCCGCACCACGCACTCGTCGGCCTGACCCTTGACCCGCTCCACGCACCCGGCGTAGTAGCGGCGCAGGATCTCCATGCGGCTGGCCTCCTGACAGGCGTCGTCGTCTACGATGGCGAAGCCTGCCATGTTCACGCCCATGTCCGTGGGGGACTTGTAGGGGCACTCGCCCTGGATCTTCCGGAACATGGCGGCCAGCACGGGGAAGATCTCCACGTCCCGGTTATAGTTGACGGTGGTGACGCCGTAGGCCTCCAGATGGAACGGGTCGATCATGTTCACATCGTTGAGGTCGGCAGTGGCGGCCTCATAGGCCAGGTTCACCGGGTGCTTCAGCGGCAGGTTCCAGATGGGGAACG
>URST01000085.1 GCA_900550585.1 uncultured Eubacteriales bacterium
GCGGGATGGTGCCGTCCAGAATGCCGTCGGTGTAGCCGGCGATGGTGGTCATGGGCGTTTTCAGCTCGTGGGACACATTGGCGATGAAGTCCCGCCGCTGCCGCTCCGTCTCCTGCAGGGAGTCCGCCATGGCGTTGAACGCCGTGGCCAGCTCGCCGATCTCGCCGCCGCTGCTGGTCTCCTGCATCCGCACATCAAAGTTGCCGTCAGCGTAGGCCCGCGTGGCCTGCACCATCTCCGTGATGGGCTTGATCTGGTTCATGGACGTGACGGAGCTGGTGACGAAGGCGATCAGCAGGATAATGGCGCTGAGCATGAAGAACAGGCCGATGAACGACCGCCACATCTCCATCAGGGCCGTGCCGTCCATGACGGCCAGCACAAGGCCCAGCACCTGCCCGTCCTCGCCGGTCATGGGCACGCCCACCACGAATTTCTTCTGCTCGTAGACGCCCACGGTGCTGCGGCCCTCATAGCCGTCGCCCTCGGCGAAGGTTTTCGTCACGATCTCCTCCGGCACCCGGACGGACTTGCCCACCAGCCCCGCGTCGGAGGTCAGCAGCACGTCGCCCTCCCGGTTGCAGATCAGGAAGTCCACGTCCGTCATCCGGGACGCCACGCCGGCCAGTGCCCGCAGGGCGTCCTCCTGGGCGGTCTCCGTCTCGTCGTTGGGCAGCAGATAGTTCACCGACAGCTGGGCGATGAGATTGGCCCGGTCCCGCATCTCGCTGCGCTTTTCGGACACAGTATAGTTATAGCTCAGGGCGTAGAACGACACGCCCAGCAGCACCATGGTCAGCAGCACCATACCGGCGCTGAGCATGAACTGCCGCCAGTACAGGCTGTCCATGGCCCGTTTGATCCTCTCCCGCATGGCCTTACTTCACTTCGAACTTGTAGCCCACGCCCCACACGGTTTTCAGTTCCCACTGGTCGGAGACGTTCTCGATCTTCTCCCGCAGGCGCTTGATGTGGACATCCACGGTGCGGCTGTCGCCGAAATAGTCGAAGCCCCACACCTCGTCCAGCAGCTGGTTGCGGGTGTAGACCCGGTTGGGCGTGGCCGCCAGATGGTACAGAAGCTCCAGCTCCTTGGGGGGCGTATCCACCTTCTTGCCGTCCACCAGCAGCTCATAGCTGTCCAGATTGATCTCCAGCTTGTCGAACACCAGCTTCTTCTTGGTATCGTCGGGGATCTCGCTGCGGCGCAGCACCGCGTTGATGCGGGCCATCAGTTCCTTCATCTCAAAGGGCTTCACCAGATAGTCGTCAGCGCCCATCTCCAGGCCGGTGATGCGGTCGCCCACGTCGCTCTTGGCGGTCAGCATGATGATGGGCGTCTTGCCCTTCTCCCGGATGTGGGCGCACACGGCCCAGCCGTCCATAACGGGCAGCATGATGTCCAGCAGCACCATGTCCGGTGCCTGCCGGTCGTACTCCTCCACGGCCTTGCCGCCGTCGTAGGCCGCCCGCACCTCGAAGCCCTCCTTCTCCAGATACATACGGATCAGCTCCGATATATTGCGGTCATCCTCTACCACCAGAATGTTGCGTGCCATGGCCGTCTCCTCCTGCTCGGTGTATTTTTACCTTGTATTATACCGGCCAACCTTAATTTTTCCTGAACGTTTTGTAAACTCGGCGGTATAACTGTTTTAGTCTACCACACTTTCCGCCGTTTGTACAGTCTCCGGCGCCGGCCCGATGGTGATGTCCGCGTAGTACCACATCAGGATCTCCTGCCACGTCTTTCCCTGCCGCGCCAGCTCGTTGGCGCCGTACTGGCTCATGCCCACGCCGTGGCCGTAGCCTGTGACCCGGAACGTCACCTTGTCCGCCGCCGCGTCCACGGTAAAGCACGCCGACCGCAGGGAGAAGATGCGCCGCACCTCCACGCCCCGCAGCGGCGCGCCGCACACCTCCACGGTGCTGACCCGTCCCGAGTCGTCCCGCTCCACCGTGCCGAACCACTTGTCCGGCCCGGCGCTGAACGTCAGCTCCGGATGAGCCTGGGCCAGCAGGGCCTTCGCCTCCGCCGCCGTAAATTCCGCCGCGCTGTAATAGTTGGGCACTGTCTCCTCCCCCTCCGGACTGTCCACGCTCCGCAGGTACGGCACATCGCCGCTCCACACATCCCCGGCCTCCGCCGTTTTCCCGGCGGAGGAGGAGTGGAACACCGCCAGAATGGGCTGGCCGTCATACAGCGCCGCCTGTCCGTCCGTGGCGGCCACCGCCTCCCCGATGCGGCGCTCCCAACCGTCGAAGTCCTCGCCCCACTTCTCCCGCGCCGCGTCCTCCGACAGCCACGCGCTGCAGCAGGCCGGATCGGTGCACACGTCTGCGTCCGGGTGGGCCTCCTTCCGCCCCGCCGCCAGCTGGTAGTACACATAGGTGCGCTCCGCCGCCGCCTGCGCCTTCAGCGCCTCCAGCTGGAAGCTGGCGGGCATCTCGCCCCGCACCACGCCCCGCAGGTACTGGTCCAGCGCCATATTCTCCACTGTTTCCCCGTCCTTTACCGCCAGAAATACCGCGCTGTCCCGCTGTCCCCGGACGGACTGCTCCTGCGCATCGCCCTCCTGCGTCTCCGGCACGCGCTCCTTCCCCGCCGCCAGATACGCGCCCCCGAACAGCAGCACCGTCAGCACCAGTGCCGCCGCTGCAGATCGCCGCATACCATCACCTCCCGCCCCAGTGTATGCCGCGGCCTGTCCCATGTATGCGCAAAAAAGAAGCGGGGCGTCCCCGCCCCGCAGACTCTTTATTTCCGCCGCATCTCCGCGAAGAACTCCGCCAGCAGCGCCCGGCTCTCCCCGGCGCAGATGCCGCCCACCAGCTGGGGCCGGTGGGGGAACGCCTCCATGAACAGGTTCAGCACCCCGCCGCAGGCCCCCATGGCCTCATCCCTGGCGCCGTAGAACACACGGGCCACCCGTGCGTTGATGATGGCTCCCGCGCACATGGGGCACGGCTCCAGCGTCACATACAGGTCGCAGTCCTCCAGCCGCCACGAGCCCAGCGCCGCGTTGGCCTCCGCCATGGCCTCCATCTCCGCGTGGGAGTACACGGCCTGCTTCTCCTCCCGCCGGTTCCGGCCCCGTCCGATGACCCTGCCATCGCGCACGATGACGCAGCCCACCGGCACCTCGCCGTGGGCCGCCGCCTCCCGCGCCAGCGCCAGCGCCTGCTCCATGTAGTCTCTGTGCTCCATCTCTGTCCTTTCCGGGGGAACGGTGTCGCCCCTGATTAACGCCGGTCATATTTGTCCAAACTATCCGTACACTGTACATGACGGGAGGAATCACCATGGCCAAACGATCCACCACCGACTCCGCGCTCCGCGACCTGAAGCAGGAGCTGCTCCGCACCAACGACGCCCTGAAGGACGCCTACATCCGCTTTAACTGCGTCTGCGACTCTGAACTCATCGAAGCCAGCATCTACGAGATCAGCGCCCTGAAGGCCCGCTGCAATTACCTGCTGCGCCGCATCAAGGAGCTCAGCGGCGAGCCGGTGCCCTCCGCCGTGCCCCGCGCCCAGCCGGTGCGGGCCGCGGCGGCTGCCGCCGCAGCGGAGGAGCCTGCCGCACCCTGCGTCGCCGCCGACGCCATGAAAGGAGGGCCTGTATGTCGCTCGTAGAAAAATGCGCCCTGGGCCTTGTGCTGCTTTTCCTGCTGGTGGCCTGTCTGCGCCTGCTGCGCCAGCCGCTGAAGCTGGCGCTGCGGGTGCTGCTCAACAGCGCCCTGGGCTTCTGCGCCGTGTGGCTGCTGAACATGACCACCGCCGTCACCGGCATGTCCCTGGGGCTGAACATCTTCAACGCCGTGACCATCGGCGTGCTGGGCGTGCCGGGTCTCGGCCTGCTGCTCCTGCTGAAATGGGTGCTGGTGTAGCTACATATCAGAACCGCAGCTTCTCATTGATCCGCCGCATCCGCGCCGCGTCGGGCTTGCAGACCCGCCGGTCGAATGTCAGCAGTCCGTTGACCTCATCCTCCACATCGCTGACCTGGGTATAAACCGCCGCTGACAGTCCCTGGGCCGCGATGAGGGGGATGACTTCGTTTTCATACAGCTTTTCCACCGCGTCCATCCAGCTGCCCGCGTCCCTGTACGCCCGGTAGCCGAAGGACTTCTCCGTGGTATAGTGCCCCGCCAGCGGCAGACTGTACCCGCCGAACTCCGTAAGGGCCAGCGCCCGCCGCCCGTCGTGCTTCATCCGCACCGGCTTGTAGTACACATGGTACGACCGCAGGTCTCCCGCCCCCTGATCGTGCCAGCCGGAGGCGTGGTCGATGAGCCGGGTGGGGTCCAGCCCCCGCACCTTTTCCGCCATCCGCGCCGCGTCGAACTGGCCCCAGCCCTCGTTGAAGGGCACCCACAGGCACAGGCTCACGCAGTTGTACAGCAGCTCAACGGTGCCCTCCAGCTCCCGCTCATACTGCCGCCGTCCCGCCTCCCCGGCCCGCCCGAACCGGCGGGAGGGCGCGTCCTTCAGGTGTACGCCGATAAACGGCAGCACCTGGGTATACAGCGGGTCAAAATTTTCAAACCCGGACACCATATCCTGCCACACCAGCATCCCCAGCCGGTCGCAGTGGTAGTACCACCGTAGCGGCTCGATCTTGATGTGCTTGCGCAGCATGTTGAAGCCCAGCTCCTTCATGGTGCGGATGTCATAGATCATGGCCTCGTCCGACGGCGGGGTGTACAGCCCGTCGGACCAGTACCCCTGGTCCAGCAGCCCCGTCTGGAAGTACGGTGCGTTGTTCAGGGCCAGCACCTGCCGCCCCTGATGCAGCATCACCGAGAATTTCCGCATGCCGAAATAGCTGCTGACCCGGTCCGCCCCCAGCTCGATGTCCACATCGTACAGAAACGGGTCCTCCGGGGACCACGGGCGGAACTGCGCCGCCGGGATGTCGGACACGCCGTCGCCGTTGGCGTCGGCCTGCCCCTCCGCGATCACCGCGTCCCCGGCCCGCACCGTCACCCGTGCGCCCGCCGCCGCATCCGCCTCGATGTGCCAGTGCAGCCGCTTTCCGTCAAAATCCGGCGTCAGCCGGACGCTTTTCACATAGTTCTCCGGCACGCTCTCCAGCCACACCGTCTGCCAGATGCCGCTGGTGGCGGTGTACCAGATGCCGCCCCGCTTATACCGCTGCTTGCCCATGCCGTACACGCCGCCCTCGGCGTCGTCGGTGACGGCCACGGTCAGCCGGTTCTCACCCCCGGTCAGCAGCGCCGTGATGTCCATGCAGAACGGCAGATAGCCGCCCTCGTGGCAGCCTGCCTCCCGCCCGTTCACCAGCACCCGGCAGCACTGGTCCACCGCGCCGAAGTGCAGCAGCACCCGGTCCCGCCGGAATCCCTCCGGCAGGGTGAACATCCGCTCGTACCACAGTGTCTCGCCGCTTTGCAGCTGGAAGCCGCAGCCGGACAGCAGGCTCTCCGGCGCAAAGGGCACCCGTATTTTTCCGGTATTGCGGCGGGTGTACTCGTCCCCGTCCTCCACCGCGTAGTCCCACAGGCCATTGAGGCACAGATAGCTGCTGCGCACCAGCTGGGGCCGGGGATACTCCGCCAGCGGGCAGGCCCTGTCCAGCATCTCGCCCCACGGCGTATAAAGCTGCTTCATACCGCCGCCCCCTTTCTCACCTGCCTGCGCAGGAAGCACACCGGCACCGCCAGCAGCATCAGCACCACCGCCGATGCCAGAAATATCTCCGCCGTGGGCACCTGCTTCACCACGCCCAGCTCCTCATAGGTCATGCCCGTGGCCCCGATGACGGCCACGCCGATATACGGCCCCGTCACCATGGGCAGCAGCACCTGAAACAGGATGCGGATGCCCTGGAACAGACCGGCCTTGCCCTCCGGCGTATAGTCCCGGATCAGCCCGTTGCAGCAGGCGGAGACCACCATGCCGCCGCCCAGCATGACGATGCCGGCGCACAGCACGAACCACTGGCCCCGCGCGAAGTACATCAGCACCAGTCCCGCAATGCCCACACCGGCGGCGGGCAGCAGGCACCGCAGCTTGCCCAGCCGGTCGATGGGCCGTCCCATCAGCACCGATGCCGCCGAGCTGACGATCAGCACCCCCGCCAGCAGGAATGTGTAGTCCGTGATGCCCAAAAACCGCTGGATGTAGATGATGAGGTACGGCATGTACACCTGCTGGCTCATGCAGTACACCCCCAGACACGCCAGCGCCAGATACAGCGCCGGGTGTCCCTTGATCACCGACGGCCGCAGGCCGTACAGGATGTTGGAGAAATACGTCCCCTGCCCCCGCTCCAGCGGCGGCTCCTTGATGAGGAAGCAGCCCAGCACGCCGCCCAGCAGCGTCAGACCGCCCACGATGTAAAAGAAAGTGCTCCACTGTCCCTTCTGGGTCAGGCCGTCCAGCGCGCCGAACACCACCAGCATGGCCGCCAGCGGCATCACCGCCAGCACCGTCTCCACCCGGCCCCGGTTCTCCGGCACGGTGACATCCGTCACCCACGCATTGAACGCCGCGTCGTTGGCGGTGGAGCCGAAAAACGTCATCACGCAGTCCAGTATCACCACCAGCACCGCCGTGGCGTGGGCCGCCTGTGCCGCCGCCACGTCCCAGCTGACGACGGGCACCCGCACCAGTCCAAAGGCCGCGATGCTGACGCCCCACAGTAGATAGCCCGCCACGATGAAGGCCTTCCGCCGCCCCAGCCTATCGCTGAGCGCCCCCATCACCAGTGTGGTGACGGTGGCCGTCACGGCGCTCCACGCCACCATAGCCGCGATCATGGCCGGGTCGCCGGAGATGGTGTTGTACAGGAACACGTTGAAGTACATATTCTCGATGACCCAGGCGATCTGGCCGAACAGGCCGAACACCAGCAGCGCCGCCCATGTCCGCCCGCCCAGGGCAAAGGGTCTTTTCGTCATGTCACCGCTCCTCCTTCGTCAGGTCCCAACCGTACAGCGGGTAGCGCTGCACCGCGCCGAACAGCTTCTTCTTCAGGTCGGGGTACCGCCCCTCCAGCCCGGCGATCAGCTCCTTCACCTCCTGCCGGCGGCTGTGCCCGTCCATGGGGCAGGTGTTCTTCACCACCGGCAGCGCCATCCGCGCCGCCATGCGCCGGATGTCCTCCTCCTTGCAGTACAGCAGGGGCCGGATCTGGGTGATGCCCGTTCTGTCCAGATACGTCACCGGCTGGAAGCAGCCGATGCGCCCCTCGAACAGCAGGTTCATCAGCAGCGTCTCCACCGCATCGTCGTAGTGGTGGCCCAGCGCGATCTTATGGATGCCCCGCTCCGTCAGCGCCGTGTGCAGGCTGCCCCGCCGCAGCTTGGCGCACAGAGAGCAGGGATTCTTCTCCTGCCGCTCCCGGAACACGATGTCGTACACCGGCACCGCGATGCGGATGTAGGGCACCTCCAGCTTTTGGCAGTAGTCCGCCACCGGCTGGAAGTCCATGTCCGGCATCCCCGTCTCCAGCGTGATGGCCTGCACCCGGAACGGCTTGGGGTAAAACGCCCGCAGCCGCGCCAGCGCCGTCAGCGTCAGCAGGCTGTCCTTGCCGCCGGACACACCGACAGCCACCGTCTCCCCCGCCTCGATCATGTTGTAGTCCTCCACACAGCGCCGGACAAGCCCCAGAATATGCTGCATACGGCGTCCCTCCCCGTAAAAATCGAATTTGCGTTTTGAGAAAACGAGAGAAAACGGGAGCATTCAAGAGAAAACATCAGATGTTCCTGCCGTAAATCAAATCGCAGTTGACATTCCCGCCGCGCTGTGCTATAAATATCCTTGCGCGTTCAGTGCGCTTTCTCTGTCCCGATTTTAGCAAGGGCACACGGAAATGTAAAGCATACATTATAATAAATTGGAGGAAGAAAACCATGTCCACTTTCATGGCAAACAAGGCCAACATCGAGCGCAAGTGGTACGTCGTTGACGCCGCCGGCAAGCCCCTGGGCAAGACCGCCGTCATCGTGGCCGACCTGCTGCGCGGTAAGGGCAAAGTCACCTATACCCCCCATGCCGACTGCGGCGACAACGTCATCGTCATCAACGCCGGCAAGGCCGTCCTGACCGGCAACAAGATGGAGCAGAAGTACTATCGCACCCACTCCGGCTGGGTGGGCGGTCTGAAGGAGACCAAGTACCGCATCCTGATGCAGGACAAGCCCG
>URST01000086.1 GCA_900550585.1 uncultured Eubacteriales bacterium
CGCACGCTGTTCGGCGCCAAGCCCCCCAAGGGGCAGGAGCTGGACGACCACTACTACGGCGCCATCAAGCCGCGGGTGGCCGCGTTCATGCGGGAGCTGGACGAGGAGCTGTGGAAGCTGGGCGTGCTGGCCAAGACGGAGCACAACGAGGTGGCTCCCGCCCAGCATGAGATCGCGCCCATCTACTCCGACGCCAACACCGCCTGCGACAAGAACCAGCTGACCATGGAGCTGCTGAAAAAGGTGGCCGCCCGCCACGGGCTGGTGTGCCTGCTCCACGAGAAGCCCTTTGCCGGCATCAACGGCTCCGGCAAGCACGACAACTGGTCGCTGCAGACCGACACCGGTGAGAACCTGCTGAAGCCCGGCGGCACCCCCAGCCAGAACGCCCAGTTCCTGCTGTTCCTGGCGGCGTTCATCAAGGGCGTGGACGAGTATCAGGAGATGCTGCGCTGCTGCGTGTCCTATCCCGGCAATGACCACCGTCTGGGCGGCAACGAGGCGCCTCCCGCCATTATTTCCGTTTTTCTGGGCGACGAGCTGACAGCCATTCTGGATTCCATCGTGCAGGGCACGGAGTATGTGGACATCACTAAGAAGAAGCTGCGCATCGGTGTGGACGCCATGCCGGATATCCCGCAGGACACCACCGACCGCAACCGTACCTCCCCCCTGGCCTTTACCGGCAACAAGTTCGAATTCCGCATGCTGGGCTCCTCCCAGTCCATCGCCAGCCCCAACGTGGTGCTCAACACCATCATGGCCGAGGAGCTGGGGCAGTTCGCCGACCGGCTGGAAAAGGCACAGGACTTCCAGTCCGCCCTGCAGGAGCTGCTGCAGGAGACGTTCACCGCCCACCAGCGCATCATCTTCAACGGCAACGGCTACGACGACGCATGGGTGGCGGAGGCCGCCCGCCGGGGCCTTGCCAATCTGCGGGATACCGTGGACTGCATGCCCGCCTACATCGACAAGAAGAACGTGGACCTGTTCACGAAGCACGCCGTTCTGACGGAGACGGAAATGCGGGCCCGCTATGAGATCCATCTGGAGAACTACTGCAAGGTGTCCGCCATTGAGGCCAACACCCTGCTGGACATGGCACAGCGCCGTGTCCTCCCCGCTGTGGCCCGCTATACCGGCGATCTGGCCAAGGGCATGGCCCACAAGCAGGAGGCCGATCTGGCCGGCTTCTGCCGCATTGAGGATCACATGATCCGGCGGCTGAGCCTTCAGGGTGGGCTGCTGCTGGATGTCTGCCAGGACCTCGCTCAGGCGCTGGAGAAGGCGCCCGCCGCCGACAGCGGTATCGACGCCGCCCGGTACTACCGCGACGAGGTGGCCGCACGCACCCAGAAGGCCGGCGAACTCATCAGCCAGCTGGAATCGCTGGTGGACGCCCAGGCGTGGCCGTATCCCACCTACGCCGACATCCTGTTCAGCGTGTAAAGCACTTTTACGTTACATATGTTGCAAAAAAAGAGGCCCGGAGCTGCTGCTCCGGGCCTCCTTCTGCGTTTTCTCAAGTTGTCTCCGTCTTTTCCTTTTTCCGCGCCTGCACAAAGTGGATGACCACGCACACCACAAACACGATGCTCAGATAACCGAACACCGGATACACCACGGCGATGATTTCGCCGAAGCCCAGCAGGCTGGCCGCCCACGCCAGCAGGCACAGGCCCGCCAGCACCGGCTTTTTCTTTTTCCGCACGAACCGGGCCTTCTGCTCCAGATAGGAGATAAGTCCCACCAGACTGGCCAGTGCATTGCAGAACATGGCCACCAGCAGCATCAGACCGTACACCGTGCCCAGCGTGCCGTTGAGCCGGCTGGCCAGCGCCACCATGGGCAGCTCCGCCGCCACCGCCTCCGGGTAGGTGGCCAGGCTGGTGAGGATACTGCCCGCCACCGCCAGCAGCATCAGACCGGACAGGGCAATGCCCGCGTAGATATGCTTCTTTTTCCGGACGTACTGCCCCACGGGGGACATGATGCCGATGCCGCCCAGAATATTATAGGAAACGAAGGTCAGCGCCGCGATGACCCAGTTGGGCATCAGCGGGTTGGTATTCACGTTTTCCAGCCGGAGGATGCCCGCCGTGCCGAAGGTGGTATAGGCTCCCACCGCAAAGGCCACCGTGGCGGCGATGAGCACGGGGATCAACGCGGAGAAGGCGTTGACCATACCTGTCACGCCCAGCAGCGTCACCAGAAATACCGCTGCCATGAACACGATGCTGCCCAGCCATGTGGGCACGCGGAACAGCTGGGTCAGCATGGCGCCGACACCGGCGGACATGGACACCACCACGAAAAACAGGAACACCGCGCCGATGGCGCCGGAGGCGCCCCGCAGCCATTTGATGTCCCATGGCACCAGCAGCCGGTCCATGTCGGCGCACTGGGTCATCTGGGTCAGCCGCACGAACAGGATGCCGATGACGGTGAACAGCACCGCCGCTGCCGCGAACCCCACATAGCCCCAGTTGCCGAAGCTGCCGAAAAACTGCCACAGCTCCTGCCCGGAGATGAAGCCCGCCCCCAGAAAGCATCCCACATAGGTAAACGCCAGCGACCACGTTTTGATCTCTTTCATATCTCTGCTCCTTATTGATAATACACACCGTCTTAGTGTATGCGCTGCGGCGGATTTCGTCAACCCCCGCCGGAATTTCTTTTGCTGAATCATTCGGTTTTCATTGACGCTATGGGCAATGTGTTGTATAATTATCCCAGAAAACACCCCGGATTTGTGCTGAATTGCTTTAAATGGCAAAAGAAACTATCACTTGCAGGAGGAAAACACATGATAAACACCATTGATGGCATCATTTCCGCCGCCCGCGGCGGCAAAACCGGCGTCATTGCCGTGGCCGCCGCTCATGACCAGCCGGTGATCGAGGCTGTGGTCGAGGCCCGCAGAGAGGGCATCGCCACCCCCATTCTGGTGGGCCATGTGGACGATATCCAGTCCATGCTGTCCGGTCTGGGCGAGGATCCCGCCGCCTATGAGATCATCGCCGGCGACACCGATCAGGACTGCGCCGCCAAGGCCGTGGCCCTGTGCGCCCAGGGGAAGGCCAATTTCTTGATGAAGGGCATTCTGGGCACCGCCGACCTGATGCGCGCCGTGTTCAATAAGGAGCAGGGTCTGCGCACCTCCCACCTGACCACCCACTGCATGCTGTACGAGATCCCCGCGCTGGGCCGGATGCTGGTGCTCACCGACGGCGGCGTCAACACCTTCCCCGATCTGGACAAGAAGGCCGAGATCCTGGAAAACGCCGCCATGGTGCTGCAGGCACTGGGCTATGAGCACATCAACGCCTCCTGCGTCTGCGGTGCGGAGCAGGTGAACCCCAAGGTGCAGTCCACCGTGGATGCCGACGCGCTGGCCCACATGACCGACCGCTGGGCCAAGTACAATATGGATGTCTGCGGCCCTGTGGCGCTGGATCTGGCTGTCAGCGAGGAGGCCTGCCACCACAAGCACTACACCGCTCCCGGCGCCGGCAAGGCCGACATCCTGCTGGTCCCCAATTACGAGGTGGGCAACGGCATCGGCAAGGCCGCCAATCTGTTCGGCAACGCCAAGAACGCCGGCATCATCCTGGGTGCCAAGGTGCCCATCGTGCTGGTCAGCCGCGCCGACAGCGCTTACTCCAAGCTGGCCTCCATCGCGCTGGGCAGCGTCCTCGCCGCCCGCATGGACCTGTCCTGACGGCGCTTTGCACAAGGATTTGTTTCGCCAGATTACGTTTTTGCTAAAAATACGGCGCGACATTGATAATTGCTTGACAATTACGGTGGACGTGGTATCATAAAAGCAGGGTTTTGTGTATCTGCGCTTCTGCGCACCAACAACAAAAAAGAGGAGATTATATCATGGTCAATCAGGAATTCTACAATCTGGGCACCGCTCCCTCCGTCATCCGCCAGCTGTTCGCCTACGGTCTGGAGCAGGCCGCCAAGGTGGGCGCCGACAAGGTCTACGATTATTCTCTGGGCAATCCCAGCATCCCCGCCCCCAAGAAGGTGAACGAGTCCATCCACAAGATCGTGGACGAGACCGACTCCATCAAGCTGCACGGCTACTCCATGGCCCCCGGCTTTGAGGATGCCCGCGCCGCCGTGGCCAAGGACCTGGCCGCCCGCTTCGGTCTGGATGTCAAGGCCAGCGAGCTGTTCTTCACCTGCGGCGCCGCTCCCGCGCTGATCTCCATCATCAAGGCCCTCATCGTGGACAGCGATTCCGAGATCATGGCTGTGGCTCCCTTCTTCCCCGAGTACCGCCCCTTCGTCAACGCCAACGGCGGCAAGCTGGTGGTGGTCCCCGCCGATACCAAGGCCTTCCAGATCCATCTGGACGCCGTGGAGGAGCGCATCACCGCCCACACCCAGGCCATCATCATCAACTCCCCCAACAATCCCTCCGGCGTGGTCTACACCGAGGAGACGCTGAAGGGTCTGGCCGCTCTGCTGGAGCGCAAGAGCAAGGAGTACGGCCATCCCATCTACATCATCGCCGACGAGCCCTACCGTGAGCTGGTGTACGGCGGCGTGAAGGTCCCCTTCATCCCCTGCCTGTACAAGAACACCATCGTCTGCTACTCCTACTCCAAGTCCCTGTCCCTGCCCGGTGAGCGTATCGGCTATGTGTACGTTCCCGGCTTCGCTGAGGACAGCCACGCGGTGTACGCCGCCATCGCCGGCGCCGCCCGCATCATGGGCCACGTCTGCCCCCCCACGCTGATGCAGAAGGTCATCGAGCTGTGCGCCGAGGAGCGTCCCGACCTGGTGGCTTACGATGAGAACCGCAACCTGCTGTACAACAGCCTGCGCGAGATGGGCTATGAGTGCGCCAAGCCCGACGGCGCCTTCTACCTGTTCGTCAAGGCTCCCAACGGCGACGCCAACGAGTTCTCCGAGAAGGCCAAGCTGGGCCACAACCTGCTGGTGGTCCCCGCCGACGGCTTCGGCTGCCCCGGCTACTTCCGCCTGAGCTACTGCGTGTCCAATGACATGATCCGCCGCAGCCTGCCCGCCTTCAAAGCCATGATCGAGTCCTTCAAGTAAGCGGTTCGCGGACAAATTGTATAAA
The DNA here is from genome assembly GCA_900550585.1 of uncultured Eubacteriales bacterium. GTDB lineage: Bacteria > Bacillota > Clostridia > Oscillospirales > Oscillospiraceae > Vescimonas. The sequence goes on from URST01000086.1 coordinate 5,102, forward strand.
AATGTCCCCCGGCTGTGCCGGGGGACATTTTTATACAAAATAATCGGGACAGCCACCGCATATTTTTGCGTATTTTTTACTTGCAATCCGCGGCCTCCTCGCCTATAATGGCAACATATTTTTTATTAAGAGAGGTGTTTCACGCATGAGCAAATTGACGATCCCTGCCGGCTACAAGACGCCGCTGTCCACCTACGAGATGCAGCGGGCCATCGAGTTCATCAAGAGCAATTTTCAGGTGAATCTGGGGCAGGCGCTGAATCTGCGCCGTGTCTCTGCTCCCCTGTTCGTGGAGGAGAATTCCGGTCTGAACGACAACCTCAACGGCGTGGAGCGCCCTGTCTCCTTTGACATCCCCGACGTGGGCGCTACCGGTCAGGTGGTGCACTCCCTGGCCAAGTGGAAGCGTCTGGCGCTGAAGCGCTACGACTTCAAGCCCGGCAAGGGCCTGTTCACCGACATGAACGCCATCCGCCGCGACGAGGAAGTGGACAACCTCCACTCCGTCTATGTGGACCAGTGGGACTGGGAGAAGGTCATCGAGCGCCAGGACCGCAATGAGCAGTACCTGCGCCAGACCGTCCGCGCCATCGTGGGCGCTGTGGTGGAGACCAACGACGCCCTGCAGATCGCCTTCCCCAGCCTGCACACCGTGCTGGACCGGGAGGTGTACTTCGTCACCACCCAGGAGCTGGAGGACCGCTGGCCCGACTTCACCCCCAAGGAGCGGGAGAACGCCATCTGCCGCGAGCACCACACCGTGTTCCTCATGCAGATCGGCGACGACCTGAAGCGCAGCGGCAAGCCCCACGACGGTCGTGCCCCCGACTACGATGACTGGTCCCTGAACGGCGACATCCTGATGTACAACCCCGTGCTGGACAGCGCCTTCGAGATCTCCTCCATGGGTATCCGCGTGGACGAGGCCTCCATGGACTACCAGCTGCGCAAGCGCGGCTGCGACGACCGCCGGGAGCTGCCCTTCCACAAGATGCTGCTCAGCGGCCAGCTGCCCCTGACCATCGGCGGCGGTATCGGCCAGAGCCGTCTGTGCATGCTGATGATCGGCACCTGCCACATCGGCGAGGTGCAGGCCAGCCTGTGGGACAAGGACACCGTGGACGGCTGCGCCAAGGCCGGCGTCATGCTGCTGTAAGTATTTTCCCCATAAAAGACAGCCCCGCGGCGCATGCCGCGGGGCTGTCTCACTCTGCTTCGTATTTTTATTCCGCGCCGTTGATGGCGTCCTCCAGCCGGCGGAGGGACTCCTCCATCTGGTCGAAGCTCTCAAGGTCGCACTCCTCCACATGGCGCTCGGCGCGCCGCAGCTCCTGCAGGACATCCTCCGCCATGCGCTGGTACACACCGCGCTGCTCGGCGCACCACTGACGCTGCTGTCCGATGAGCTGTGTCAGCTCCGCGATGGCCTTGCCGCGGAACTCCTCCGTGCGGCGGTGGGCGCTGATCTCAATGTCCGCGATATGCTCCTTCAGGGACTGGTACTGGGCCGCCGGCTCCCGCAGGGACTCGTTTTCCCGCTGCACGGCCTCCAGCTTTTCCGACAGTTCCCGCACCCGGTAACGCAGGGCAGACTCATCGTCCAGCCGCTTCTCCAGCTCCGCCAGACGGTCAGACAGCTCCCGGTTCTGCTGCTCCGCGGCCTGCTTCTCCGACAGCAGCTGCTGGTTTTCCGCTGTCAGCGTGTCCAGCCGGGTCTGGTTCTCCTCCGCTGTTTTCTGAATGAAGGAGATCACATCCTCCCGGTCAAATCCCCCGAACATGCATGTTTTGAAGCTGGTTTCCATAGCCGCGTCCCTCTCTCTCGGTTTTTGTTCATCATACCACAAGCACCGCCGCTTGACAAGCAATGTGTTTGAAAAACCATGCCGCCGGCCTTCTTTCGGCCCGGCACGCATTTTTTTGCGAAAAAAGCAAAATTGGGGGTTGCCAAGCTGTCCGTTCTGTGGTAACATACGTCCATCAATTTGATACACCCGATGAGTCGTCCGGAATGTTCAGACCGGACGCGGAGGGTACTCTGGAGAATCCCATTGAGTTGGGTGCCGAAGGTGCAAGGCGCTTACCGCGCTGAATCTCTCAGGCAAAAGGACGGAGCTGACAAGTAGTTTTGCTTGCCCCCTGACTTCTCCAGAGTCGCTGTTTTGCAGCGGCTCTCATTTTTATGTAAGGAGAAAGAAACCATGATCGAATCCACCCTGTTCCCTATCGTTTCCAAGATCAACGAGTATCTCAGCAACTACATCCTCATTTTCCTGCTGGTAGGCGTCGGCCTGTGGTACTCCATCCGCACCCGCTTCGTGCAGGTCCGCTGCTTCGGCGAGGGCATGAAGAAATTTTTCGGTGAGATGAACCTCCGCGGCGGCGCACAAAAAAGCGGTATGACCTCCTTCCAGGCGCTGGCCACCGCCATTGCCGCCCAGGTGGGCACCGGCAATATCGTGGGTGCCTCCGGCGCTATCCTCACCGGCGGTCCCGGCGCCATCTTCTGGATGTGGATCATCGCCTTCTTCGGCATGGCCACCGTCTATGCGGAGGCCACGCTGGCACAAAAGACCCGCATCGTGGATCCGGACGGCAACATCAAGGGCGGCCCTGTGTACTACATCACCACGGCGTTCAAGGGCGGTTTCGGCAAGTTCCTGGCGGGCTTCTTTGCCGTGTCCATCATTCTGGCATTGGGCTTCATGGGCTGCATGGTGCAGTCCAACTCCATCGGCTCTACCATGCAGACGGCCTTCGGCATCCCCTCCTGGGTCATGGGCATCGTTCTGGTGGTCATCTGCGCCGTTATCTTCCTGGGCGGTGTGCAGCGCCTGGCCGCTGTGACGGAGAAGCTGGTCCCCATCATGGCCGGTATCTTCCTGCTGGGCGGCCTGGCGATCCTCATCGCCCGCATCCAGTACGTCCCCGCCACCTTCGGCATGATCTTCAAGTATGCGTTCCAGCCTCAGGCCATCATCGGCGGCAGCTTCGGCTACGCCATCAAGACCGCCATCAGCCAGGGTGCCAAGCGCGGCCTGTT
>URST01000087.1 GCA_900550585.1 uncultured Eubacteriales bacterium
GCTTCGTGGTATTGTCATTGGGCTTCGTGGTATTGTCATTGGGCTTCGTGGTATTATTGTCGGGCGTCGTCGTGCTGTCCCCGGCGTCCTTCACCGTCAGGCTGCACGTTGCCTCGGCGTCGCCAACCTTGGCGGTGATGACGGCGTTGCCTGCGGCCAGTGCCGTGACCTCGCCGCTGTCGCTGACGGTGGCCACGGTGGGATCGCTGCTGCTCCAGGTGCAGGTCTCCTCCGTCTCCTCATTGACCTTCAGCGTCTCCTTCTCGCCCACGTCCAGTGCCAGCACGGCGCGGTTCAGGGAGATGGTGGCCGCCGGCGTCACGGGATCGGGGGTCACGGGATCCGGCGTGGGCGTCACGTCCGTGATGGGGGGCTTTTCGCCCACGATGGCGGTCTTGATCTTCTCGCCGAACAGCAGCCACACCACCAGCAGCACCAGCAGGATCAGCACCAGCACCACCACGGGGCCCAGGATGCTGGGAGCCTTGCGGCGGGGCGCCTCGGCCCGGCGGCTGCGGCGCTTCTTCACGCGGCCGCCGTAATAGGCATCGTCCTCCTCGCAGAAGGGGCAGGTCTTATAGCTGTCGGAGAACATTTCTCCGCACCGTCTGCACTTGATCAAGCTCATATGAAAACCTCCGGGGAAAAAATCTATTTTACATAATACCCATTTTCGCCGCCCGCGTCAACCGCTATCGCCGAAATTCATGCTTTTTTTACAAGGGCGGCGTCCCGCCGCTTGCTTTTCCCACCGGCATTTCCTATAATAGGAGGCAGAATATTTGGGAGGGTGCGGGCATGAACACCATTTTCATCGGCATCGCCGGCGGCACCGGCAGCGGCAAGACCACGCTCACAGAGCATCTGGCCGCCCGGTTCGGCAGCGACATCAGCGTGGTACACCACGACAACTACTACAAGCGGCAGGACCGCCCCTTTGAGGAGCGGTGCCAGCAGAACTACGACCACCCCGACGCCTTTGACACCGATCTGATGATCGCCGACCTGAAGGCGCTGAAGCGGGGTGAGACCATCCACTGCCCCGTGTACGACTACGCCATCCACAACCGCACCGACCAGACGGTGGAGGTCCGGCCCACCAAGGTGGTGATCGTGGAGGGCATCCTCATCTTCCAGAGCAAGGAGCTGCGGGATCTGCTGGACATCAAGATCTTCGTGGAGACGGACGCCGATGTCCGCATCCTCCGCCGCGCCCTGCGGGACGTGGAGGAGCGCGGCCGCTCCCTGGAGTCGGTGGTGACCCAGTATCTCACCACGGTGAAGCCCATGCACGAGCAGTTTGTGGAGCCGACCCGCAAGTTCGCGGACATCATCGTGCTGGAGGGCGGCCACAATCTGGTGGCGCTGGATATGATCATGCAGCGCATCGCCAACCACATTTCGGAGAACTGATATGAAGCGTACCCTTGCCCGGATCGCCGTCGGGCTGTGCATCGCGCTGGCGGTGTTCTTCCTGCTGCCGGCCCTTGGCGGCATCCTGCACTTCGGCATGCTCTGGCCGGCGGCAGTGCTGCTGCTGGCGGCGGCGGTGCTGCTCTGGCCGGACTTCTTCCGCCGCCTGCTGCGGCCCAAGTGGCTGCGCCGGGCGGTGTGCCTGCTGGCGGCGGTGTGCGCCGCGGCCATTCTGGTGACGCTGGGGAAAATGGCCGCTGCCGCCATGAACCGTCCCCCGGAGGACGTGTCCTGCACCGTCATCGTGCTGGGCTGCCAGGTGCTGCCGGACGGACGGCCCAGCCTGATGCTGCAGAACCGTATCCGGGCGGCCTATGACTACCTGGCCGGCCACCCTGACGCGGTGTGCGTGGCCTCCGGCGGGCAGAACGACCGGGAGCCGGGCACCGAGGCCCGGTGCATCCGGGACACGCTGGTGTCCATGGGCATCGACCCGGCCCGCATCCGCATGGAGGAGCGCTCCCGGTCCACGGAGGAGAATCTGGCGTTCTCCGCCGCCGTCATCCGGGAGGAGGGGCTGCCCGCTACGGCGGTCATCGCCTCCGACAACTTCCACCAGCTGCGCGCCGCCATCTGGGCGGAGCGGGAGGGGCTGACGCCCTGCGCCGCAGGCTGCGCCAGTCCGTGGTTCCTCGCCGCCGGCTACTGGGCGCGGGAGGCAGCGGCGCTGCTGTACATGGTCTGCACCGGCGTGTGACGGTGCGGCGCACCTCCAGTACCCGCCAGCTCTGCCAGTTTTTCAACATGCGGAAAATGGTCTTGCATTTTCAGATTTTCATGATAGAATAGGGGTACAAATCTTTATGGAGGTGCTACTATGGCTTATCAGATCGGTTCCGCTTGCGTCAGCTGCGGCGCTTGCGCAGACGCATGTCCCGTGGGTGCGATTTCCCAGGGTGATGATCGTTATGTGATCGACGCCGGTGCCTGCCTGGACTGCGGTTCTTGCAGCGATACCTGCCCCAACGGCGCTATCAGCCCCGCTGAGTAATCTTACATATGCGCGGCAAAGTGACCGGCCATCTGGCCGGTCACTTTTTTGCATGGGGCAATATATACCGTTTTTTGCCGTTTTCCGAAAATTTACCCGGTTCAGCGCAGAATTGTGTTGTGTTCCCGCGCAGTGCGTGGTATAACAGGGATAGGCCGATCCGCGGCAAGGCGGAGGCGGCCTTTCGAAGGACCATCAGTTAGTGTGCACTAACTGATGGCGGCACATATCACGAACAGGGGGGGACGATATGGACCTCAAAGCGTATCAAAGGGACTGCCTGCTGGGCGCGCTCAGCGGACTGCTGATGCTGGTGGGCGACCTGTGCCTCAGCGTCGTGCCGTACACCGCCGGCGACAGCGGGCTGTTCGCCCGGGAGGCGTATCTGACCGGCGGCTTTCAGACCTGGCGGCTGCCGCTGCTGCTGGCCACGGGGCTTGCGGGCATGGCGCTGGCGTTTTTCACCGTCCGGGCGTCCTGCCGCCAGATAAAGCCGCAGTACCGCAAAACGCGGCGGGCGGTACTGACCGGCGGTGTCATCTACATGGCCTCCGCCGGGGTGCTGCACTTCTTCATCGGCAGCCTTGCGGACTGGACGGGGACGCTGTCGCCGCTGCTGGGCCGCGGGGAGACGCTGGCGGTGATACAGGCGCAGTACCAGCGGCTGATGCCGTCCATGCTCATCGCGTATGCGGGGATGGTGCTGCTGATCCTCGCCGGCTTTTATGCCGTGCTGACGAAAAAGACCATCCTGCCCCGGTACATGGCGGCGCTCCACATGCTGGTCTGGCAGCTGGTGTTGATGCTGATCCCGGATGTCCGGCAGCTGCTGGGCGCACCGCTCTCCACCTGGGACTTCGTCCTGAGCCAGGGATCGGGCAACGCGGCGCTGTGCATCTGGATGCTCATCAACGCGGTCTGGGCCGGACGGCAGAGAAGGAGGGGGGAGACCGTATGAAGGTCTATGGATTCGGCGCGCCGGAGGCACCTGTCATCCTGCTGCTGCCCGGCACCTGCTGCCACTGGAGGGCCAACTTCGGCCATGTGATCCCGCCGCTGCCGGACAAGATCGACGCGCCCGGCACGGAGATACATATTTTCTACGCCCTGAAAATGGGCGAAAAGTACCGCGCCCGCTATGCGCAGCACTTTGCCTGCCCCATCATCCACCAGCAGGATATGCAGCACGAGGAACTGCTGGCCTGTTACCCGGAGGAGTGGGCACAGCTGGTGAAGCGCATCCTGCGCGGTGAAAGGACAGCGCCGTGAAGGCGCGGGGAAGGAGGACGGACGATGTTTTGGGACCGTGTGGCGTGGGCGTATGACATTTTCGCCGAGGGCATCAACCGGAAGGCGGACCGGGCGCTGTGCGCGGCGGTGGAGCGGCTGATCGCCCCGTCCGACGCGGTGCTGGAGTGCGCCTGCGGTACGGGGCTGCTCACGGAGGTCATGGCGCCCCGGTGCAAAAGCCTTGTGGCCACCGACTTTTCAGAGAGGATGCTGAAGCGGGCGGCGAAGAAGTGCGGCAGGTACGGCAATGTCCGCTTTGAACAGGCGGATATCCTGCACCTCCCCTATCCGGACGCGCGCTTTGACGTGGTGGTGGCTGCCAATGTCATCCATCTGCTGAACCAGCCCTATCAGGCGCTGCGCCAGCTGGAGCGGGTCTGCAGGCCGGGGGGACGGCTCATCATCCCCACCTATATGAACCAGACGGACAAAGGCACCACCAACAGCGTCTCCGGCGCCATCGGCAGGGCGGGCGCGGACTTCAAGCGGGGGTTCACGCTGGACACCTACAAACAGTTTTTTGCCGATGCCGGCTATACGGACGGGGACTACGCCCTCTGTGCGGGACGGATCCCCTGCGCCGTGGCAGTGCTCAGAAGGAGGAATACGCCGTGAAGAAGCTGTCGGAGCTGGACGAGAGCATCATCCGGGACATCGGCCATGCCTTCGCCTGTTACGACTACGGCGCGGAGCATGGGCTTATCGACGCCTTTTCCAGCCGGGACGCCGCGGCGTCCTTCATCTGCGGATATGTGCGCATGGCGCTGCAAAGCGGGATGCTCTACTCCGTGGGCGACAGCGGCGAGGGCTATATCGCCTATAAGCTCCCCGGCCAGAAGCCCCGTCTGGGATCGCTGCTGCCGCTGGCAAAGGGGCTGCTGGGCGCCATGAGCTTCGGGGAGCTGCTGCGCTTTGCGCGGATCATGGCCCAGGGCGGCGCCGGACTGGACAAGCGCATGGACCGGGAGAAAAAGCCGTATATCTTCGTGGGCCTTGTCTGCGTGCGGGAGGCGTACCAGGGACGGGGCCATATGCGGCAGGTGATGGATACGGCCTTCGCCGAGGGCCGGCGGCTGGGCGTGCCGGTGATCCTGGAAACGGACGCCCGATCCAAGTGCGGCAGGTATATCCATCTGGGCATGGCGCTGGCCGGCACCCGCCGCTTCGGGGCGCACGGCGTGCTGTATGACCTGATCTGGTACCCGGAGGATGAACGGTGACGAAAGGGGCATTCCATGACAGACTTATCTTTGAAATACCGCGTCCCGCGCCGCGCCATGCGGCGCACCGGTCCCAAAGGGCAGATGACCGGCCCGGCGGACGGGATCACGGCCTGCTCCTGCGGCGGCCGCGCGGTGCTGCCCGGCCTGAAGCGCCGGAAACTGGAGGTGCAGGGATGAGAGCAGCGGAAAATGAAAGGCGTATCCGGTGGTGCGTTCTCGGCGCGATCGGAGGTATATGCATGGCTGCCGGTGATTGGCTGCTGGGGTGCATTCCCATCCGGGAGACGGACACGGGCATGTTTGACCGCGCCTATTACCTCTCCGGCGCCTATGGCCTGTGGCGGCCCGTGCTGATCGTCGGGCTGGGCGCAGTCGGGAGCTTTCTCTATTACTTCATGGTAAAGGCGCTGCATGCGGACATCGACGCGGGGTACAGAAGGATAAGGCTCGTCCAGTATCTGTGCGGGATATTCACCGTGGCGGTGGCGCTGGCGATCCATCTCTGGTCGGCCACGCTGGCGTGGTTCGCCGCGTATCTTGGCCCGCGTATCGGCGCGGAGGCCGCCGTTGCCGCGGTCACGGCCTATCAGGACGATATGCTCGCCGCGATCCTCCCCATGTATATCCCGATGGTATTGTTTATCGGCATCCATTTCGTGATGCTGCTTGCCGGCAAGACCCGTTATCCCCGGTGGATGCTGGCTTTTCACCCGGTCACATGGAACACTCTGCTGGTCGTCATCCCGGATATCGCGCAGGCCATGCAGGTGCCTGCCGCCACATGGATGTCCGTGATGAGCCAGAGCAGCACCAACAGCGCCATCGTGGTCTGGTGCATAGCGGCTGCTTATGGAAAAGGGCACATCAAAACCGACATTCCGGCATAGAAAAAGTCCACCGTGATTCTGTAAGAATCACGGTGGACTTCTGGTACGGGTAGTGGGGGTCGAACCCACACGCCTTGCGGCACAGGAACCTAAATCCTGCACGTCTGCCAATTCCGCCATACCCGCGGATACCGCCGGTATTGTAGCACATTTTTTTTAACGGTGCAAGGAATGTTTTGACGGCGGCGAAGCCGGTATGCTACACTGGGGTCATCACGATACATCGGAAAGGAGCGCCCACCATGAACGAACACATCCTCCGTCTGGCGCGGGAAAACGCGCCCTGCTTCATCTACGCCCACCATGTGCTGGCGCAGCAGGCCGCCCTGCTGCGTGACACGTTCCCCGGCTTCGACATCCTGTTCTCCGTGAAGGCCAACCCGTTCCCGCCGGTGATGCGGGCGCTGGCGGCGCTGGGCATCGGTGCGGATGCCGCCTCCGCCCGGGAGGTGCTGCTGGCGGAGGAATGCGGCATGGCCGGTGCCGATATCTACTTCTCCGCCGCCGGCAAGTCCGACAGCGCCCTGCGGGAGACATGGGGGCACGGCCACCTCATCGCCGACTCCATCGGCGAGGCGGTGCGCATCGGCCGCATCGCCGCGGAGAAGGGGGAGGTGCGGCCCATCGGCGTGCGCATTGACCCCTGCTTCAATATGGACGGCGGTCCCGGCGGCCCCGGCAAGTTCGGCGTCTGCGAGGAGGACCTGCCCCGGCTCCGCGCGGCGCTGGAGGGCCTGCCTGTCACGGTCTGCGGCATCCACGTCCATCTGCGCTCCCAGAATCTGGACGCCGCCGTGCTGACCCGGTACTATGAGAACTGCTTCGCGCTGGCGCTGCGGGTGCAGGAGGTGCTGGGCTGCACTGTGGAGTATATCAACTTTGGCGGCGGCGTGGGCATCGCCTACGACGAGGCGGCCCAGCGTCCGCTGGACTACGGGGCGCTGCGGCAGTGCGCGCAGCGCATCGCGGCGGAGAACCGCCGCACGCTGGGCGCGCGCCTGCTCATCGAGTCCGGGCGGTTCCTGACCTGCCAGGCCGGCACCTACTTCATGCCGGTGGTGGACAAAAAGACCTCCCGCGGCGTGACCTACGTCATCGTAGAGAACTGTCTCAACGGCTTCCAGAAGCCTGCCATCGCGGCCATGCTGCGCCGTGCGGCAGGCCCGGACGCGGTGCTGCCGGCCCAGGAGCCGCTGTTCACCGGGGAGCGTGCCTTCACCGTCACGGCGCTGGGCGACCCCTCCCGCACGGAGACGGTGCACCTGGTGGGCAATCTCTGCTGCGCACTGGACGTGCTGCAGGAGGACTTCACCGGCCCTGCGCTGGACGTGGGGGATCTGGTGGCCGTGTCCAACGCCGGCGCCTACGCCTGCACCCTGTCTGTGCAGCGGTTTTCCAGCCACCGCCCGCCGGCGGAGCTGCTGGTGGACGGGGACGGAAATGTTCTGTGACAACGCAAAAGGGGAGCCGCGAGGCTCCTCTTTTTTCGTCCTGCGCCGCCGCCCTCGTCGACCTGCCCAGTACGGCGGAAAATAAATTGTATATGTTGACGAAAAAGGACGTGCCCACCGGGAATTTTCATACAAATCAATAAAATAGAGGTTGTCAGACCCCGGAATATAAGCTATAATTGGCACGTTGAGCTACTGTCCGCAGCCGTGTGGGCGGCGGACTTGAAGAAAATGAAGGGAGTACATCACCACTATGACTGCTAATGACATTCGCAATATTGCGCTGCTGGGCCACGGCGGCTCCGGCAAGACCTCTCTTGCCGAGCAGATGCTGTTTATGACCAAGGGGATCGACCGCCTGGGCAAGACCGCCGACGGCAACACCACCTGCGACTACGACGCCGAGGAGACCAAGCGCAAGATATCCATCTCCCTGGCCTTTGCCCCCGTTATGTATAAGGGCACGAAGATCAACGTCATGGACGCTCCCGGCAACTTCGATTTCTCCGGCGAGGCCGTGTGCGCCATCCGCGCTGCGGAGTGCGCCGTCATCGTGGGCAACGCCAAGGACGGCCTGTCCGTGGGTATGGAGCGCACCTGGAAGATGCTGGGCAAGAAGCCCCGCATGATGTTCATCAACCGCGTGGAGGAGGCCAACGCCGACTACGCCTCCTGCATCGAGACTGTCAAGGGCAAGTACGGCAACGCCATTGCCCCCATCGTGGCCACCAAGGCCGACGCCAACAAGGCCGTCACCGTCATCGTGGACCTGCTGCACAACAAGGCCTACGACGCCAAGGGCGAGT
>URST01000088.1 GCA_900550585.1 uncultured Eubacteriales bacterium
GTGCTGAAGCGCATGGACCGCAAGGAGTTCTTCAAGCTCAGCCAGATCACCACCAAGCTGGACCTGGACCCGGAGGAGTTCCTCTACTGGCTGGGCCGCCGGGAGCTGTACGCTGACGAGGAAGAGCAGGCCTGCGCCGCCATGATGGACCACGCCCTGCTGCGTCTGGCGGAGGAGGGACGGCTGGACGTGGTGGCCGCCCTGCTCAGCGGCGACCAAAAGACCTTCGAGGCCCTGCGCTGCGAGGCTCCGGAGCTGGTCCACGCCCCTATGGCCACCTACGACTGGTACGCCCGGAACTATCTGGACCGGGACTACCCCATCCGTCTCATCATGCGCCTGAACGGCGTCAAATTCCCCCAATGAGGTACACCGTATGAACGAACAGTACAAAGCTCTCGGCGTCAGCGACGCCGTGCTCACCTTCGGCGAGAAGGTCCTCGCCGGTCTGAAGGCCCGCTTCGCGGACATCGACGCCATTGCCGAGGCCAACCAGCTGAAGGTCATCGCCGCCATGCAGAAGAACCGGCTGGCCGCCAACCACTTCAACCTCTCCTCCGGCTACGGCTACGACGACGAGGGCCGCGACAATCTGGAGCGGGTCTATGCCGACTGCTTCGGCACCGAGGCGGCGCTGGTGCGCCCCCAGATCACCTGCGGCACCCACGCGCTGGCGCTGGCGCTGGGCGCCAACCTGCTGCCCGGCGATGAGCTGCTCAGCCCCGTGGGCGGCCCCTACGACACGCTGGAGGAGGTCATCGGCATCCGCCCCTCCGCCGGCTCCCTCAAGGAGTACGGCGTCTCCTACCGGCAGGTGGACCTGCTGCCCGGCGGTGCCTTCGACTATGACGGCATCCGCGCCGCCATCGGTCCCAAAACAAAGCTCATCACCATCCAGCGCTCCAAGGGCTATGCCACCCGCCCCAGCTTCTCCGTGGACCAGATCGGCCAGCTCATCGCCTTCTGCAAACAGTGCAAGCCGGATGTCATCTGCATGGTGGACAACTGCTACGGCGAGTTCACCGAGCTGCGGGAGCCGTCCAACGTGGGCGCGGACATGATCGTAGGCAGTCTCATCAAGAACCCCGGCGGCGGTCTGGCCCCCACCGGCGGCTATGTCTGCGGCCGGGCCGATCTTATCGACCGCTGCGCCCGCCGTCTGTCCGCCCCCGGCCTGGGCCGGGAGGTAGGCGCCAATCTGGGCCTGCTGACCCAGCTGTATCAGGGCTTTTTCCTCTCCCCCACCGTGACGGCCTCCGCCGTGAAGGGTGCGGTATTCGCCGCCGCCTGCTATGAAAAGCTGGGCTTCCGCGTGGTACCCGCCGCCGACGAGACCCGCCACGACATCATTCAGGCCGTGGAGCTGGGCAGCCGGGAGGGCATGGTGGCCTTCTGCAAGGGCATCCAGTCCGCCGCCCCGGTAGACAGCTACGTGACCCCGGAGCCTTGGGCCATGCCCGGCTACGACAGCGAGGTCATCATGGCCGCCGGCGCCTTCGTGCAGGGCAGCTCCATCGAGCTTTCCGCCGACGGCCCCATCCGCCCGCCCTACGCCGTGTACTTCCAGGGCGGCCTGACGTGGTATCACGCCAAGCTGGGCATCCTGATGAGCCTGCAGAAGATGCTGGAGGCCGGTCTCATCTCACTCTAATTATGTAAACTTGCAGAGGTATCTATGCTTCTCCCTAACCACCCTTTTCGACGGCGTCCGCCACCCGCTGTATTCTCCCGAAATATAAATCTTATGTAAACTAAAAAGGAGAATATTATGTGGTTTTGGTTTTCCCTCATCGCTCTGATCTGCTGGAGCGGCTCTGACCTGTTCAGCAAGATCGGCTGTCAGGACGCGGACGATAAGTACAGCCATCTCAAGATGGTCATGGCCGTGGGCCTTGTGATGGGCCTCCACGCAGCCTACGAAATTTTCATCAACGGCACGGAGATCAACGGCAGCATCATCCTCACCTACCTGCCGGTGTCCCTGCTGTACATCAGCTCCATGACCATCGGCTACATCGGCCTCAGGTACATCGAGCTGTCCATCTCCTCTCCCATCTGCAACTCCTCCGGCGCGCTGGTGGCGGTGCTGGCGCTGGCCACCGGCGGTCTAGGCGATCTGGTACCCGCCCAGCTGGTCGCCACGGCGCTGGTCTGCGTGGGCGTCATCGGCCTCGGCATCGTGGAGGCCCGGGAGGACGACGACCTCCGGGCCGCCCGGCAGGAGGCCAGCAACCATCGCTACGCCAAGTCCGTGCTGGCGCTGGCGCTGCCGGTGGTCTACTGTCTGCTGGACGCGCTGGGTACCTTCGCCGACAGCCGCGTGCTGGAGACGCTGAACGAGGACAGCGCCAACTGCGCCTATGAGCTGACGTTCCTGCTGGCTGCCATCGTGTGCTTCATCTATGTGGTGCTCATCAAAAAGAGTAAGCTCGTCCCCAAGCGGGAGGGTCCCAAGTACGTGGGCGCCATCTGCGAGACAGCCGGTCAGTTCGCCTACATCTACGCGCTGGCGGACACGGCCCATGTGGCGCTGGCCGCCCCCATCATCTCCGCCTACTGCGTGGCCTCCGTGCTGTGGAGCCGCCTGTTCCTCAAGGAGAAGCTGAGCTGGAAGCACTACGCCATGATCGCGCTGGTGGTGGCCGGCATCGTCATCCTCGGCCTGTACGACGCATAAAACGCCCCTCCGGCCAGACCGACAGCAGTCCCCGGCTCCGCCGGGGGCTGCTTCTGTATGCGAAAAGAGGAGACGCTCGGCGTCTCCTCTCTTTTATGTCCGTTCTTACCGTCCGGTCATGACGGTCATGACCTCCAGTTCCTCCGGGTTCAGGGTCTTTTTCATGGCAAGGCCCTCGTCGATGTCCACATTGACGATCTGCTCGCCGCTGGCACAGATGATGCGGTTGGTCTGGCCCTCCGCCAGCAGCTGCACCGCCTCGTAGCCCATGCGGGTGGCCATAACACGGTCCTTGGCGCTGGCGTTGCCGCCCCGCTGGATGTGGCCCAGGATGGTGACGCGGGGATCCAGCCCCAGCTTCTCCCGGATCTCCTCGCCCACAGCGATGCCGCTGGCCGCGCCCTCGGCCACCACGATCATAAAGTTGGTCTTGCCGCTGAGCCGCGCCCGGCGGATCTTCTCGGCCACATGCAGGTCGAAGTCATACTCCCGCTCCGGCACCAGCACTGCCGTGGCGCCCACGGCCACACCCACATACAGCGCCAGATACCCGGCCCGGTGGCCCATGACCTCCACCACGGAGCAGCGCTCGTGGGACTGCATGGTGTCCCGTAGCCGGTCGATGCACTCCACCGCCGTGTTGGCGGCGGTATCAAAGCCGATGGTGTAGTCGGTGCAAACGATGTCGTTGTCTATGGTGCCGGGGATACCCACCACGGAGATGCCGAATTTGGACAGATCCTGCGCGCCCCGGAACGTGCCGTCGCCGCCGATGGCCACCAGGCCGTCCAGCCCCAGCAGCTTGCAGGTGTTGGCCGCCTTCTGCTGGCCCTCCTTGGTGCGGAACTCGTCGCACCGGGCGCTGTACAGAATGGTACCGCCCCGGTTGATGATGCGGCTGACGCTGGAATTGTCCATCTCCATAAAGTCACCGGCGATCAGGCCGGCATAGCCCCGGCGGATGCCCACGCACTCGATGCCCCGGGCCAACGCACTGCGCACCACTGCGCGGATGCAGGCGTTCATGCCCGGCGCGTCGCCGCCGCTGGTCAGTACGCCGATACGCTTGACTGCATTGTTCATAAGTCCTCTACCTCTTTCCTCCGGCGGCGCGTCCCGCAGGCCTGCGCCCCCATGGTTTCTTCACGCCATATTGTACCATACGTTCGGTCTGTTTGCAACAAGCATTTGCGAAAACTTCTTGGACAAACCCGCATTTTTGTGGTATGCTGTTGCCGGAAGCGGACTCCGGCATCCCCGCCTTCCCGCTCCCGCTTATCTTTCCGGAAAGGATGAGTCTCCATGCACCCTCAGTTTGCCGAATTTACGCCCCGCTGGTTCAAGCGGGCCTTTGTCTACACCGGCTCCATCGGTGAGTTCCGCTACCGCTTCAAGACCGACAAGGACGCCGGGCTGCTCCACGCCGCCGTCTACTCCCAGCTGTGCTACGAGCTGGCCCGGGACATCGAGGAGCAGGACTTTCCCTGGGACGACGACGGCGTGAAGCAGCTGCAAAGCTGGCTCCAGAGCCGCTACGAGGCCTATTGCGCCGCCAATCCCTGACGGACGCCTTATAAAATATGAAAACCGGACGCAGACAAGAGTCTGCGTCCGGTTTTATGCTTTACTCCGCCAGTGTCCCGTCGATGTTGACCACCTGCACCGTCAGGGGGATGTCCTTCTCGCAGGCGGTCAGCGCCGTTTTCACCGCGTGCTCCAGCCCGCCGCAGCAGGGCACCTCCATCCGCAGCAGCGTCACGGAGCGGATATCGTTCTCCCGGAGGATGGCGGTGAGCTTCTCGCTGTAATCCACCATATCCAGCTTGGGACAGCCAATGAGCAGCGTCCGCCCCGCCAGGAACCGGCGGTGGAATTCGCCGTAGGTATAGGCGGTGCAGTCGGCGGCGATCAGCAGGTGGCGGCCCGCGAAGGCGGGGCCGTTCACCGGCGCCAGCCTGATCTGCACCGGCCAGTTGGTGAGCTGGCCGGTCACAGCCTCGCCCGCTGCCGCCGGGGCCTTTGCCGCCATCTGGCGGATGCGGCTGCCGGGACAGCCGGTGTGTCCGGCGCCTGCTGCGGCTCTGGCGGCCTGGGACGCCTTCACCGCCGCCTCGTCGTAGGCCGGGGCCTCCCGCTCCTCAAAGGTGATGGCGCCGGTGGGACAGGACGGCAGACAGTCGCCCAGCCCGTCGCAGTAATGCTCCCGCATCAGCTTTGCTTTGCCGTTCACCAGATCAATGGCGCCCTCGTGGCAAGCGTGGACACAGCGGCCGCAGCCATTGCACTTTTCCTCGTCGATATGAATGATCTTTCGGATCATGTGATCCCTCCTGTTCTGTTTGACAGCGCCAGTATACCGCACCGCCGCCTGTCGCTCTGTTGCATTTGCGACAATCACAGCCGGGAGTTTCTGGCAGTTTTTACGCCGGAAAAAATTTCATGATATGCTTCATGTTGAACTACATCATGAAGCATATCATGAATTTGTTATTTCAGGTCCGGAAATTCTTTGCGGTCAGCGGTCCCGCCACGCACCCCGGGTCAGCAGCGCCAGCATGGGCATCAGCTCCAGACGGCCCGTCAGCATCTCCAGCGACAGGGCGATCTTGCTCACGGGGGACAAAATGGAAAAGTTTTCCATCGGCCCCAGAATGCCCAGGCCAGGCCCCACGTTGCTGATGCAGGTCAGGGAGGCGGCAAAGGACTCCTGGAAGCCGTAGTTGTCCCAGCTGACCACCAGCGCCCCGGCCAGCAGCACCACCATATAGGCCATGATATAGGCTCCCGTGGACGACACCACCCGCTCCTCCACGGGCTGTCCGTCCACCTTGATGACGCTGACGTGGTTGGGATGCACCATCCGCTTCAACTCACGCACCAGCGATTTCCACAGGATCAGCACACGGGACAGCTTCATGCCGCCGGAGGTGGAGCCGGCGCAGCCGCCGGTGAACATCAGCACCAGCAGCGCCATGCGGCAGAACGTGGGCCACAGGGCGAAGTCCACCGTGGCAAAGCCGGTGGTGGTGATGATGGTCACGGTCTGGAACGCCGCATCCGTGATGGATTCGCCCAGCGGCACCCCGGCCTGCACCCGCAGGTTCAGGCAGATCAGCAGCGTGACGCCCACCACGATGGCCAGATAGACCCGCAGCTCCTCGCTGCGCAGGGCGGCGCGGAGACGGCCGGTGACGGCCAGGAACAGCAGGGAAAAATTGACGCCGGCCAGAAACGAAAACACCGTCACGATCCACATCACCGCCGGACTGGCCCCGTTCAGCGATGTATTGTTGATGGAAAAACCGCCGGTGGCCATGGTGGTGAAGGCGTGGTTCACAGCGGAGAACCAGGTGGCACCCGCCAGGCGCAGGCAGACCATCTCCAGCACCGTCAGCGCCACATAGATGGCGTAGAGGATCTTAGCGGTGCTGCCCACCTTGGGCACCAGCTTGGACTTGATGGGGCCGGGGCTTTCCGCCCGCATCAGGTACACCGCGCCGTCCCCCAGCTTGGGCATCAGCGCCAGGAACAGCACCAGCACGCCCATGCCGCCCATCCACTGGGTCAGCGAGCGCCACAGCAGGACGCTGCGGGACAGGTGCTCCACCTCCGGGAACACCGTGGAGCCGGTGGTGGTCAGGCCGGACACCGTTTCAAATACCGCGTCCACATACGCGGTGAGCGCGCCGGTGAACACATAGGGCAGCGCGCCGGTAAGGGACAGGGCGATCCAGCCCAGTGCCACGGCCATGAAGCCGTCGCGGCTGTGCATCTGCGCCTTTTTCACCGGCACCAGGTGCAGCGCCGAGCCCAGCAGGATGCACAGCACAGCCGTGCCGAAAAAAGGCAGCCACGCCTCGCCGTACAGCACCGATGCCGCCAGCGGCAGCAGCAGGAAGCCGGCCTCCACCCACAGCACATAGCTGGTGGTATTTGCGATCAGACGAAAGTTCATGTCGATACCTCAAATGTGCCGCGGTGCCCGCGGCAAAAGCAGGCACCCCCGGTCTGGCCGCGCAGCCGGCGGGGATGCCCTCTCTGATATAACCGGATTATATATCCCCCGGGCGGCACTGTCAAGCGTCAGGGCCGTCCGGCCCCGGCAGGTGCGGCGGACCGGGGCCCGACTCAGCGGAGAGTGAGCAGACTGCAGCGGGCCGCGGATGGCGGCCGGAACGGCTGCGAAAAAACCTCCTCGGAGTAAAAAGTTTCGTCAGAATATCGCTTTTTATACTTCTTTACAGGAATATGTTAAAATTTTTTCATGTAGTAAGCGGCACTTTTTTGAGAATTTTCCCTCGCTTTGACAACTTTTTAATTTTGATTGACTTTTTTCGCTTTTTGTGGCATTCTTTTCTCAACCTAAACTCTGTTCTGTACCGGCCGGACGGGTGTCCGCGCGGCGCAGACGAAAGGAGGGATCTGCCTTGAGCAGACTTGATATCAAGAGCCCCAGCCGCGCACAGACAGTGGTGGATAACCTCTACCGTGACGTGGAGCGCCGTATCGCCGCCAGTCCCCCGGGCCTATGTCCCGTGGATATGTCGCTGGCGTTCCTGACACTGTGCCACGCCCAGTCCTGCGGCAAGTGCGTGCCCTGCCGCATCGGTCTGGGGCAGCTGAGCAAGCTGATCGAGACGGTGCTGGACGGCACCGCCGACATGAGCACCATCGACATCATCGAGAAAACCGCCCGCACCGTCGTGAACACCGCCGACTGCGCCATCGGACGGGACGCGGCGCGGCTGGTGCTGGACGGTCTGGACGGTTTCCGGGACGACTACGAGGAGCACATCCAGCACCACCGGTGTCTGGCCGGTCTGCAGCTGCCCGTGCCCTGCGTGGCACTGTGTCCCGCCGGCGTGGACGTGCCGGGCTACATGGCGCTGGTGGGCGAGGGACGCTGCGCCGACGCCGTGCGCCTGATCCGCAAGGACAACCCCTTCCCCACCGCCTGTGCCTATATCTGCGAGCACCCCTGCGAGGCGCGGTGCCGCCGGAACATGATCGACGACGCCATCAACATCCG
>URST01000089.1 GCA_900550585.1 uncultured Eubacteriales bacterium
CGCGCTGGGCGCCGCCGAGTACGCACGCCAGAAGGGCATGGCCCGCGCCTGACACACGCAGACGGCCCTGCCCTCCGTAGGGAGGGCGGGGCCTGTTCAAAAGGAGCAATACAATGAGCGAAAACCATGTCCACACCCATGTGGACGAAAACGGAAATGTCCATACCCACAGCCACCAGCATCCCCATGAGCAGACGAAAGCGGTGCTCAACCGTATTTCCCGGGCACAGGGGCACCTGGAGGCGGTGCGGAAAATGATCGAGCGCGGCGAGGACTGCGCCCAGGTGCTGGTGCAGCTCAGTGCCGTGATCTCCGCCCTGAACAGCACGGGGCGGGTGATCCTGAAGGACCACATTGCCCACTGCATCGTGGATGCGGTGGAGGCCGACGACATGGAGCCCATCGAGGCGCTGAATCAGGCCATCGACCGTTTCATGCGGTAAATGTGACAAGGACTTTTCCTTGTCAATCGTAGGTAAATGCCTAAAACACGGCGGCCGGCGCGTTGACAGACGGCTGCCGCGGGGCTATAATAACAGCAACAGGAGGGATGTCTATGATCTCTGCCATCGTGTACACATCCAACAGCGGCTACACTGCGGAATACGCCCGGATGCTGGGGGAGCTGACCGGCCTGCCGGTGAACGACCTGCGTCAGGTGCACAATCCGCAGCCTCAGCGGGAGGTCATCTTCCTGGGCTGGCTCATGGCGGACAACGTCATGGGGTATGCCAAGGCCAGCCGCTTCTATAAGGTGCGGGCCGTGTGCCAGGTGGGCATGGGCCCGGCCACGAAGGCCTCATCGGACAAGCTGCGGCAGAAGCTGAAGCTGGGGCCGGAGGTGCAGGTGTTTACCCTGCAGGGCGGCTTCGATATCCGGCGGCTCCACGGACCTTACAAGTGGATCATGCAGGTGAAATGCAGGGAGATCCGCAAGACGCTGGAGAGCAAGGAGAGTCTGACGCCTGCCCAGCAGCTGACCTACGACATGGCATCAAAGGGCGCTAGCGCTGTAAAGCAGGAAAACTTGACAGATATTGTGGATTGGTATAAAACGACGCTATGAGGAGGCTGCACATGAAGAAGATTTTGAACGTGATCGCCGGTGTGGCAAAGAAAGCGGCGGGCATTGCCCTGTCGCTGGTAGGAAAGGGCATATCTCTGGGGCTGTCCGCCGCTAAGAGCGGCGCTGCCGCTGTCGGCCGCCTGATGGCGAAGCTGTCGGGCAGGGTGGTTCGCTGCATGGGCGAAAAGATGAAAAAGCTGATGGCCCCGATGCTGAAGGGCGTCATGATCGTGTCCGCCTCCGTGGCGGTGCTGTCCTGCGTGGGCTGGCTGGTCAGCCGGAGAGACTGACCGACCGCAAACCGTATACAACGGGGAGGTGCGCTGCGCATCTCCCCGAAACGCTGTGAAGCGATATCAACGCAAAAGGAGTGTCCTGTATGGAAAGAAAAGAATTTAAGGCGGAATCCAAACGGCTGCTGGATCTGATGATCAACTCCATCTACACCCACAAGGAGATCTTCCTGCGTGAGATCATCTCCAACGCCTCCGATGCCATCGACAAGCTGTGCTATCTCAGCCTCACCGATGACAGGGTGGGCATCAGCCGGGATGAGTTTGCCATCAAGCTGGTGCTGGATAAGGAGAAGCGGCTGCTGACCGTCAGCGACAACGGTATCGGCATGGACCGGGACGAGCTGGAGAATAATCTGGGCGTCATCGCCTCCTCCGGCAGTCTCAAGTTCCGGCAGGAGCTGGACGGCGAGGCCGCCGCGGATACCGACATCATCGGCCAGTTCGGCGTGGGCTTCTACTCCGCGTTCATGGTGGCCGACGAGATCACCGTCATCACCCGGAAGTACGGGCAGGAGCAGGCGTGGAAGTGGCAGTCCGCCGGTGTGGATGGCTACACCATCGAGCCCTGCGAGAAGGAGACGGTGGGCACCGACATCATCATGCACATCAAGGAGGACGGCGAGGAAAAGGACGAGTACAGCCAGTACCTGCGGGAGTACCCGCTGTACAAGCTGGTGAAGAAGTACTCGGACTACATCCGCTTCCCCATCCGCATGGAGATGCCCCATCCGGTGCTGAAGGAGGGCAGTACAGAGGAGAACCCGGAGTACGAGGAGAAGTTCGAGTGGGAGACCCTGAACAGCATGGTGCCCCTGTGGCAGCGGAAGAAGGGAGATGTCACCAAGGAGGAGTACGACGAGTTCTACCAGCAGCGCTTTTCCGACCCCAATCCGCCGCTGAGCGTCATCACCGTGTCCGCCGAGGGCGCTGTGACCTACAAGGCTATGCTGTTCATCCCGTCCAAGGCCAACGGCCGGTATTATACCGAGGACTACGAGAGCGGCCTGCAGCTGTACTCAGCCGGCGTGATGATCATGGACAAGTGCGCCGATCTGGTGCCGGAGTGCTTCAACTTCGTCCGTGGCGTGGTGGATTCTCCGGACCTGAACCTGAATATTTCCCGGGAACTGCTGCAGCATGACCGGCAGCTGAAGATCATCTGCACCAACCTGGAGAAGAAGATCAAGGCGGAGCTGGAGCGGCTGCTGCGGGACGAGCGGGAGAAGTACGAGCAGTTCTGGCAGAGCTTCGGCCGCCAGCTGAAAATGTGCGCGCTGGACAACTACGGCGCCAAGAAGGAGACACTGCAGGATCTGCTGCTGTTCTACTCCTCCACGGAGAAAAAGCTGGTGACGCTGGCGGAGTACGTCGACCGCATGCAGGAGGGGCAGAAGTTCATCTACTTTGCCTCCGGCGACACGGTGGAGGCCATCGACCACATGCCCCAGACGGAGCTGCTGAAGGAACACAGCATGGAGATCCTGTACTTCACCGACAAGGCGGACGAGTTCCTGTCCGACATCCTGCGGACGTATCAGGACAAGCCCTTCCGCTCCGCCATTGACGGCGATCTGGAGCTGGGCGACGAGCAGAAGCCGGACGAGACGGAGCACTATAAGGAGGCCTTCGGCTTCATCAAGGAGACGCTGGGCGACCGCGTGGACACGGTGAAGGCCTCCACCAAGCTGAAGACCCACCCGGTGTGCCTGACCAGCGGCGAGGGCGTGACCTTCGAGATGGAGAAGTATTTCACGTCGGTGCAGCCGGAGCTGGGCCTGAAGGCCAAGCGCATTCTGGAGATCAACGTGGATCATCCGGCATTCCTGGCCTTTGAAACGGCCCGTGTGGTGGATCCGGAGAAGGCGAAGAAGTACGCGGAGATCCTGTACAACCAGGCGCTGCTCATTGCGGGGCTGCCTATCGAGAACCCCTCGGCCTACACCGACCTGCTGTGCTCCCTGTGGAAGTGAAAAAGCATCGCGCAAAAAAAGATGACCGCCTTGGCGGTCATCTTTTTTGCAGAAATCAACAAAAAATGCCGCCGAGTTGTTGCGGTATTTGCGAAAAAGTGATAAAATATACCATATCGCGCACCAAGTAAAGACAGACCCCCAAAATTCAGGGAGCGTCCCTGTAAAAAGGAGTTTTGCCCATGAAAGACTTGAAGCACATGATCTTTTTCGAGGACCTGCTGCAGCAGTCCCACAACGCACTGGTGCAGCAGGCCGTCGATGAGGGGCAGCTGGCGCTGGGATACAACTGCTACTACATCCCGGAGGTGCTGCTGAACCTGAAGGGCTGTTTTTCCTCGCGGCTGCGGGCGCCCAACAGTGGTACGGCGGAGATCGCGTCCTACTACATGACCAACCGGAACTGTCCCTATGTGCGCTGCATTCTGGAGCGGGCCATCGAGGGCGGCTTCAACTATCTGAACGCGCTGTTCGGGGCGGAGGGCTGCGCCGCCATGGAGCGGATGGAGGAGCATTTCGCCCTGCTGCATCCGGTGCAGAACGACCGGTTCTTCACCACCATCATCGACCCGCCCATGAAGGGCGACAGGACCAGTCTGGACTACTACAAGGCCCAGCTGCAGCTGAAGGTGCTGGACGCGCTCCACCAGCATTACGGCGTGGACGTGTCCGACGAGGCGCTGCGGGAGGCGGTGGAGCGCCACAACCGGCTGTGCAGGGTCATCACCGCCATCGGCGACCTCCGGAAGCTGGAAAACCCGCCCATCACCGGATACGAGTACCATGTGATCGTGCTGGTGAGTCAGGTCTGTCCCCACGACCTGATCCTGCCGTATCTGGAGGACACGCTGGAGGAGCTGCGGACGCGGCGCCCGGAACCGGTGTTCCCGTTCCGCGCCCGTGTGGCGGTGGCAGGCAGCGAGATCGACGACCCGGAGTTCACCAGGCTCATCGAGATGTGCGGCGCCATGGTGGTGGCTGACCGCTACTGCTTCGGCGGCTTCCCGGGCCGGGAGGAGATCGAAATACAGGGGGGCGAGACGGCCTTCGACGCCATCTGCCGCCATTACCTCTACTGGAACCAGTGTGTGCGGTTCATGGACGGCGGCAAGATCGACCAGCGCCATCAGGAGCTGCGGCGGCTGGTGCGGGAGTACCGCGCCGATGGCGTGATCTATGAGAGCATGAAATTCTGCGAGTTCTGGAGCTATGAAAAGGTGCTGGCCAGCCACGTCCTCCAGCAGGAGATGGGCATTCCGTGCTGCACCATCGAGAAGGAGTACAATCTCGGCTCTGTGGGCCAGCTGCGCACCCGCTTCCAGGCCTTCGTGGAGAGTCTGGAGATCAAGAAGCTGGGCGCGGAGAAGGAGGGGAGACTGTGAAGCTGAAAGACTTTACAAATGCTGCCATTGCGGCGATAGACAAAAAGCTGGAGCGGTTCGACCCCAAGTGGCAGGCGGCCAATGGAAAAGGCGGTCTCCGCAGCCGCTACGAGGACAAGACCGGCATCGCCCGCTATCGTGAATGGCGCGGCGTGAAGGATACGTTCGTGGACTACACCGCCTGGCTCAACAACCTGCTGGCCATGGGAAAAATGGTGGCCTCTGCGCCTGTCCCCATTCTGAAGGGCTTCTGGGAGTACCGGTGGATGGGCTCCTATCTGGGCACGTTTGCTTTCATCGACCGGCTGTTTGAGGGCTACCGGGACGAGGAACTGAAGATCGCCCACATGAACATGCACTGCATCGTCAACAGCCTGACCAAAAAGATCGCGCTGGTGCTGGCCAACGACCGGCGGCTGGGCGGCGGAAAGCTGTCGGACAACATCGTGCCCATGGACGAGGTGATGCCGCCGCTGTTCATGACCGGCTTCAAAAACCTGATCCCCATCCCCATCCAGACGCTGCCGGAGTTCATCATCTGCGACATTGACCAGCATCTGGAGCCCCACTACATCGACGTGGCGGAGTCCTTCGGCCTGGCGGCGGACGTCTGCTCCCGCTGCTCGGCGGAGACGGGCGTGGCCATTGACGATGATTTCCCCATCGTGGGCAGGGCGGTGCTGACCACCAACATGCCCTGCAACGCCAGCGAGGCCACGTCCATGTTCCAGCGGCGGCGGTTCGGCCTGCCGGATTTCCCGGTGACCATGGCCATGATCCACAACGAGCCCGGCGCCCACCCTTACTCCACCCAGATGCTGAAGGACGCCATCGCCTTCATCGAGGAGCAGTACGGGGAGAAATACGACTGGAACGCGCTGTTCGCCCGGGCGGAGCACATGAACGAGCAGAACCGCATCGAACTGGAAAAGTGGGAGCTGTTCAAGACACCGTACTCCGCACTGTGCGGCATCGCCGAGAGCCTGTACCGCCTGTACGCATGGGCGTCGGTAAACGGGCAGGAGGACCAGTTCACCTACAACGACCGCAAGGTGCTGAAGATCATGCTGGATGCCTACGAGCGGCGGCATGAGCCGTTCGGCGGCACTACCCGCCACCGGGCATTCCTCTGGGGCCCGTCGGCGGTGTACTACACCGATTTCCCTACCTGGGTGCAGAACTGCTGGGGCATCAGCATCGTGCTGAATATGGATTCCACCATGGGCCACAACATGATCTCCACCACCGACCCGGCGCAGGCCATTCAGGATCTGGCGCTGTTCTCCGAAAAGGGCGTTATGCGCCATCACGCCGTGGGCGGCTGGGAGAATGTGAACGCCGTGTGGGAGTGGGCCAGTAAATTTAACTGCGACATGGTCATTTTCAATGACAACGTGGCCTGTAAGGGAATGAACGGTGTCCACGCGCTGATGGAGGAGCAG
Source organism: uncultured Eubacteriales bacterium (assembly GCA_900550585.1). Taxonomy (GTDB): domain Bacteria; phylum Bacillota; class Clostridia; order Oscillospirales; family Oscillospiraceae; genus Vescimonas. The sequence continues at coordinate 6,157 of URST01000089.1, forward strand.
GCCCGCGACCTGGGCTTCCACTTCATCTTCCTGGAGCACGATCTGGAGGACTGCCGCACCATCTCCCGCCGTGATATGCGCAACATCGTGAACAAATATATGACGGTGGTGCTGAACGAGAAGCCGCTGGACGAGACGCTGGTGGACTTCGACGACAGTCTGGCGTGGTAAGGAGGAAAAGACATATGAAATTTATCGGGAAGCTCCTGAAAACGCTGGTGCTGACGGCGCTTGCGCTGTTTGCCGGCACGTTCATCATCTACGTGTTCAATCTGGAAAACAAGCTGATCTATAAGGTGATCTATCCGTTTTTGCAGGATCACTACAACAGCCAGAAGCGGGACCGCCGCATCTGACAGGCAAAAAAAGATACCCGCCGCCCGGCGGGTATCTTTTTTTGCTCGTCAGCAGAGTTACTCGGTGGTGTGGTGCTCCTTGCCGAAGTGCAGCTCGCGCATGCCCTCCACCTCGTCGCAGATGGCCTTCAGGTTGCAGGAGCCGCAGTCGGTGGGCATGCCCTCCAGGATCTTCGTCAGGCTCATGGTGATGTCCTTGACGGTCTTGGCATCCCTGGTCAGGGCGGCGTAGTCCGCGTCGGGCGCGGTGATGAACAGCATCTTCACCGCCAGAATGGAGGGATTCTTCTTATACTGGCGGATAAAATCGCAGCCGATGCGCCGGAAACTGATGCCCTTTTGCAGCGCCTCCCTGCTGATGCGCACCTGCTCGCGGCTGCTCTCGGAGCTGGTGCGGATCATGTAGCCCTTGGGGAACACATGGTACTTGACGAAGTCCATGTCCTGAATGGCGCGGAACGCCTGCTCCGTGTCCTCCTCGTCGTCGGACTCGATGTCGCCCACCCGCAGCAGTGCGATGCGGGCATAGGCGCAGTCGCCCTGCAGTTCACCCAGATCGGGGCCGCAGACCAGGATCTCGTCCTGGGGGACCAGAGCGGGGGAGGTGGTGACGCAGGTGAAGTTGACGGCGGGCTTGTCGCCGCCGCCCAGCTCAAAGGCGGCGTCACGCAGCATCACCAGCTCGAAAGCGCCGGTATCCTCCCATGCGTCGGCCGGGTCATAGGCGAAGCGCCGGGGCGCGGAGGAGCCGGCCAGCTCCTCCACACCGCGGATGATGGTGTTGTAAAGCTCCATTAGAATTTGATATCCACTTTCTTGCGGTCAAAGATCTTGTTGACCTGCACATAGGCCCAGCCCAGCAGCTTCTGATCCAGGTTCCAGAAATAAACCACGAACAGAGCGCCGACGATGGCGGTGAGAATGCTCAGGATCTTCAAGACGGCCTTGCAGAATTTACACATAATCGTGCCTCCTTGTCGTGTTCAGAGGTGTCAGGCGCGGGCCATGCCCTTCTGGCGTGCGTACTCGGCGGCGCCCAGCGCG
>URST01000090.1 GCA_900550585.1 uncultured Eubacteriales bacterium
CGTGCAGCACGATGGGGAATCCGGGCAGGCGCTTGCTGACCTCCTCCAGCACGTCAAAGCGCAGGGGAGGCGGCACCAGGATGCCCTGCTCGTTGCGGGTGCACTGCTCGGGCTTGAACTTATAGGCGCCGTGGCTGGTGCCGATAGCGATGGCCAGAGAGTCGCAGCCGGTCTTGGCGACAAACTCCTCCACCTCCTCGGGACGGGTGTAGGAAGCCTCGTGAGCGGCTACCTTGACCTCATCCTCGATGCCGGCCAGAGTGCCCAGCTCGGCCTCCACCACGACACCGTGGTCATGGGCGTACTCCACCACCTTGCGGGTGATCTCGATATTCTCGGCAAAAGGCTTGGAGGATGCGTCGATCATCACGGAGGTGAAGCCGCCGTCGATGCAGCTCTTGCAGGTCTCAAAGTCGGGGCCGTGGTCCAGATGCAGTACGATGGGGATATCGGGGCAGCAGGCCACAGCGGCCTCCACCAGCTTCACCAGATAGGTGTGGTTGGCGTAGGCGCGGGCGCCCTTACTGACCTGCAGGATCACGGGAGCATGCTCCTCCTGGCAGGCCTCGGTGATGCCCTGCACGATCTCCATGTTGTTGACGTTGAACGCGCCGATGGCGTAACCGCCGGCATATGCCTTTTCAAACATTTCCTTGGAAGTTACCAGTGCCATAATTCGATCTCCTTTTCCGTAATGAAATAATTTGTCGATTGTACGGAATGATTGTTACATTCCTATTGTATCATATTTTTTCCCATTTGCAAGACCGAAAGCATTTACATTCGCAAATTTCCATGGTAAAATACTACTTTAGAGAAAGTCCGGCGGCGGCAGCGGCCGGTGCATCACCAAATTTTGAAAACAATGTTTCGGAGGTACAGACCTATGAAAGAGTTGCGCGGCGCATGTATCATCGGCCAGTCCGGCGGCCCCACATCCGTCATCAACGCCAGTGCCTACGGCGTCATCGACACGGCGCTGAAGTCCGGCGCCATCACCCAGGTGCTAGGCGCGGAGCACGGCATCAAGGGCGTGCTGGCGGATCGCCTGTTCGACATGGGGCTGGAAGATCCCGAGGAGCTGCGGCTCCTGAAGTATACCCCCTCCTCCGCGCTGGGCTCCTGCCGCTACAAGATCGCCGATCCCGAGCTGGACGACACGGACTATAAGCGCATTCTGGAGGTGTTCAAGAAGCACGACGTGCGCTACTTCTTCTACAACGGCGGCAACGACTCCATGGATACCTGCAACAAGATCAACCAGTATATGCAGTCCGTGGGCTACGACTGCCGCGTGATGGGCGTGCCCAAGACCATCGACAACGACCTGTTCGGCACTGATCACTGCCCCGGCTACGCCTCCGCCGCCAAGTATATCGCCACGTCCATCATGGAGGTCTATCAGGATGCCCATGTGTACGATACCGGCATGATCGTGGTGGTGGAGATCATGGGCCGCCATGCCGGCTGGCTGACGGCGGCTGCGGCGCTGGCCGGTGAGTACGGCGCAGGCCCCGATCTCATCTATCTGCCGGAGACTGACTTCAGTATGCCGAAGTTTATCGAAGATGTCAAGCGTGTCTATCAGGAGACGGGCAACTGCATCGTGGCGGTGTCCGAGGGCATCCACTATGAAAACGGCGATTTCGTGTCCGAGGCCAAGGTGGCGGCCAACGACGGCTTCGGACACGCCCAGCTGGGCGGTCTGGCCACCATTCTGGCGGAGGTGCTGAAGGAGGAGACGGGCGCCAAGGTCCGCGGCATCGAGCTGAACCTGCTGCAGCGCTGCGCCGCCCATCTGGCCAGCGAGACGGACATCGAGGAGTCCTACATGGCCGGTAAGGTGGCCGTGGAGAACGCGGTTAACGGCATCAATGGCCGCATGATCGGCTTTGAGCGCGGTGTGCAGGACGGCAAATACGCCTGCCGCACCAAGCTCATCCCGCTGATGGAGGTTGCTAATGTGGAGAAAAAGATCCCCCGCGAGTGGATCAACGAAGCGGGTAACGGCCTGAACCGGCAGTTCATCGAGTACGCGCTGCCGCTGATCCAGGGTGAGCCGGAGCTGCCCCGGCAGGACTCCCTGCCCCGCTTTGCCAAGCTGAAGAAGGTCCTGGCAAAGTAAAGAAAATGTGCAAAAGAGCTGGAAAGGAACTTCCCTTTCCAGCTCTTTTTTATCAACGGTTTTCGCGCTTGCCGGTGTCCGTGTTCTTCTCGTAGATGATGCGCAGGCCCTCCATCAGCAGGTACTTGTCATAGGCCACATGGTTGCGGCAGTAGCGCACGATCACGGGCGCATTGGGGCCGGTGGCCACGATGGACGGCTCCTGCCCGTCCAGCATGTCGCGGATGCGGTCGATGATGCCGTCCAGCATGGCGGCAGTGCCGTAGACGATGCCGCTGCGCATGCAGTCCTCCGTGTTCTTACCGATGAGGTGACGGGGGTGCTGGAGAGAGATGTTGGGCAGCTGGGCCGTATGGTCGGACAGGGCGTCCAGCGACAGGCGGACGCCGGGGAACATCAGCCCTCCCTCATAGCAGCGCTTTTCGGAGATATAGGAGATGATGGTAGCGGTGCCCATGTCGATCATGATGATGGGCGCGGGATACTTTTCCAGCGCGGCCACGGCGTTGGAGACGATGTCGGCCCCCAGCTGCTGGCTGTTGAACTCCATGCGGATGTTCAGCCCGGTCCTGATGCCGGCGCCCACCATCATGGGCGGCTTGCCCAGCAGGCGGGTCAGCGCCTTTTCCATCATGAAGTTGATGGGCGGCACGACGCTGGAGAAAATGGCGCCGCTGACATCGCGGATGTCACAGCCATACAGCGTGAACAGGTTCATCAGGTCGATGCTGATCTGATCGGCGGTCTTGCGGCTGTCCGTGTCCAGAGACGCCAGAAAGCGCAGTTCCCGCTGACGGTCGAACAGACCCACGGAAATATTGGAGTTGCCGATATCAATGGCCAGCAGCATGGATGCATCCCCTCCCTTTTCTATCATCATACCACGGTACGTCCGCCTTGGCAAGCGCGGACAGAAAAAGACGACGGCACAGCCGTCGTCTTTTTGTATCGCAGTTCTTACTCCTGGGTCAGGAAGGCATCCGCCTCGTCCACGGTGTGCATGTGCTCCAGCATGCGGGTGACCATGTTGCTGTAACCCCACTCATTGTCGTACCATGCGATGAGCTTGACAAAATCATGGTCCAGCATGATGCCGGCGGTCTCATCGAAGATGCAGGGGCAGGGATTGCCGATCAGGTCGGTGGACACCACCTGGTCGCGGGTGTAGCCGATGATGCCCTTCATGTACGTCTCGGAGGCGTGGAGAATCTCGTAGCAGATGTCGGCATAGGAGACACTGGTGCTCAGGCGGGCAGTCAGGTCTACCACGGACACATCCGCCGTGGGAACGCGGAACGCCATGCCGGTCATCTTACCCTTCAGGGACGGGATGACGCGGCCCACGGCCTTGGCCGCGCCGGTGGAGGTGGGGATGATGTTGTTCAGGATGGAGCGGCCGGTGCGCCAGTCGCTGCCGCCGCGGGAGTCCACAGCCTTCTGCTTGGCGGTGGAGGCATGGATGGTGGACATCAGGGACTGCTCGATGCCGAACTCCTTGTGGATGACGTAGGCCAGCGGGGCCAGGCAGTTGGTGGTGCAGCTGGCGTTGGAGACCACGCGCATGTCGGAGCGGTATTCGTCGCTATTGACGCCGAAAACGAAGGTGGGCGTGGCGTCGTCCTTGGCAGGGGCCGTCAGGATGACCTTTTTAGCGCCGCCCTTGAAGTGACGGCTGGCCTTGTCCGTGGTGTTGTTGGCACCGGTGGATTCGATGATGTACTCCGCGCCGCAGTCGGCCCAGTTGATCATGGCGGCGTCAGACTCGCTGTAAATTTTGATCTTCCGGCCATTGACCACCAGATCGCCGCCGGCGTGCTCCACCATACCGGGGAAGTTGCGGAAAACAGAGTCATACTTCAGCAGGTACACCATATAGTCGATGTCCGCCTTGCGCAGGTTGATGCCGCAGATGTCAAATTTTTCCGGGTCCTCTGTCAGAATGCGCATGACGACGCGGCCGATACGGCCGAATCCGTTGATACCGATTTTGATTCCCATGATGCTTTCCTTTCCTTCTTTGTCCGCAGCAGCTGCGGTATTTGTTCCAAGTACATTATAGCATCCAAATCGGATTTGTCACTATAAATTTGCAAATTTGTTTCATAATTTTTTATTTTTGCCGGTTACGTGGCTTAAATCGTTAAAAAATGTTCAAATTCAAATCCAAACGTTCCATACGTTTTGGACTATGCAGACGTGCCGGAGAAGCGAAAAACAGGCGGGGCATAGCCCCGCCCGCCTGCGGCTGAACAGTTTTTTGAGAGCCTGAGATGCGGCAGCTTTTTACAGGATGATGCAGATCAGGCCGCCGCCCCCCTCGTTGATGATGCGCTCCAGTGCCTCCCGCAGCTTGGCCTGCGCGTCCGGCGGCATCCGCTTCAGCTTGGCCTGCAGATCCTCCCCGGCGATCTCGTTGAAGCTGCGGCCGAAGATATTGGACTCCCAGATCTTGCCGGTATCGCCCTCGAACTGCTGGAGCAGATAGTTGACCATCTCCTCCGACTGCTTTTCGTTACCCACGATAGGCGACACAGTGGTGGAGACATCTGCCCGGATCATGTGGATGGACGGCGCACTGGCCCGCATGCGGATGCCGTAGCGTCCCCCCTGCTTGACGATCTCCGGATCCTCCAGCTCCAGCTCCTCCACGGTGGGTAGGACGATGCCGTAGCCCGTCTCACGGGCGGCGATCAGCGCCGGCGCCACCTTGTCGTAGGCCTTGCGCACCTCGGCAAGTTCTGTCAGCAGCTCCATCAGGTCGCCGTCGTCGGCGACGGACAGGCCGGAGCGCTGGGACAGGGTGGTGTAAAACAGGCTGCGGGGCAGGCGGATATTGGCCTGGGCGACGCCCTGCCCCAGATCCATGGCGGCCACGCCGGCGGATTCCACGTTTTCCGTGTCCTGTAGGGATGCCAGATACGGCGCCAGCTGCCGAATGCAGCGAAGGTCTGCTGTGCCGGACGCGATGCGCTGGTACAGTTCGCTTTTGATGGGGTGCTCGCCGGGCAGGGCGTCCACCCACGGCGGCAGAAACACGTCCAGCTCCTGCAGCGGAAATTCGTACAGCAGCCCCCGCAGCAAGGATTGCAGCTCCTGCTCCTCCAGCGTCAGGCAGTTTACTGGCAAGCAGCTGACGCCAAATTTTTCGCTGATCTCTCCGGCGATGGAGGCGGCCCGCGAGCCGTGGGGATCGGCGGAGTTCAGCAGCACCAGAAACGGCTTGCCGATCTCCTGCAGTTCCCGGATGACACGTTCCTCCGCCTCCAGATAGTCCTCCCGGGGAATGTCTGTGATGGTACCGTCGGTGGTGATGACGATGCCCACGGTGGAGTGGTCGGCGATGACCTTGCGGGTGCCGATCTCCGCCGCCTCGGTCATGGGGATCTCGTGGTCATACCACGGCGTCATCACCATGCGGGGCGACAGCTCCTCGAACTGCCCCATGGCGCCGGGTACCATGTAGCCCACGCAGTCGATGAGCCGCACAGAGAAGGTTACGTCGTCCTCCAGCCGGATGCGGACGGCCTCCTCCGGCACGAACTTGGGCTCCGCGGTCATGATGGTGCGGCCGGAGCCGCTCTGGGGCAGTTCATCCTGCGCCCGGTCGCGGCGATACGCATTGTCGATGTGGGGCAGGACCTGCGTCTCCATGAAGCGCTTGATGAAGGTGGATTTACCCGTCCGCACCGGGCCAACCACCCCGATATAGATACTGCCGCCCGTGCGGGCCGCCATATCCTGATAGATGGATGTGGATCGATTCATAATGCCTTCCTCCGAATCCTGACTGTTGTCCTATCTCTATGCGGAGGCGGCGATTTTTAGAAGCGTGCAGAATTATCCGCACAAATTCCACGCAGACTGTTGCTTTTGTAACAGTAAGTGTGATAAGATATTCACAATACAGCGGATACGTCCGCACGGGTGGAGGTGGCGCACATGGAGGATATGACCGTAGACCGCCGCGTAAGAAAGACGAAAAAGCAGCTGCGCCAGGCGCTGATGCACCTCATGTCGGAAAAGCCGTCCCGCAGCATCTCCGTCCGGGAGCTGGCGGAGCGGGCCGACATCAACCGGGGCACGTTCTATATCCACTATAAGGACGTGGGCGATCTGCTGCAGCGGCTGGAGGACGAAATGGCCGAGCGGCTCATTCTGGTATGCCGCAAGCACGCCCACAGCAGCGGCGAGGGCAGCGCCTATCCCTATCTGGCAGACCTGTACCGCTTCGCAAGAGACAACGCGGACCTATGTCTGGTGCTGCTGGGTCCCAACGGTGACCGGGCCTATACGGAGCGCATCTGCGCCATTCTGCGGGACTACTTCCTGCGGGATTTCGTGGCCCGCTTCTACGGCGGCGATCCGGAGCGGCTGTCCTACTTCTGTCACTTTATCGTATCGGGGAACCTGTCGCTGACGCTGAAGTGGCTGCAGAACGGCGCGAAGGAGACGCCGGAGGAAATGGCCGCCCTGGCCGGTACGCTCATTATGGGCGGCGTCCGGGTACTGTGAGAAAAAAGCATGAAAAAACATCCCTCATGTGAGGGATGTTTTTTTCATGCGTGATAGTCAAAGCTCCGGGTCCCAGCTGCGGCGTTCCCGGCTCTGCGGGGCGTCCTCCTGCACCGGCTCTGCCGTGCTCTGTGCGGCGGCAGTCCCCTGCCGCTGGAAATCCACAAAACGGGTGCCCTGAAATGTCAGGAGACCGGCATCACCCTCGGCCAGCAGGCCGTACTCCTGACCGGAGAGACGCAGCTCCGAGCGGTCGCCGCCGTCAAACTCGAAGGTGGCGTAGTAGGTGGTGGAGCGCGTGGTGTGTCCCGCTCCGTTGCCGTGGTGATGGTGGACACTGACGTTCTCCCGCTTTGCCACGACTCTGGCAGCAACGGTCAATCTGGGTGAACGGTTGTTTTTGCTCCACTCCATCAGGCTCTTGCCGGCGTTGAACATGAACACAAAGAGGATGCCGACAAACACCACCGCGAATAGGATCTGGAATAGGCCCAGACCGCCAAAGCCGAACATACCTGAATGAAAACCAAATGCAGTTGACATGGATACGCCTCCTTTCCTGTGATGACAGTATAGCAGTTTTTCCGCCGGCTGTCCAGCAACCTCAGGTTTACAGCGGCATCAGCCCTTGCTGAGATGACCCATGGCCGCCCGCAGCATCAGCTTTTTGGTGCCCGCGGTGTCAAAGGCCACCTCAATGAGAGCGTCGTTGCCCATGACCCGGACGGACAGCACCATGCCCTGTCCGAAGGCATCGTGGCGCACGCTCTCCCCCGGCGCCAGCTGCATCAGACCGCCGGCAGGCGCGGTTTTGCGCCCGGTGCCCGATGCCGTCTGGAGCGGCTTTTTGGCGGGTACGGCCGCCGAGTAGGATGTGGTGACCGACGAGGTGCGGCGGCTCTGGCC
>URST01000091.1 GCA_900550585.1 uncultured Eubacteriales bacterium
GTACGCGATGGACCGTCCCGCCTCTTTTTATTCTTTCACAGCGTCAGCTCATGCAGCACGCCGTGGCATTTCGCGTTGGCGGCAAACACCGACGAGGGCCGCAGCACATCCATGGGCTTTCCGTCAAAGCCGGTGACGATGCCGCCGGCCTCGGCCACGATGAGACTGCCGGCAGCGTAGTCCCACGGGGACAGGCGGCACTCATAAAACAGCTCCACCCGGCCGGCGGCCACCTGGCACAGATCCAGCGCCGCCGCGCCGAAGCGGCGGTAGTCCAGCCCCCGGTCGTACAGCTGCCGCAGCAGGGAGAAGTTCTGCTCCGTCAGGCTGCGGTCATAGATGGTGGAGCCGCAGAGGAACACGGCGTGAGCCATGTCCTTATCGCTGACATGGATGGGCAGGCCGCTGCAGAACGCGCCGCAGTCCTTCTGCGCGGAAAACAGCTGGTCGGCAAAGGGGTCGTAGACCACGGCGTACTCCACCTGCCCGTCGTGGGCCAGGGCGACGGAGATGTTGCTGTAATGCAGGCGGCGGACAAAGTTGGTGGTGCCGTCGATGGGGTCCACGATGAATGTCCACGGGCGGGTCAGGGCCGCGTGCTCCCCCTCCTCGCCGAAGAAGTCCGCCTCCGGCAGCAGCTCCAGCAGCTCCCGCTTCAGAAAGCCCTGCACCGCCACATCGTACTTGGTAACAAGGTCGGCGGCGCCGTTTTTCTCCGTGGTGACCTGCTCGATGTCGTGGGCCTCCCGCACCATGCCGCCGGCAAGGCGGACGATGCGCTCCAGCTCCTGCAGCATATCTGTTCTCATAGACTATCCCTCCTGATGACCATGCCGGCGCGGACGCCGGTGTATGTATCGTGTATGACCGCCGGCTCCCCCGCCACCAGTACGGCGTCCAGTCCGGACGCCATCCGGCAGGGGTACTGATAGTCGCCGTTCTCCCGGAGCTGTGACGGGTCAAAGACGCAGAGATCCGCGTCCATGCCCGGCGCCAGAACGCCCTTACCCCGCAGACGCAGCGCTCTGGCGGGCAGCGCTGTCATTTTCCGCACCGCCTGCTCCAGTGAGAGCACACGCTTCTCCATGACGAAGTGCCGGATCAGGCGGGGGAACGTGCCATAGACCCGGGGGTGGGGCATGCCCTCCGTGGGGTAGGTGGCATCGGAGATGAGGTTGGACAGGTCGCTTTGCAGGACGGCGGCGATGTCCTCCTCCGAGGCCATGAAGTCGATCATGGTGATCTGGCAGTCCTCCCGCACCAGCAGGTCGCAGCAGCAGTTGAGGGGGTCCTGTCCCATCAGTGCCGCGATCTGGGCGAGGCTCTTGCCCAGGAAGGGGTGGTCCTCCGGGCAGTGGAGGCTGGTGAGGTAGATGCCGTCCCAGCCCGCCAGACGGGCGATGTCGTCAAAGCCGTCGCCGGTGTCGATGCGCTGTGCCAGCTCCCGCCGGGCGGCGGGGTCCCGGAGGCGCTTCACCACCGCGTCCATGCCGCCCTCCAGGAACTCCGGCGGCAGGATGTGCAGCAGCTGGGTGGAGCCGGCGGTGTAGGGGTACACGTCGCAGCTGACGTCCATGCCCTCCTGCCGGGCCTGGGTCAGCATGTCCAGCGCACGGGGGATCTTTTTGCCCCAGCTGTCACGGCCCATGGCCTTCAGGTGGCTGATGTGCAGGGGGATGCGGAGCGTCCGGGCCACGGTGAGCATCTCCTCCACGGCTTCGCAGACACCGGCGCCCTCCTGCCGCATGTGGACGGTGAGGGGGATATCCTGCCCCCGCAGGGGCTCCAGCGCCCGGATCAGCTCCGCCGTGGTGTAAAAGCACTCCGGCGCGTAGCCCAGACCCAGAGACACGCCCAGCGCGCCGTCAGCCAGCGCACGCTCCATGGCCCGGTGGATGGCGCGGTAGTGGGCGTCCTCCAGATGCTCCAGCTCGTAGCCGGCGGCGTCCGCCCGGAGGATGCCCGCCCCCACCAGCATGCCGGTATGGAGGGGCAGATCGTGCAGCGCCGCCAGATAGTCCGCCATGGAGGCGGAGGGCAGCGCCGCCGGAATATCCCCGGTGATGGGCCGCAGATAGGCCCGGATGGCGGCGGCGTGGGTCTCGCCGAAGGGGGCGGCGGACAGGCCGCAGTTGCCGTTGACGATGGTGGTCAGCCCCTGCCGCAGCTCCAGCTCCCCGTAGCCGGGGCGGAAGGCCGCGGCATCGGCGTGGCGGTGGATGTCAATGAAGCCGGGCGTCACCGCGCGGCCCGATGCGTCGATGACGCGGGATGCCGGGGCGGCGGACAGCGCGCCCACCGCCGCGATCTTCCCGGCGGTGATGCCCACATCGGCGGAAAAGCCGGGGCGGCCGGTGCCGTCGATGACCGTGCCGCCGCGGATGATGGTATCAAACATGGTATCGCCTCTCTATTTCCCCTGCCGGCAGGGGAGGGTAATGATAAAGCGGGTGGTGTGCCCGCCGCTGTCGCAGCGGAGGGTGCCCCGGTGGGCCTCCACGATGGCGCTGGCGATGGGCAGGCCCAGGCCGAAGCTGCCGCCGTCGGTGCGGGACTCGTCAGCCCGGTAAAAACGGTCGAAGATGTGGGGCAGCTTGTCGGCGGGGATGGGGTCGCCCTGGTTCTCCACCCACAGGCAGGCGTTTTTGCCCTGCCGCGCCGCGTCCAGACGCACCTCCGTGCCGGGGGCGGCGTATTTGATGGCGTTGTCCAGCAGGACGGCCACCGCCTGCTCCAGCCTGCCGCTGTCGCCCCGCACCAGAAGCCCCGGCGCGATGTCGTAGGACAGGGTGTGTCCCGCCTCGTAGGCCACCGGCTCGAACCGGAGAGCGGCGTCCGCCGCCGCGTCCGACAGGTCCGCCGTGGTGTCCGGCAGGTGTTCGCCGCCCCGCTCCACCCGGGACAGGGTGAGCATGTCCTCCACCAGACGCTTCATGCGGCGGGACTCGGCCCGGACGTTGTCCACATACTGCTTCTGCTCCGGCGCGGCGCTCTGCTCCAGCAGCTCCGCCGAGGACAGGATCACCGTCAGGGGCGTTTTCAGCTCGTGGCTGGCGTCGGACAGGAACTGCTTCTGCTGCTGCCACGCACGGTCCACCGGGCGCGTCACCGCGCCGCTGAGCACATAGCTGCAGGCGAACAGCACCGCCAGTGCCGCCAGGCCGATGAGCAGGCTGCCGGTCAGCAGGCTGCGGAGGGTGGCCTGCTCCAGCGTGCTGTCGGTAAAGGCGATGCGGGTGGACAGCAGCCCCGTCTGCCGCAGGTAGCGCAGGTGATGCTCCGCCAGCACGCCCTCGTCGCTGTCCGCCGACAGGGCGGCGGTGACGATATCCGCCAGCGCCGCCTTGTCCGTCAGGTCATAGTAGCTGTTGCCGGAGACGCGGACGGTGCCGCTGGCGTAGACCTCCGCCACAAAGCAGGGCACACCCTCCTGTCCCGGCTGGGACAGGTCGTAGCCGCTGCCGGTCTGGAGCACCTGCTGCAGCTGCTGCTGGACGCTGCGGGCAATGACGGTCCGGGAGGAGAAGTACACGGCGGCGAATACCGCCAGCAGGACGCAGAACACCATGCCCATATTCAGCCCCACGACCTTCCAGCGAAGCTTGCGGATCATGCCGACACCTCCTCCAGACAGTATCCCACCATGCGCAGCGTCTTGATGCGCACGCGGGAGTGCAGATGGGTCAGCTTCCGCCGCAGGAAGGAGATGTACACCTCCACGTTGTTGTCCTCGGCGGCGGAGTCGTAGCCCCATACCTTCAATATAAGCTGCTCCTTGGACACGATCTGGCTGCCGTTTCGCATCAGCAGCTCCATGAGATCGTACTCCCGGCGGCTCAGGCGGACGGACCGGTCGCCGCAGGAGAGGAGGAACGTGGTCATTTCCAGACGCAGGTCGCCGAAGGAGACGGCGCCGCAGTCCGCCGTCTCGCCGCCCCGGCGCAGCAGGGAGCGGATGCAGGCCAGCAGCTCCTCCGTTTCAAAGGGCTTGGTCAGGTAGTAGTCGGCGCCGCAGTCCAGCCCCCGCACCCGGTCGCTGAGGTCGCTGCGGGCCGTCAGCATCAGCACGGGCACCGTGTCGCCGCCGGCGCGGAGCTGCTGCAGCAGCGAGAAGCCGTCCAGTCCCGGCAGCATGGCGTCCAGCAGCACCAGATCGTAGATACCGCTGCGGGCGTTGTCCAACCCGGACACGCCGTCATAGCTGACGTCTACGGCGTAACCCTGCCGGTGCAGCAGCTCCGCCAGCGTACCGGCCAGACGTTTTTCGTCCTCCACGATAAGAATACGCACGGACAGTCCCCCTTTTCTCTGGATCGTCTCCTCTTATACCACAAAAAGGTGCGTTTTGCAACGCACCTTTCGTGTTCAGCTCAGACCGTTCTCCGCCAGCGTCAGCACCTGCACCAGCGATGTCTCCTCCATACGGTAGATGGTGGGCTCGTCGTTCAGCGTCACATAGCGGCCGCCGTCTCCGGTGGGCAGGCCAATGGTGACGGTCAGCGCCTCCTCCGTGCCCACGGCGTTGGCGCAGGTCAGCGTCAGCACCGCCGCCGGCGCGTCCAGCCCGCAGACGGCGGCGGCACCCTCGGCGGGGTCGTAGTCCACGCAGGCGGTGACGGCCAGACGGGACAGCTCGTCCATCAGGGCCTCCGTCTCCGCCGTCACATCGCGGCTGCCCACCTTCCGCACGCCGTCCACCACGCGGAGGTTGATCTGGACGCCGCCGGCGCCGGTGATGGCGGCGGTGTGCAGCGTGTCCATGGTGATGGCGGGCAGCGTGGGCAGCACGGCCATATCGTAGATGCTGCCGTCCAGCAGCTGGAACACCTTCACGGTGTCGTCGGACACCGTCCGCACGGTGCCGTCCTCGGTGCAGCGGAGATACCAGTCGCCGGAGGCGGTCTGGTCGCCCCGGGTGAAGGTCAGCGTTTCGCCGTCCGCCGTGACGGACAGGCTGGTCTTGGCGTCATCCAGCCCGTAGGCCGACAGGTCGTCCCCCGCCGGCACCGCGGGAGCGGAGGTCATGGCGGCGGCCGCCTCCAGCAGGGCGGGCATGGCCGCCTGATCCAGCGGGAACGTTTCGTCATCCTGCCAGTACCAGATGTCGTCGTCCCGGCGGAAGCGCAGCACCTGCGTGTCGTCGGACAGCACCAGCGCCGTGATGCCCTCCGGCGGCAGGGCCGTCTGCACGACGGCGGCATCCGCCTCCTTGGGCTGCTGGGCATTGCTGCCGCAGCCGGTCAACAGCGCCGCCAGCAGAAGCAGCGCCAGTAATCGTGTGTGTCGTTTCATCGGAAAAACTCCCCTTTCTTGCAGGAACCAGGTCAGTATACCAGCTTCCCGGCCAAAAGTGAAGAACAAAACGTAAACAAATGAAAAAATCTGCTTTACAAACGGGTGGGTTTATGGTAACATACCAAGGTACGCGACTATGTCGCTGCCCCTTGCCTTAGCTGCGCGGAGCGGTCCATCTCTCCCACGGCTCAGGATGCGGGCGTAATTTATGAAAGGTGGAAACACAACTATGATGCTGAAAGACCAGAAGACCTCCATCATCGAGGCCAACCGTACCCACGAGACCGACACCGGCTCCCCCGAGGTGCAGGTGGCGATCCTCACCGAGCGCATCAACCAGCTGACCGCGCACCTGAAGGTGCATCCCCATGACTTCCACAGCCGCCGCGGCATGCAGATGATGATCGGTAAGCGCCGCCGTCTGCTGGACTACCTGGCCAAGAAGGACATCGATCGTTATCGTGCCCTGCTCGCCAAGCTGGGTCTGCGTAAGTAAGTTGAAACAGGGTGATGTGCGCACGCGCATCACCCTTCTTTCACATTCTGCGCCGTGTGCGCGTCCAGCCATTAGCAGTTGAAAATGCGTCGAAACCGCTGTTTTCGGGGTGTTTTCAAGTGCTAACGGCGATGGGTCGCGGCACAGGATGCTATTTCACAAAAAAGGAGAAATGATATGTCGACCATCATCACCAAGCGCCAATTCCCCCACTACCACAAGTACACCATGGATCTGGCGGGCCGTCCCCTCACGCTGGAGGTGGGCAAGCTGGCCGAGCTGGCCAACGCCGCCGTCATGGTGGGCTACGGCGACACCCGCGTGCTGTGCTGCGTCACCGCCGCCCCCCGTCCCCGGGACGGCATCGACTTCTTCCCCCTGAGCGTGGACTTTGAGGAGAAGCTGTACGCCGTGGGCCGCATCCCCGGCAGCTTCAACCGCCGCGAGGGCCGCCCCGGCGAGAAGGGCATCCTGACCAGCCGCGTCATAGACCGCCCCATCCGCCCCCTGTTCCCCTACGACTTCCGCAATGACGTGTCCGTGATGTGCACCGTCATGGCTGTGGACCACGACTGCTCCCCCGAGGTCGCCGCGCTCATCGGCACCTCCGCTGCGCTGGCCATCTCCGATATCCCCTGGAACGGCCCTGTGGCCGCCCTGAAGGTGGGTCTGGTGGACGGCAAGCTGGTCTTTAACCCTGACAGCGAGCAGCGCAAGGTCAGCGATCTGGACGTTACGGTAGTCTCCACCGGCAAGAAGGTGGTCATGATCGAGGCCGGCGCCAACGAAGTGCCCAACGACGTGATGTTCGAGGCCATCCGCTCCGCCCACGAGGAGAACCAGAAGCAGATCGCCCTCATCAACCAGATGGTCAGCGAGATCGGCAAGCCCAAGTTCGACTACCCCCACGCCGACTTCGATCAGGAGCTGTTCGACAAGATCGTGGCCGCTACCATGGACGACGCCAAGGCCGCCATGGATACCGACGACAAGAACGTCCGCGAGGCCCGCTGGAACCAGCTGATCGAGAAGTGGCACGAGCTGTTCCTGGAGGACTATCCCAACATGGATCAGTATCTGGACGAGATCACCTATAAGTTCCAGAAGAAGATCGTGAAGGCATGGCTGCTGGAGGGCCACCGCGTGGACGGCCGCCAGAAGAATGAGATCCGCCCGCTGGACGCCGAGGTGGGCGTGCTGCCCCGCGTCCACGGCTCCGGCCTGTTCACCCGCGGCCAGACCCAGGTGCTGAGCGTGGCCACGCTGGACACCCTGTCTGCCAACCAGAAGCTGGATACCATCTGGGAGGAGACGGAGAAGCGCTATATGCACCACTACAACTTCCCCGGCTACTCCGTGGGTGAGGCCAAGCCTGCCCGCAGCCCCGGCCGCCGCGAGATCGGCCACGGCGCTCTGGCGGAGCGCGCTCTGCTGCCCGTCATCCCGCCGGTGGAGGAGTTCCCCTACGCCATCCGCGTGGTGTCCGAGGTGGTATCCTCCAACGGCTCCACGTCCCAGGGCTCCATCTGCGGCTCCACGCTGGCACTGATGGACGCCGGCGTGCCCATCAAGGCTCCTGTGGCCGGCATCTCCTGCGGTCTGATCCAGGACGACGACGGCAGCTTCACCACCTTTATCGACATCCAGGGCGTGGAGGACTTCCACGGTGAGATGGACTTCAAGGTGGCCGGCACCAAGAAGGGCATCACCGCCATCCAGATGG
>URST01000092.1 GCA_900550585.1 uncultured Eubacteriales bacterium
ACGGCGAGATCGCCGTGATGAACAGCTATCTGGCGGACCTGCTGGGCTGCGGCACAGACGTGGTCTATGAGAAACTGGAGGAGCTGTTGAACAGAGTGCTGCCCAAGAAGGCGCTGCGGGAATACGGCACGACGCAGGAGGATCTGCCGGAGTGGGCCAGATCCGTCATCGACAACCAGCAGCGTCTGCTGCACAACAGCTTTATCCCCATGACCGAGGAGCTGGTCCTGAAGATCTATCAGGATCTCTATTGATATCAAAGGAGGAAATCATCATGGCACTTATGACAGGCGAGCAGTACATCGAATCCATCAAGAAGATCAATATGCAGGTCTATATGTTCGGCAAGAAGATTGAAGATCCCACCGAGGATCCCATCCTGCGTCCGTCCCTGAACTCCGTCCGCATGACCTATGATCTGGCGCAGCTGCCGGAGTATCAGGACCTGATGACCGTGGTCTCTCCCTATACCGGAGAGCGGGTCAACCGTTTCACCCATATCCATCAGTCCACCGACGACCTGCGGAACAAGGTGAAGATGCAGCGGCTGTGCGGCCAGATGACCGCCGCCTGCTTCCAGCGCTGCGTGGGCATGGACGCCTTCAACGCCGTGTTCTCCACCACCTATGAGATCGACGAGAAGTACGGCACCCATTACCATGAGAACTTCCGGAAATTCATGGTGCACTGTCAGGAGAAGGATCTGACCGTTGACGGCGCCATGACCGACCCCAAGGGCGACCGCAGCAAGGCTCCTCACGCCCAGGACGATCCCGACCTGTTCCTGCACGTGGTGGAGCGCCGCGATGACGGCATCGTGGTCCGCGGCGCCAAGGCCCACCAGACCGGTATCCTGAACTCCCACGAGGTCATCGTGATGCCCACCATCGCCATGGGCCCTGAGGATAAGGATTATGCCGTTTCCTTTGCCGTTCCGCTGGACGCCCCCGGCCTGTTCCTGATCGTGGGCCGTCAGAGCTGCGATACCCGTAAGCTGGAGAACACCGAGATGGACGTGGGCAATGCCGAGTTCGGCGGCGTGGAGGCCCTGACGGTGTTCGACAACGTGTTCGTTCCCAATGACCGCATCTTCCTCAACGGCGAGACGGAGTTTGCCGGTATGCTGGTGGAGCGCTTCGCCGGTTATCACCGCCAGAGCTACGGCGGCTGTAAGGTGGGCGTGGGCGACGTGCTGATCGGCGCGGCCGCCGTGGCCGCCGACTACAACGGCGCTGCCAAGGCCAGCCACATCAAGGACAAGCTCATCGAGATGACCCATCTCAACGAGACGCTGTACTGCTGCGGCATCGCCTGCTCCTCCGAGGGCCATCCCACCAAGAGCGGCAACTACATGATCGACCTGCTGCTGGCCAACGTCTGCAAGCAGAATGTGACCCGCTTCCCCTATGAGATCACCCGTCTGGCCGAGGATATCGCGGGCGGTCTGGTGGTCACCGCGCCCTCCGAGGCGGACCTGCGCGACCCGAAGATCGGGCCTTATGTGGACAAGTACTTCAAGGGCGTGGGCACCGTGTCCACGGAGAACCGCCTGCGCATCCTGCGGCTCATCGAGAACCTGTGCCTGGGCACCGCGGCGGTGGGCTACCGCACCGAGTCCATGCACGGCGCCGGCTCTCCCCAGGCCCAGCGCATCATGATCTCCCGTCAGGGCAATCTGGCCCACAAGAAGGAGCTGGCCAAGAAGATCGCGCACATCAGCGAGTAAATACAGCGCAGAATACAGAAGGATGGAAAATTTGCAGACAAGGATCGAGTCAGTCATAGACGAAAAGCTGCGCCCACAGCTGCTGCTCCACGGCGGCGGCATGGAGACGGTGCGTCTGGAGGGCGGTCGGTATGTGTTCCGGCTCACCGGCCAGTGCGCCGGCTGCCCCAGCGCGTATCTCACCACGGAGGAGGTCATCCGCAGCACACTGCTGTCGGAGGTGCCGGAGCTGTGCGAGGTGGTGCTGGAGCAGCAGGTCAGCGACGAGCTGCTGGCGCAGGCCAGAAGGCTGCTGTACCATGCGTAAGCGGATCGCGGTGTACTACTGCGGCGGCTGCAACCCCCGCTATGATCGGGTGCGCGCAGTGGGAGAGCTGCGCCAGCGCTTCCCGCGCCTGGCGTTCACGCTGCCGGACGGGGGCAGACCGGACGGCTGCCTGGCCGTGTGCGGCTGCACCGCCGGCTGCGCCCGGAGCCGCCTGCCGCAGGGGCTTGCTGCGTATGTACTGCGGAGCGGCGAGGACCTGATGGCGGCGGAGCAATGGCTGCAAAGCATAGAGACAACAGAAGGAGACACTATATGAGCTGGAAAGAGACCTATCGCTCCCGTCAGGCCACGGCGGAGGAGGCCGTTGCCCATATCAAGTCCGGCGACCGCGTCATCGTGGGACACGCCTGCGGCGAGCCCTCGTATCTACTGGACGTCATGTTGCAGCACGCCGAGGATTACCGCGATGTGGAGATCGTGCACATGGTGGCGATGGGCAAGTGCGAATACTGCAAGCCCGCGTATGCAAAGAACTTCCGCCACAACGCCATTTTTGCCGGAGGCAACAGCCGCGACGCGATCTTTGAGGGGCGCGGAGATTTTACCCCGGTATTCTTCTATCGGGTGCCGGAGCTGTTCGACACCACACTGCAGCTGGACGCGGCGCTGGTGATGGTGACGCCGCCGGACGAGAACGGTATGTGCTCGCTGGGCATTTCCGTGGACTACACGCTGGCGGCCATCAAGAAGGCAAAATGCGTCATCGCGCAGGTGAACGATCAGATGCCATGGACCGGTCCGGAGAGTCTGGTGCCGGTGGAGGACATTGACGTTTTCGTGGAGCACTCCGCGCCCATCATCGAGCTGAAGCCGCCGAAGATCGGGCCGGTGGAGGAGACCATCGGGAAAAACTGCGCGTCTCTCATCCGCGACGGCGACACGCTGCAGCTGGGCATCGGCGCCATTCCCGACGCAGTGCTGATGTTCCTGAAGCACAAGAAGGATCTTGGGATCCATTCCGAGATGTTCTCCGACGGCGTGGTGGAGCTGGCGGAGCTTGGGGTCATCAACAACAAGGAGAAGAACTTCAACAATGGGAAGTTCGTGGCCACATTCCTGATGGGAACGAAGCGGCTGTACGACTATGTAGACCACAACCCTGATTTGCAGATGGGGCCGGTAGACTGGGTGAACCATCCGGCGGAGGCAGGCAAAAACGACAATCTGGTGTCCATCAACTCCTGCGTGCAGGTGGACCTCATGGGGCAGGTGGCCTCCGAGAGCATCGGCTACAAGCAGATCTCCGGCGTCGGCGGTCAGGTGGACTTTGTCCGCGCCGCGGCGTTTTCCAAGGGCGGCAGGTCCATTATCGCCATGCCCTCCACCGTGAAAGGCAAGACATCCAAGATCGTGCCGGTGCTGGACGAGGGCAGCGCCGTCACCACCAGCCGCAACGATGTGGACTATGTGGTGACGGAGTACGGCGTGGCGCATCTGACGGGCAAGACCCTGCGCCAGCGGGCGCAGGCCCTCATCGCCATTGCCCATCCCGACTTCCGTCAGGAGCTCATGGCGGTATATGAGAGCCGCTTTCATGAGGCATATCCCGACGGAGCCAACGCATAACCAAAAGCATCCCGACGGCGGGGCTGCCGACGGTTCCTCCTTTTTCCGGAGGCGCCCCGCCATTCGAACATAGCTTTTCTTTTCTAACCTCACTCTCAACTTTTTCATTTCTCTCCTCCCGCAATGTGAAAGACCCCGCCTTGTTTCCATAAGGCGGGGTCTTTCGCCAGAAAACGGGTGTCGGGCGCAGAGAAATGACACAGGGGGAACTGCGTATGCTGAAAGCAAAAGGACAAGGCAATCAGATCGTTCCCATTCTGCTGGGGGCTCTGATCTGCGGCGTATTCTATTTCCTGCCTGTCCCCGAGACGCTGGCGCGGTGCGCGGCGGAGGCAGGCTCTGCGCCCGTATACCAGCGCGTACGTATTTTGGGTGCTGATCCTAGGAGGGGGATCCTCCACGTTCAACCTTGTGGCGGCCCATTTCATCCGCGTGGAAGGCGCGTCTAAGGAGGCCAGTTTCGGCCTCTCTATGGGCGGGCTGATCAACATCGTCCTGGACCCCTTTTTTATCTTCCCCTTCGGGCTTGGCCTGGAGCTGCGGGGAGCGGCGGTCGCCACCGTCCTCTCGAACTGCGCCACCAGCGTTTACTTCGTTTTTTACCTGTGGAGGATCCGCGGCCGGACCGTGATCTCCCTGTCTCCTCAGCACGTTACCCTGGAGAAGTCGGTATCTCTGGGCGTTTTGCAGATCGGGCTGCCTTCCGCCTTGCAGATGCTGCTGTCCACCGCGTCCAATATGGTGCTCAACCACGTCATCGTCGGGTTCGACGAGGCGGCGATGGCAGGCGTCGGGATCTGCAAAAAGGTGGAGGGGATCCCGGCCTACACATTGATGGGCACAGCGCAGGGAGTGGTGCCATTGCTGGCCTATAATCATGGGGCGAAGAACAGCGAACGGCTGGAAAAGAGCGTGCGCTGCACAGCCGCCGCGATGATCGGCGTCAGCGTGTCCTTCCTGCTGGCGTTCCAGCTGGCGGCGCGCCCGATGGCCTCTCTATTTATCAAAGACGCAGAGACCGTGGCCTATGCCGCCGCCTTTATCAGGATCCACTGCGTCTCCATGCCCTTCGCGGCCGTCGGCTTTTTGCTGACAGGGTATTTCCAGGCTGTCAAAAAGACGCGGCAGGCGACGGCTCTCTCCGTCATCCGCAAGGGGATCTTCGACATCCCCCTGATGTTTGCGCTGAACGTCCTCATCCCCCTGTATGGACCCTTGATGTGTCAGGCGATCATGGACGGCGTGGCGGCTCTGTGCGCTCTGGTGATGTACCGCCGCACGCGGAGGAGCTGACGGCAGCCGCTCGCTCGTTCTCCAGACGACGGCAGATGCGCAGCAGATAATTTTTGAGCAGGCGGAACTCGGGCTCCCGCATCCGTTCCTGCAGGCAGACGAAGCTCATGCTCAGGTAAGATTCGGGAACGATGGGGACGGCCTCGATCCCGAAGTATTTTGCGAATGAGAGGGGGCCAAGGGAGATCCCCTTCCCTCTCTCGACCAGCATCATGATCGTGTCGATCCCATCGGAACGGTAGACTTTGTCCCATTTTATCCCGCGGGATTGGAACGCCTGCAGCGTCATCCTGTCCTCCGGCGAGTTTTCCAGGCTGGTGATGATCGTCCTTCCCTCCAGCTGCGAAAGTTCTATCGTATCCAGCGCGGCCAGCGGGTCGTCATACGAGGTCAAGATGCACTGCCGCTCCGCGATCAATTCACAAGATTATATCACAGAATTGGTAGAACGCAAGAAGGGACAGCACTTACAGTGAGAGGAACGAGGAGCGATCCAGCAGCTCAAGAACGCAGGCTACACGAACAGAGCCATTGCCAGAGCAATCGGATGTTCACCAACCACCGTTGGAAATGAGCTAAAGCGCGGCACACCGCCCCGAAAGAGCAGCAAGGGCAGGAAGCCCGGATACTCGGCAAGGCGTGGAGAAGCGGCCTACAAAGCGAACAGAAAGCGTTCTCGGAAACCACACCGAATCTGTCACTGCACTCGCTTCATTCGCTGGATAATGGAACAGGTCAAAGAACACAAGTGGTCTTTGGATGCCTGCGTCGGCTATGCTCGTCTGCACAAGCTGTTTTCAGCAGAGGAGATGGTCTGCACACACGCTTTACAATGAGGTCTGGGCAGGCAGCCTTGACTTGTCTGTGACAGAACTGCCCGAAGCCATGAAACGCAAGCAGCACAAGGACTCCAAGCCCCGTGAACACAGGAAGAGCTTCGGCACAGACATTTCTCAGAGGCCTGAGATCGCGGCTCTGCGCATCGAGGAGGGACATTGGGAAGGTGACACTGTCGTGGGCAAGAGGGCTGGTAAAGAGGCTGTCGTCCTCTCCCTGTTGGAGAAGAAAACGGAGAAGTATATTGCCATCCGGATTCCCGGCAAGGATGCAGACTCCGTTCTGAACGCCATGCAGTCACTCAGGGAAGAATTCGGAGACAAGTTCTCACAGGTCTTCAAGACCATTACCGTGGACAACGGCTCGGAGTTCTCTGCGTTCAGTCAGGTCGAGAACTGGGGCTGTGCAGTCTACTTTGCGCATCCCTACACCTCGTGGGAACGTCCCCAGAACGAACGTCACAACGGGCTGTTTCGAACCTTCGTTCCGAAGGGCGTGTCCATTGAGGCTTTCTCTGCTGAGTATATCTTGGCTGCAGCTGATGAATTGAACGGACGGCCTCGCAAGAAGCTTGGCTACCGTACCCCGGAGGAACTGTTTGACGAGTTCCTCGACTCTGTTTACGCAGCTGAAGGCTGCGGCAGCATCGGTCAGGACGGAAGCCAGCGGCTTCCATCCTGACCGATGCTCTGGTTAACTAAGTTCTACCGTGCAGGTGTCCAACTTGCACTTGCAATTTGCGAAAAAGTTCTGGCAAATCAATGCCACTTAATTCTTCCGGAATAGAAACGCCCTGATTCAAAAGAAATTCTCTACACTCTTCATCATCCAGAGAAGATAATAACACACCATTTTCGCTTTCCTACAGAGTGGTCTCAGCGGCGGCTGCGGTATGAGCCCCAATAGATAGAATCATGCAAAACGAGAGCAACATAGTAAGTAATCGTTTCATTTTGATTCTCCTTGTCATATAATCAGGTCGTAGCGAGAAGAAAACAGAGCAACAGGCGAATCATTCTTTGCTCGGTTCATATTCAACAACCAAATTGCGGATATCTTCGTATAAGTCTGCAACCAAAGTGTAGCCCATAACGGGTGCTGGATGATCCAAATTATTTTCTAATTCAATGACTTGATTTCCTTTCATTCAAGTTAAAATTGTTCGGATGGGCAGATATGCTATTTATGATGCCACCAACCACTTTTATCTCCCGCGGAGGTTCGTGAAATTGGAAGCATTCCCGACACTGTAGGATAAGTGCAATCCCTGTCAGATTTATTATATAATGTCATAATAGAAAACAATGCGGAATCATCATAACTCCCGCCAACATTTATATTCTTTCGCAAAAGCCCCCTTGACAAATCTCATCTCACACCTCCATTTTCACACACTCGGCATAGGTCAGCGGGAACGAGGCTTTCAGCACAGCGCTTTTCCGCACCGTCCAGCCGTTTTGCCGCAGGAAACGCAGGTATTCCTCGCTCGTCCATCTGCTGTGGAGAGGGAAGCCCGCCAGCTTCATGAAAAATGCCTTGACCTTGCCGCGAAACGAGTTTCCCGCATGGGTGAAGGTCGGCACGATGAGCACACCGTCGTCCTTCAGTACCCGTTTTATCTCTTGCAGGGCTTTTTCCGGCTGCGGCACGATATGCAGTGCGTTGGACACGATCTCCACATCAAAGGACTTATCCGCATAGGGCAGGCGGAACATATCCTGCACGGAAAAGTGCAGCTTTGCAGATT
>URST01000093.1 GCA_900550585.1 uncultured Eubacteriales bacterium
GCCGACGGCCGCAAGGTCAAGGGCGCCACGCTCCACTGGGTGGACGCGGAGAACTGTCTGGACGCCGAGGTGCGCCTATACGACAACCTGTTCTCCGATGCCACGCCCGACGGCCCGGACAAGGACTTCTTGGACTGCCTGAACCCCGAGAGCCTGACGGTGCTCACCGGCTGCAAGGTGGAGCCGGAGATGCGCCGTGTGGCGGAGGACTTCGACAGGCAGGCGGACCGCACCGGCGTCAACGCCCCCACGTTCCAGTTCATGCGGGTAGGCTACTTCTGCATGGACAACCGGGACTGCACGGCGGAGCATCTGGTGTTCGACCGCAGCGTGTCCCTGAAGGACAGCTTCAAAAAGTAAACGGAAAACAGCGTCTCCGGCGGAGCCGGAGGCGCTGTTTTTTTACCCGAACCACCCCTTTTTCCGCCGGGGCGGCGGTGGCGGCTGCCGCTTCTGGAAGGGCTTGTCGATGAGGATGATGTCGTCCCCGAACTTCTGGATGCAGTCCCACGGGACGTAGAAATCCTCCCCGCGCCCGAACAGCCCGAAGAACCGGCACGGCCCGAACACGATGATGCCCTTCACCGTGCCCTCCGGCACCTGTACGTCCAGATCGCCCACGCAGCCCAGGCGGCACCCGTCGCACAGGTTGATGACCTCCTTGCGCCGCAGCATGGAAAATTTGCACAGCATCGCACTCACCCCGCCATACTCTATGCGCCGCGCCGCCTGTCCCATGCTGTCGTTTCCGGGGACATTCCGCCCTGCGGAATAGCCGCCGCCGCGCCGGGAAATACTGCCACTATCACAGTGGAAGGACGGGCGCACATGCGGGGGAAAGTGGAGATCTGCGGCATCAACACGGCCAAGCTGCCGGTACTGAAAAATGACGAGATGATGGCCCTGCTGCGCCGCACCAAGGACGGCGATGCGGCGGCGCGGGAGCAGCTGATCTGCGGCAACCTGCGGCTGGTGCTGTCGGTGCTCCAGAAGTTTCAGGGCCGGGGCGAGAACGTGGACGACCTGTTTCAGGTGGGCTGCATCGGCCTGATGAAGGCCATTGACAACTTCGACATCCAGCAGCCGGTGCGGTTCTCCACCTACGGCGTGCCCATGATCGTGGGGGAGATACGCCGCTACCTGCGGGACAACAGCGCCGTCCGGGTCAGCCGCAGCATGCGGGACACGGCCTATAAGGTGCTGCAGGCCCGTGAAAAGCTGATGGCCGAGAGCCAGCGGGAGCCGACCGTGGAGCAGATCGCCAAATATCTGGACATCCCACGGGAGGACGTGGTGTTCGCCATGGACGCCATCGTGGACCCCGTCAGCCTGTATGAGCCGGTATACGCCGACGGCGGGGGAGACGCGGTGTGCGTCATGGATCAGGTGCGGGACGACCGGAACACCGATGAGAGCTGGCTGGACCGCATCGCCCTGAAGGAGGCCATCTCCCGGCTGGATCCCCGGGAGCGCAGCATCCTGGCCCTCCGGTTTTGTCAGGGCAAGACCCAGATGGAGGTCAGCAGCGAGATCGGCATCTCGCAGGCCCAGGTGTCCCGGCTGGAGAAGGGCGCCATCAGCGCCATCCGGCGGAATATGTAGCAGCAGAAGAAAAAAGCGCGGCAGGGAAGTCCCTGCCGCGCTTTTTGTGTGCTATTCCGCCTCTGCCGCGTCCTCCGGCTCCGCAGGCTCCTCCCACGGCACCATAGAGGCCACGCACCGGTTGATGTTCTTGCCCTCGCTGAAGAACTTCCGCTCATAGTCGGTCATGACGCCCACCGGGCCGTCCCTGTGCAGGTCGGTGGTGACTTCCGACAGCCGGAAGCCGAACTGGGGGATCTCCTCCAGCGACCAGGCGAACAGCTTGTCGTTGTCGGTCTTGAAGTGGATCTGCCCGTCCTCGGCCAGCACCTTGCGGTACAGCTTCAGGAAATTCCCGTGGGTCAGCCGCCGCTTTTTCTGGTTGCTTTTGGGCCACGGGTCACAGAAGTTGATGTACAGCCGGTCGATCTCGCCGGGGGCGAACATGTCCGGCAGCAGCGCCGCGTCGCCGTCCACGAAGAACACGTTGTGCAGCCCGGCCTCCGTCACCCGCTCCATGGCCACCACCATGGCGTCGGGCACCTTCTCCACGGCGATGAGCAGCACGTCCGGCTCGGCGGCGGCAGTGTCCGCCGTGAAGCGGCCCTTGCCGCAGCCCAGCTCCACCCGCAGCTCCCGGGCCTGGGGCATCAGCGTCCGCCATTGGCCCCGCATGGCAAAGGGATCGCGGACAAGGCAGCTGCCGCAGGCCTCCATCCGGGGCACCAGATTCTTCTTTTTCCGCATACGCATGGCGCAGACTTCCTCCCATATGTGGTGAATACAGTTATCTCTTATACCATATTTTCCGGTCACATGCAAACCCCAAATTCCCGGAAGTCGGAATTTCCCCGAAAATGACGCCGGTCTACCCTTAAAATTGCGCAAAGAACGGCGTCAACTTTTGTGAGAACTGCTAAAAAAGAGAAAGCGCTGTCGGTTGGACTTGATAAAATTCTAACGGTCTACTATAATACAGTATGTATGAGGAGGATTGCGTCCAGAGGGCGCTCTGCCGCCTCTGACACGCTGCCGCGGCGCTGTCTGCCGCGGAGGAACAGAATGCAAGGAGGAATGGATATGACGCATGTTCTGCTGGAAAAAAAGGAGCATATCGCCGTGGCCACCATCAACCGGCCCAAGGCACTGAACGCTCTGAATTCCGAGGTGCTGTCCGATCTGAACGAGCTGGTGGATACTGTCGCCGCCGATCCGGATATTTATGCGCTGGTCATCACCGGCAGCGGCGAAAAGGCCTTTGTGGCCGGCGCCGACATCGGTGAGATGAGCACCCTGACCAAGGAAGGCGGCGAGGCCTTCGGCAAGCACGGCAACGACGTGTTCCGCCGCATCGAGACACTGCCCATCCCCACCATCGCCGCGGTCAACGGCTTTGCGCTGGGCGGCGGCTGCGAGCTGAGCATGAGCTGCGATATCCGCATCTGCGCCGACACCGCCGTGTTCGGTCAGCCTGAGACGGGCCTGGGCATCACCCCCGGCTTCGGCGGCACCCAGCGTCTGGCCCGGCTGGTCAGCCCCGGCATGGCCAAGCAGCTGATCTATACCGCCAAGAACATCAAGGCCGACGAGGCGTATCGCATCGGTCTGGTCAACGCCGTCTACCCGCTGGAGGAGCTGATGCCCGCCGCGGAGAAGCTGGCCCAGACCATCGCCAAGAACGCCCCCATCGCCGTCCGCGCCTGCAAGAAGGCCATCAACGACGGCCTGCAGACCGACATGGATCAGGCCATCGTCATCGAGGAGAAGCTGTTCGGCAGCTGCTTCGAGACGGCGGACCAGAAGGAGGGTATGGGCGCCTTCCTGGAAAAGCGCAAGCACGAGCCTTACCAGAACAAATAAGTTAATTGACAGGCATCCGCCTGATGATTAAGCAATTCATGTAAAAATTTGAATTAGGAGGAACAATCATGAAAGTAGCAGTATTTGGCGCGGGTACGATGGGCAGCGGTATTGCTCAGGTTTTCGCAGCGAAGGGCCACACCGCCCTGATGTATGCATCCAGCACGGCGAGCGCACAGCGTCATAAGGACAAGCTGGCTGCCTCCCTGAACAAGAAGGTCGCCAAGGGCAAGATGACCCAGGAAGCTGCTGATGATATCATGAGCCGCGTTCTGGTGGAGGAGTTTGAGGCCGCCGCCGATGCCGATCTGGTCATCGAGTGCGTCGCCGAGAACATGGCCGTCAAGAAGGAACTGCTGGGCAAGCTGGACGCTCTGTGCAAGGACGAGACCGTCTTCGCCTCCAACACCTCCTCTCTGTCCATCACCGAGATGGGCCAGGGCCTGAAGCACCACCTCATCGGCATGCACTTCTTCAACCCGGTGCCCGCCATGAAGCTGGTGGAGGTCATTGCCGGCGGCAACACCCCCGCTGAGCTGGTGGACTACATCAAGAACCTCTCCACTGAGATCGGCAAGACCCCCGTGGTGGTCAACGAGGCCCCCGGCTTTGTGGTCAACAAGATCCTGATTCCCTACTGCAACGAGGGCGTTTGCGTTCTGCAGGAAGGCGTTGCCTCCGCGGAAGATATCGATATTGCTATGCAGCTGGGCTGCAACCACCCCATGGGCCCCCTGCATCTGGGCGACCTGATCGGCTGGGACGTGGTCCTGAACATTATGGACGTGCTGTTCAATGAGACTCACGATAGCAAGTATCGCGCAAACGTGCTGATCCGGAAGATGGTTCGCGCGGGCAAATTGGGTATTAAGTCCGGCGAAGGCTTCTTCAACTACAACAAGTAAAAATCAGGAAAAGGAGAAAAGAGTATGGATTTCCATCTGACTAAGGAACAGCTGCTCGTTCGCAAGATGTACCGCGAATTTGCAGAGAACGAAGTAAAGCCCCTGGCCGCCGAGATCGACGAGGAAGAGCGCTTCCCCATGGAAACCGTCGAGAAGATGGCGAAGCTGGGCATGATGGGCATTTACTTCCCCAAGGAGTACGGCGGCGCCGGCGCCGACGTGCTGTCCTATGCAATGTGCGTGGAGGAGCTGGCTAAGGTCTGCGGCACCACCGCCGTTATCGTTTCCGCCCACACCTCCCTGTGCGCCGCCCCCATCTTTGAGAACGGCACCGAGGAGCAGAAGATGAAGTATCTGCCCGACCTGTGCTCCGGCCGCAAGATCGGCGCTTTCGGTCTGACCGAGCCCGGTGCCGGCACCGACGCCCAGGGCCAGCAGACCACCGCTGTGCTGGACGAGTCCGGCGAGAACTACATCCTCAACGGCTCCAAGTGCTTCATCACCAACGGCAACGTGGCTGACACCTTCGTCATCATCGCCGTCACCGGCAAGACCACCGACAAGCGCGGCCGCACCATGAAGGAGATCTCCGCTTTCATCGTGGAGAAGGACGACAAGGGCTTCTCTCAGGGCAAGCACGAGAAGAAGATGGGCATCCGCGGCAGTTCCACCTGCGACCTGATCTTCGAGGATTGCGTGATCCCCAAGGATCGTATGCTGGGCAAGAAGGGCGAGGGCTTCAAGATCGCCATGAAGACGCTGGACGGCGGTCGTATCGGTATCGCTTCTCAGGCTCTGGGTCTGGGCGAGGGCGCCGTTGAGGAAGCCATCAAGTACACCAAGGAGCGCGTTCAGTTCGGTAAGCGCATCTCCCAGTTCCAGAACACCCAGTTCCAGCTGGCTGACATGCACACCCGTATGCAGGCCGCTCAGTATGTGGTCTACGCTGCTGCTATGAAGAAGCAGAACCACGAGCCCTACTCCATGGACGCTGCCATGGCCAAGCTGTTCGCCGCCGAGGCCGCTTCCGATGTGACCCGCCGCGCCGTGCAGCTGTTCGGCGGCTACGGCTACACCCGTGAGTATCCCGTGGAGCGCATGATGCGCGATGCCAAGATCACCGAGATCTACGAGGGCACTTCCGAGGTCCAGCGCATGGTCATCGCCAGCAATCTGGGCGTTAAGTAATTGAGGAGGTAAAAGGTAAAATGAAAATCATCGTCACTGTTAAGCAGGTTCCCGATACCTCCGGCAAGGTGGCCGTGAACCCGGATGGCACCCTGGACCGTGCGTCCATGCAGACCATCATCAACCCCGATGACATGAACGCCGTTGAGGCCGCTCTGTCCCTGAAGGACGAGCTGGGCTGCAAGGTGGTTGCTTTCACCATGGGTCCCCCTCCCGCCGAGGGCATGCTGCGTGAGCTGATGGCCATGGGCGTGGACGAAGGCGTTCTGGTCACCGCCCGCGAGTTCGGCGGCTCCGACACCTACGCCACCTCCCAGATCATCGCTGCCGCTATCGACACCTACGGCATCGACAAGGATGACGTCATCCTGGCTGGCCGTCAGGCCATCGACGGCGATACCGCCCAGGTGGGCCCCCAGATCGCTGAGAAGCTGCATCTGCCCCAGGTCACCTATGCCGGCGAGATCACCAAGGACGGCGACACCCTGACCGTGAAGCGCATGCTGGAGGACGGCTACATGACCATCAAGGTCAAGACCCCCTGCATGATCACCTGCATCAAGGAGCTGAACACCCCGCGTTACCTGTCCGTGGGCGGCGCGTTCGAGTGCTACAGCAAGCCTCTGGTCACCATGACCTATGAGACCCTGAAGGATCACCCCCTGATCGACAAGAGCACTATCGGCCTGGCGGGTTCTCCCACCAACATTCTGACCTCCTTCACGCCTCCTCAGAAGGGCGCGGGCATGATGCTCGAGGGCGCTGATAAGGCTACCACCGACAAGCTGGCTGGCATTCTGGCCGCCAAGCACATCATCTAAGGAAGGAGAAACGAAAATGGCTTTTAATAGTGCTGATACCGCTGCCTTCAAGAACGTATGGGTATTCTGCGAGCAGCGTCAGGGCGTGATGATGCCCACCACCTTCGAACTGATCTCCGAGGGCCGGAAGCTGGCCAATGAGCTGGGCGTGGAGCTGTGCGGCATCCTGCTGGGCGACAACGTCAAGGGCATCGCCGCCGAGCTGGGCCAGTACGGCGCAGACAAGGTCTATGTCTACGATTCCCCCCTGCTGAAGGACTTCACCACCGATGCCTACACCAAGGTGATCGTGGAGGCCGTTGAGGAGCTGAAGCCCGAGGTGCTGCTGTTCGGCGCCTCCAACATCGGCCGCGACCTGGCCCCCCGCTGCGCCGCCCGCCTGCACACCGGTCTGTGCGCGGACTGCACCCACCTGGACATCGATATGCCCAACTACAAGGGCTTCCTGAAGGAAGCCTCCACCCTGCCCGAGGAGCGCATCGAGAAGCTGGGCACCGTGATGATCAACCGCGAGCCGCATGACGTGTCCCGCGACCTGAAGATGACCCGTCCCGCTTTCGGCGGTCACCTGATGGCCTCCATCATCTGCCCCCGTTTCCGCCCCGCTATGGCGACTGTCCGCCCCGGCGTTATGAAGAAGCGCGAGTGCCCCAAGAACGTGGAGATCATCGAGCCCAAGTTCGAGCTGACCGCCGCTGACATCCACACCGAGGTCGTCGATACCGTCAAGGCCGCCAAGAAGCTGGTGGATCTGATCGGCGCCGACTTCATCGTGTCCGTGGGCCGTGGTATCTCCAAGGACGTTGAGAAGGGCATCAAGCTGGCCGAGGAGCTGGCTGAGGTCCTGGGCGGCGTCGTGGGTTCCTCCCGTGCCTGCGTGGACGCCGGCTGGATCTCCGCTGACCATCAGGTGGGCCAGACCGGCAAGACCGTCCATCCCAAGGTCTACATTGCTCTGGGCATCTCCGGCGCCATCCAGCACAAGGCTGGTATGCAGGATTCCGAGTGCATCATCGCCGTGAACAAGAACGACACCGCTCCCATCTTCGAGGTGGCTGACTACGGTATCGTCGGCGATCTGTTCAAGGTCGTTCCCGAGCTGATCGAGTCCATCAAGGCTGCCAAGGC
>URST01000094.1 GCA_900550585.1 uncultured Eubacteriales bacterium
GGCGACAAGGTGACCATCGCCATGCCCAACTGCCCCCAGGCCATCTATATGTTCTACGCCGTCAACCTGGTGGGCGGCATCGCCAACATGATCCACCCCCTGTCGGCGGAAAAGGAGATCGAGTTCTATCTCAACGCTTCTGAGTCCACCACGGCCATCACGCTGGATCAGTTCTACAACAAGTTTGAGCACATCCGCCAGAACACCGGCATCATCAACATCATCATCGCCTCCGTGAAGGACGAGCTGAGCCGTACCATCCGCGCCGGCTATATGCTCACCGAGGGCCGCAAGATCCAGAAGATCCCCGAGGACGCCCCGGTCATCCGCTGGAAGGAGTTCATGGACATGTCCCGGTACTGCTTCTACAAGAACTACCGGGTGGAGCGGGGCTTCAACGATCCCGCCGTCATCCTGTACTCCGGCGGCACCACCGGCACCACCAAGGGCATCGTGCTGACCAACGGCAACTTTAACGCGCTGGGACGGCAGATCATTGCCACCAATCCCATGTTCCGGCCCGGCGACAAGATGCTGGCGGCCATGCCCCTGTTCCACGGCTTCGGTCTGGGCGTGTGCGTCCACTCCATGCTGTCCCAGGGCGGACGCTGCATCCTGATCCCCCGCTTTACCGCCAAGAGCTACGCCAAGCAGATCGTGAAGTACAAGTGCAACTTCATCGCCGGCGTCCCCACGCTGTACGAGGCGCTGCTGCGTCTGCCCAGCATGGACAACGCCGATCTCAGCAGCCTGAAGGGTGTGTTCTCCGGCGGCGACAGCCTTTCCATCGAACTGAAGAAGAAATTCGACAAGTTCCTGTACGACCACAAGGCCGTCATTCAGGTGCGGGAGGGCTACGGCACCACCGAGACGGTGACGGCCTGCTGCCTGACGCCCACCAATATTTATAAGGAGGGCTCCATCGGTCTGCCGTTCCCCGACACCTACATCAAGATCGTCAAGCCCGACACCGACGAGGAGGTCCCCTACGGCGAGGAGGGCGAGATCCTGCTGGCCGGCCCCACCGTCATGAAGGAGTACATGAACAATCCCGAGGAGACGGCCAAGACCCTGCGTAAGCACGACGACGGCCTGACCTGGGTCTATACCGGCGATCTGGGCAGCATGGACGAGCAGGGCTTTATCTACTTCAAGGGCCGTGCCAAGCGCATGATCATCTCCTCCGGCTACAACGTGTATC
The DNA here is from genome assembly GCA_900550585.1 of uncultured Eubacteriales bacterium. Lineage (GTDB taxonomy): Bacteria > Bacillota > Clostridia > Oscillospirales > Oscillospiraceae > Vescimonas. Next base: position 1,202 of record URST01000094.1, read on the forward strand.
CCGGCCAGCTGGAGAACATTCTGGATGCCCACGAGAAGGTGCAGATGAGCTGCATCATCGGCGTGCCCGATGCCTATAAGATGCAGAAGGTCAAGGCCTTCGTGATGCTCAAGCCCGGCGTCCCCGCCGACGACAACACCAAGCAGGAGCTGCTGGCCTACTGCCGCAAGCATATCGCCAAGTACGCCATGCCCTACGACATCGAGTTCCGGGACGAGCTGCCCAAGACGCTGGTGGGCAAGGTGGCCTACCGCGTGCTGGAGGACGAGGAGAAGGCGAAGCTGGCCGCCCAGCAGACCGAGGCGTAACGCCCCGCACTATCAGGAAAAAGGAGGCTGACCCCATGGAAAAGGAACTGAAGCGGCACTATATGCTCATCGTGGACTTTCTGGGCCACATTCTGGGACCGGATTACGAGATCGCCCTGCACGAGCTGAACGATGACTCCAACGAGATCATTGCCATCGCCAACGGCGAGCTGACCGGCCGCCATCTGGGGTCGCCGCTGAGCAACAAGATGCTGGAGTATGTGGCCGGGAACCTGTACGAGACGCAGAACTATGTGCTGAATTTCGAGTCGGTGTCCGCCACCGGCAAGACCATGTGCTCCAACTCCATGTTCATCAAGGGCCGCTCCGGCGAGCTGGCGGGCCTGCTGTGCATCAACTTTGACGCCAGCCGGTACGAGGAGCTGTCCCGCCGGGTCATGGAGCTGTGCGGCGGCGGCGCCAAGCGCGGCGTGCCCAGCGGCACCCGGCTCATCGCCGACAGCAACGACCCGGTGGAGACGCCGGTGCGCAGCGGCTATCCCACGTCCATCGCCGGCGCCACGGCCAGCATCGTCTCGCAGGTGGTGGCGGATTACCCGGTGGAGGTGGACCGCCTGACCCAGGACGAGAAGATGGAGATCATGGACATCCTGAACCGCAAGGGCGTGTTCCTGCTGAAGGGTTCCGTCAGCCATGTGGCCCAGGCGCTCCACAGCTCCGAGGCCAGCATCTACCGGTATCTGGGCAAGCTGAACAACAAGTAAGTACATAAAAAGGAGACCCGACGGCGGTGCCGTCGGGTCTCCTTTTTATGCGGTTCAGGCCAGATAGTTGGCAAGGCTCACCAGCAGCGGCATGGTCAGGGCGGAGAACGCCGTCTGCACCGACACCAGCGAGGAGGCCAGCGCCGTGTCCAGGCCGAACTTGGCGGAGAACATGCTCATCAGGGCGGCTGGCGGCGCGCTGGCGGCGATAACGGTGATGACCGTCAGGCGGCTGTCCAGTCCCAGCGCCAGGCAGATGCCCAGCGACAGCAGGGGCAGCGCCACCAGCCGCAGCAGCAGAGACACCCACGAGCCGATGCCCTGCAGGGCGGCCCGGAAGTCCGCGTGGCTCAGCTGGTAGCCCACCACCACCATGGGCAGCGGCGTGTTCAGGTCGGCCAGGTAGGTGATGGGGATCATCAGCGTCTCCGGCAGGGTGATCTGCAGCAGGAACAGGGCCATGGCCAGTATGGTGCTGATGACGCCGGGGTTCAGCAGCAGCGGCCGCAGCTTCAGCTGGGAGCGGTCGCCGGTCATGGCGTAGATGCCGTAGGTCCAGCTGAGGAACGTGAACACCACCACATAGGCGGAGCCGTAGAACACGCCGATGGTGCCGAACAGCGCCGTCATCAGGGGATAGCCCATGAAGCCGCAGTTGGAGAACACGGCGCCGAACAGCAGCAGGCCCCGGCGGTGTGTGTCCTTCTCACGGATGAGCAGCCGGGACAGCACGATGAACGCGGCGTGGAGCAGCAGCGCCACACCCAGCATGACGGCAAATTCACGGAGCAGCTCGTGCTCCAGCGGGCGCTGGAACGCCACCAGCATCATGCAGGGCGACACCGCATACATTACCAGATTGCTCATGCACAGGGAGCCGCGGTCGTCGATGAGCCTGACCTTGCCCAGCGCGTAGCCCACGGCCATCAGCAGGTACAGGGTGATGATCTGACGGCCCACCGTCAGAAAGGATCCGATCATAGGGGAGCACCTTCCTTTTCCAGACGTTTTGAGGTGGCCAGAGCCACCAGCAGCGTGCCCGCCGCCGCGCCCAGCGCGGTAAAGACCAGCAGAGCGTTGATGCCGGCGCTGTCCACCAGCCGTCCGCCCACGGCGGTCATGACGGCGGGGCCGAGGCCGTTGGCGCAGATGTGGATGAGACCCTGTCCCTTGACCTGGTTGGCGGCATCCAGCTTTTCCGCCGCGTAGTACACGGTGCAGGGCAGGAACAGGCCGAACTCGAAGAATTGCAGAATGGCCGCGGCGTACAGCAGCACCGGCGACGCGGCCAGCAGGAACAGTATCTGCCGCACGGCGAACATGGCCGCCGACAGGCAGAACAGCGCCCGCAGGGAGAGCCGCCGCCGCATACGGGGGAACAGCGACATGGCAGGCAGCTCCATGGCGGCGGACAGCGCCAGAATAATGCCCATCAGGCTCTCGCCGGCGCCGGCCTTGGCGGCGATATGCACCATATAGGTATTGGATACATTGTGCCCGCCCTGCAGCAGGGCGCAGCCCAGCACCAGCAGCAAAAAAGAGGGATAGCGCTTCAGCAGCCGGGACAGGCTCACCGGCGCGGGGCGCGGGCCGCCGCCGACGGACACCGGCGGCAGGGGATAGCGGAACGTCCACACAGCGGCGATCTGTGCCGCCAGCGCCGCCAGCAGCACCGGTACGATCACCGTGGGCGGGCGGCGCTCCACCACGAAGCCCAGGATCAGGGCCACCACGGCGTAGGTCACGGAGCCGGTGCCCCGGCCCAGTCCGTAGTTCACCGGCACGCCCCGGACGTGGAACGCCATGACCATGCTGTTGAAAAACGGCGACGTGGTGATAAGGCACACGCAGATCACGGCATAGCAGCTCAGCAGCGCGGCCCTGCTGCCCATGCCCAGCCACATGGCGATGCCGGCCAGCAGCGTCACCAGCGACAGGCCCAGCACCAGACGGCGGGGCGTGAAGCGGCTGTCCGCGTCGGACAGGGAGGCCAGTGCCAGCTGCAGAAAGCAGGGAATCAGCAGCGATGCCGATGTCACGGCGCCCAGGGCGCTGTTGCTCAGTCCGCGGCTCAGCAGCAGCACCGGGCCGAAGCCCACAATGGCGGAAAAGCCGATGAAAAAGGCGCCCTGCATGGCGGCGTGGTGGATATTCACTTTGCGGGCCAGCTGCTCCACGCCGTCACGCTCCTCTCTGGCGGAAAGTACCAGACAAGTCTATCACAAATCAAAAACCTGTCAAGAGAAACGGTTGTTTTGTGGAGGAAATCGGCGTATAATACCATTACTTATGGAATGTTACTTAGGAAATGTGGGAGGCTCCCTATGAAATTGATGGTCCTTGACGGCAACAGCATCGTCAACCGCGCCTATTACGGCATCCGCCCCCTGACCACCCGGCAGGGCCTGTACACCAACGCCATCTACGGCTTTGTCACCACGCTCCAGCGCTTGCTGGACGAGGAGAAGCCGGAGGCGCTGTGCGTCACCTTCGACCGGCGGGAGCCTACGTTCCGCCACCAGGCGGATGCGTCCTACAAGGCGCAGCGCAAGGGAATGCCGGAGGAGCTGGCCATGCAGATGCTGCCGCTCAAGCAGGTGCTGACGGCTATGAGCATCCCCCAGTACGAGTTGACCGGCTACGAGGCCGACGACCTCATCGGCACCATCAGCCGCCGGTGCGAGGCGGAGGGCTGGGACTGCGTCGTGGTTACCGGCGATAAGGACAGCCTCCAGCTCATCACCGACCATACGAAGGTGAAGCTGGTGTCCACCCGCATGGGGCAGACCACCACCAGGGACATGACGCCGGAGACGTTCCGGGAGGCCTATGGCTTCGAGCCCATCCACATGATCGACCTGAAGGCGCTGATGGGCGACAGCTCCGACAACATCCCCGGCGTACCGGGCATCGGAGAAAAGACCGCCATGGCGCTGGTGCAGGAGTACGGCAGCATCGATGCGCTGTACGCGCAGATGCCGGACGTTCACGCCAAGCCTGCCGCCCTCCGCAAGCTGCAGGAGGGGGAGGAGGCGGCACGGCACAGCTATTGGCTGGCCACCATCGTCACCGACGCGCCGCTGGACTTCAAGCCGGAGGACAACCTGCGCCAGCCCTTCAAGCCGGAGCTGTACGACCTGTTCCTGCGTCTGGAATTCCAGAAGCTCATCGACAAGTACGGTCTGTCCCCCAGCCGCACCGTGGAGGAAAAGCCGTCTCACACCGCCCATGCGGAGATCGTGGAGACGGCGGCGCGGGCGGAGGAGCTGCTGACCCTGTGGCGGGCGGCAGCGCACGTCACCGTCTACGGCCTGCCGGATCTCTCCGCGCTGGCGGTAGAGTGCGAGGCGGGGGAGGATGCGACCCTGATGGCGGAGCTGTACGAAAACCGCTACGCCGGGAACTGGCACGACCTGCTGGCGTCGCTGTTCGCGGCGGACATCAAAAAGGTGGGGCATCACATCAAGGATACCATGCGCGCCCTGCTGGAGCGGGAGCTGCCCGCCGAGGGCTTCGTGTTCGACACGGCGCTGGCGGCCTACCTCTGCGACGCCACCGCCGGCAGCTACGATATCCCCAAGCTGTTCCTCTCCTTTTATAATGAGGAGCTGCCCAAGCCCGCCCACCTGTCGCCGGAGGCGTTCACCTCCCTGCTGGGGGACGACGCGGCGGCACAGACGGCGCTCATCAGCTATACCTCCGCCGTGTCGGCGCTCCACGGAACGCTGGCGCCCAAGCTGCGGGAGCTGGACATGGAGGCGCTCTACGACGATGTGGAGCTGCCGCTGTGCCGGGTGCTGGCGGAGATGGAGACGGCGGGGTTTCTGGTGGATCGGAAGGCGCTGGCCCAGTACGGCGAGACGCTGCAGGGCGTCATGGACGAGACGGAGCAGGCCATTTACGACGCGGCGGGGGAGACGTTCAACATCAACTCCCCTAAGCAGCTGGGGATCATCCTGTTTGAAAAGCTGGGTTTGCCCCACGGCAAAAAGACGAAGACCGGCTGGTCCACCAATGCCGATGTGCTGGAAAAGCTGCGGTACGACGCGCCCATCGTGGCGGATGTGCTGCGCTACCGGCAGTACGCCAAGCTGAAAAGCACCTATGTGGACGGGCTCTTGAAGGTCATCGACCCGGACGGCCGGGTGCGTACCAGCTTCCAGATGACCGTGACGGCTACGGGCCGTCTCAGCTCCACCGAGCCAAATTTGCAGAATATCCCCACCCGCACGGAGCTGGGCAGCCAGCTGCGGCGGATGTTCACCGCGCCGGAGGGCTGTGTGCTGGTGGACGCGGACTACTCCCAGATCGAGCTGCGGCTGCTGGCACACATCGCCGGAGATGCGGAGATGCAGGCGGCGTTCCGGTCAGGAGCGGACTTCCACACCGTCACCGCCTCCCGCGTGTTCCACGTGCCGCCGGAGGAGGTGACGCCGGAGATGCGCCGCCGGGCCAAGGCGGTGAACTTCGGCATCGTCTACGGCATCTCCGCCTTCTCACTGGCGCAGGATATCGGCGTATCCGTGGCGGAGGCCAAGGCGTATATGGAGCGGTATTTTGAGACGTATCAGGGCGTGCGGCAGTATATGACCGACGTGGTGGCCAAGGCGGAGCAGGACGGTTATGTGCAGACGCTGATGCACCGCCGCCGCGCCCTGCCGGAGCTGAAAAGCAGCAATTTCAACCTGCGGGAGTTCGGCAAGCGGGTGGCGCTGAATATGCCGGT
>URST01000095.1 GCA_900550585.1 uncultured Eubacteriales bacterium
CAGCACCGGTGATCATGTTCTTGATATAGTCGGCGTGGCCCGGGCAGTCGACGTGGGCATAGTGACGAGCCGCGGTCTCATACTCGACGTGAGCGGTGTTGATGGTGATACCACGCTCGCGCTCCTCGGGAGCCTTATCGATGGAAGAATAGTCGGTGTACTCAGCGCCGCCCTTCATCGCCAGATACTTGGTGATAGCCGCGGTCAGAGTGGTCTTACCATGGTCGATGTGGCCGATGGTGCCGATGTTGACATGGGGTTTCGTTCTTTCAAATTTCTGCTTAGCCATTTGAAATGATCCTCCTTAACAGTTTTGTATCATGTGTTGGGCAGCGGTAACAGTCTAACACTGCCATTTTACAGTATTTGCGTGGGAAAATCAATCGTAAATTACGGTTTTAGAAATTTTCCCGTCCGGTACGCTTGCTGATCAGCTTCTCCTGCAGACTCTTGGGCAGCTCGATGTAGTGGCTGGGCTCCATGGTGTACTGGCCGCGGCCCTGTGTACGGGAGCGCAGGTCAGTGGCATAGCCAAACATCTCCGCCAGAGGCACGAAAGCGTCGATCTGCTGGGCGCCGGAGCGCATCTCGTAGCCCTGGATCTGGCCGCGGCGCGCGTTCAGGTCGCCGATGACATCGCCCATATACTCGTCGGGCACGATGACGCAGACCTTCATGATGGGCTCCAGCAGCGTGGGATCGGCCTTGCGCATAGCCTCCTTGAAGGCCATGGAGCCGGCGATCTTGAACGCCATCTCGGAGGAGTCCACCTCGTGGTAGGAACCGTCGTACAGCGTGACCTTCACGTCCACGACGGGATACCCCGCCACAACGCCGGCCAGCATGGCGCCCTGGATACCGGCGTCAATAGCCGGGATATACTCCTTGGGGATGGCGCCGCCCACCACCTTGTTCTCGAACTCGTAGCCCTTGCCGGACTCGTTGGGCTCAACGTGGATCTTGACGTGGCCGTACTGGCCCTTACCGCCGGACTGGCGGGCATACTTGGTCTCCTGATCCACGGCCTTGCGGATGGTCTCCTTGTAGGCCACCTGCGGTGCGCCCACGTTGGCCTCCACCTTGAACTCGCGGAGCAGACGATCCACGATGATCTCCAGATGCAGCTCGCCCATGCCGGCGATGATGGTCTGACCCGTCTCCTCGTCCGTGTAGGTGCGGAAGGTGGGATCCTCCTCGGCCAGCTTGGCCAGGGCGACGCCCATCTTCTCCTGACCGGCCTTGGTCTTAGGCTCGATGGCCACGCGGATCACAGGCTCGGGGAACTCCATGGACTCCAGAATGATGGGGTTCTTCTCATCGCACAGCGTGTCGCCGGTGGTGGTGTTCTTCAGACCCACCACGGCGGCGATGTCGCCGGAGTAGACGGACTCGATGTCCTCGCGGTGATTGGCGTGCATCTGCAGGATGCGGCCCATACGCTCGCGCTTGCCCTTGGTGGCATTGAGGACGGAGGAGCCCGTGGTCAGTGTACCGGAGTACACGCGGAAGAAGCTCAGACGGCCCACATAGGGGTCGGTCATGATCTTGAAAGCCAGCGCGGCGAAGGGCTCCTCATCAGAGGACTTGCGCTCCTCCTCCTCGTCGGTCTTGGGGTTGACGCCCTTGATGGCCGGGACGTCGGTGGGTGCGGGCATGTAGTCCACGATGGCGTCCAGCAGCTTCTGCACGCCCTTGTTGCGATAGCTGGAACCGCAGGTCACGGGCACCATTTCCACGGCGCAGGTAGCCTTGCGGATAGCGGTACGGATCTTGCTGGTGGGGATCTCCTTCCCCTCCAGATACAGCTCCATGATCTCGTCGTCGAACATGGACACGGCATCCAGCAGCTTCTCGCGGTACTCGTTGGCGATGTCGACCATATCCTCGGGGATAGGCTCGACACGCATATCCTTACCCAGCTGATCGTAATAGATATCGGCGTCCATCTCCACCAGGTCGATGATACCCTTGAAGGTATCCTCCTTCCCGATGGGAAGCTGGATGGGGACGGCGTTGGCCTTCAGACGGTCGTGCACCATGTCCAGCACGTGATAGAAATCCGCGCCGGTGATATCCATCTTGTTGACGTAGATCATCCGGGGAACATGGTAGTGATCGGCCTGACGCCACACCGTCTCGGACTGCGGCTCCACGCCGCCCTTGGCGCACATCACGGTGACGGAACCGTCCAGCACGCGCAGAGAACGTTCCACCTCCACAGTAAAGTCCACATGGCCTGGGGTGTCGATGATGTTGATGCGCGTCTGGGGGAACTGATCCTTGGAACCCTTCCAGTAGCAGGTGGTAGCGGCGGAGGTGATGGTGATACCACGCTCCTGCTCCTGCTCCATCCAGTCCATGGTCGCGGTGCCCTCGTGCGTCTCGCCCAACTTGTAGTTCACACCCGTGTAGTACAGAATGCGCTCTGTCGTAGTGGTCTTTCCTGCATCAATGTGGGCCATGATGCCGATATTTCTCGTATTTTCCAGTGTAACCTTTCTCGGCATACCGTTCTCCTTCTTAAATCGTAGTTGCGGGCGCGATCACCAGCGGAAGTGGGCGAATGCCTTGTTGGATTCGGCCATCTTGTGGGTATCCTCGCGCTTCTTCACGGCGCTGCCGGTGTTGTTGGCGGCATCCATGATCTCGCCTGCCAGGCGCTCGGCCATGGTACGCTCACCGCGGGCGCGGGAGTAGGCCGTCAGCCAGCGCAGACCCAGGGTCTGACGACGGGCGGGGCGGACCTCCATGGGGACCTGATAGGTGGCGCCGCCGACACGGCGGGCCTTGACTTCCAGGCTGGGCATGATGTTCTCCATAGCCTGGGTAAACACTTCCAGAGGATCCTTCTCGGTCTTATCCTTGATGATATCAAAGGCACCGTAGACGACCTTCTGAGCGACGCCCTTTTTACCGTCCAACATGATGCTGTTGACCAGCTTGGTCACCAGCACGGAGTTGTACATAGGATCGGGCAAGATCTCTCTCTTGGGAACATTACCTCTTCTGGGCACTATGCTTCCCTCCTTCATAAAAATATGATTTCATAGGTACTCAACAGCCGCTGACCGGCTGTTGTACGGCCTGCCAAAGAGGTACATTATAAATATAATGAGAAACCTTTTGGCAAAGCACAGAGCTGCAGGTTTTACTTGCTCTTGGGGCGCTTTGCGCCGTACTTGGAGCGGGCCTGCATACGGCCGGAGACGCCCTGGGTATCCAGAGTACCGCGGATGATGTGGTAACGGACACCGGGGAGGTCCTTGACACGGCCACCGCGGATCATGACGACGGAGTGCTCCTGCAGGGAGTGGCCCACGCCGGGGATGTAAGCGGTGACTTCGTAGCCGTTGGTCAGACGCACACGGGCGATCTTACGCAGAGCGGAGTTGGGCTTCTTGGGGGTCGCAGTTCTGACGGCCGTGCAGACGCCGCGCTTCTGAGGGGAGCTGAGGTCAGTCTCCTTGTTCTTCAGCGTGTTCAGGCCCTTCTGCATAGCGGGAGAATTGGACTTGTAAGTGCTTTTCTTCCGGCCCTGCTTGACCAGCTGGTTAAAAGTAGGCATTTGGTTTCTCCTTTCGTAAGATTTGTGGGACGTATGTCCCTTTATTTTTCCACGGAACAGAGGGTATCTATTCCGGATGGAACGTTATTCAGCCGTTCAGGACGGCCACAGCGGCGGCAGGCACGGCGATACCGCAGGCAGTACCCAGCTGCCGCAGCGTCATGTTGCTGTCACAGGGGATGGCCTTTTCCGCGCACAGGGCGCGCAGGGGATCGGTGAGCCGGGGATCGGCGTCACAGGCCAGATAGACGTGGGCGGCAGCACCCTGGACAAGGGCACGACGGGTCTGCTTCAAGCCCACGACTTTTCCCTTGGCGGTCAGTTCTCCGGGCACAGGCGCTCTCCTCCTGTCGTCGCATAACAAATCCCGCGGGCAATTCCCGCGCAATTTGAAATTATAGCATAGCTGCGCGGAAGCGTCAAGTGTGTTTCGCGGGAAAGTTTGTGAATTCCACTGAAATTCCGTGGATAATTTCAGAAGATATCACGAAAAGCTGCCCCGGATGCGCTTCCGGCGTCCGGTGAAAAGAGGAGGCCGGAGGGCCTCCTCTTTCGGATGTTCGGTTTCGGCTTACAGTGCGTCGCCGGTGTCCGTCTCGGGACCGTCGCTCTCAGGGAGCTCCGCCTCGTCCATGTCCGCCGGCGCCTCCACAGGTGTGGGGACCTCCGTGTGCATGGCCTCGGCCTCGTCCTTCTTCTCGGCCTCGGTCTCGGGGACCATCTCCTCCGCCAGTTGGCGATAGGCGGTCAGGCCGGCGCCGGCGGGAATGAGCTTGCCGATGATGACGTTCTCCTTCAAGCCCACCAGGTGGTCCACCTTGCCCTTGATGGCGGCCTCGGTCAGGACCTTGGTGGTCTCCTGGAACGAAGCGGCGGACAGGAAGGAGTCTGTTGCCAGAGAGGCCTTGGTGATACCCATCAGCAGCTGGGTGTAGGTGGCCTCCTGCAGCTCCTCGCCGTCCTCACGCTTCTCGCCGGCGGCGATACGGGCGCGGACCGCTGCGTTGGCGTCCTCCACCTCCATCACGTCGGCCATAGCGCCGGAGAGCAGCCCCTCGGCGTCGTTGGCATCCTCCACGCGGACCTTACGCATCATCTGGCGCACGATGACCTCGATGTGCTTATCGTTGATATCCACGCCCTGCTGACGGTAAACCTTCAGGACCTCCTGGATCAGGTAGTTGTGGACCGCGGAGGCGCCGCGGATACGCAGCACATCGTGGGGGTTCAGCGCGCCGTCCTGCAGCTGACGGCCCTTCTCGATGACCTCGCCGTCCTGCACCAGCAGGCCGGTGTGGGGCACCGCGTAGGTGCGGGTATCGCCGTCATCGGCGGTGATGATGATATTCAGCAGGCTGCCCTTGGTAGCCTCCTCGAAGCGGACCTTGCCGCCGATCTCGGCGATGGTAGCCATCTTCTTGGGCTTGCGGGCCTCGAACAGCTCCTCCACACGGGGAAGACCCTGGGTGATGTCGCCGCCGGCCACGCCGCCGGTGTGGAACGTACGCATGGTCAGCTGGGTGCCGGGCTCACCGATGGACTGTGCCGCGATGATGCCGACGGCCTCGCCGGGGCCGACAGGCTTGCTGGTGGCCAGGTTCATGCCGTAGCACTTGGCGCAGATGCCGCTGTGTGCGCGGCAGGTCAGCACAGTGCGGATCTCGGCGGAGTGGATATCGAAGGACTCCAGCAGCGCCGCGTCGCTCTCTGTCATCATGTGATCCTTGGAGATCAGCACCTCGTCGGTGCCGGGCTTCAGGATGTCGCTGACGGGGAAGCGGCCCTTGATGCGCTCGGAGAACTTCTCGATGACCTGACCGCCCTCGCTGATCTCAGACACCAGAATGCCCTTGGTAGCACCGCAGTCGGCCTCACGGATGATAACGTCCTGGCAGACATCCACCATGCGGCGGGTCAGGTATCCGGAGTCGGCAGTACGCAGTGCCGTATCGGCCAGGCCCTTACGGGCGCCTCGGCTGGAGGTGAAGTACTCCAGCACGCTCAGACCCTCACGGAAGTTGGCCTTGATGGGGATCTCGATGGTCTTACCGGCGGTGTTGGCCATCAGGCCGCGCATACCGGTCAGCTGACGGATCTGCTTCATGGAGCCTCGGGCACCGGAATCCGCCATCATGAAGATGGGGTTGTACTTGTTCATGTTGGCCGTCAGGGCGTCGGTGACATCGGCGGTGGTCTTTTCCCACTCGCGCACCACCAGCTTGTAGCGCTCCTCATCGGTGATGAAGCCCATGTTGTACTGGTCCTCGATGTCCACCACGCGCTGCTCCGTCTCGGCGATCAGCTCGTACTTGGCCTTGGGCACCGTCATGTCTGCGATGGAGATGGTGATGGAGCCGCGGGTGGAGTACTTGTAGCCGGTGGCCTTGATGTTGTCCAGCACCTCGGCGGCGATGGTGAAGCCGTACTGGTTGATGGTGCGGTCCACGATCTTGCCCAGCAGCTTCTTGCCGCAGGTCTCGGTGATCTCGTAGTCGAAGAACTTGTCCGTGGGCTTGCCGTCCTCGTCGAAGCGCTTCACGAAGCCCAGATCCTGAGGGATGTTGCGGTTGAAGATGATGCGTCCGGCGGTGGCGCGCACCACATGGCTCACCTTCTCGCCGCCCAGCTCCTTGGTGACGCGGACCCAGACGGGCTGGTGGATGCCGATGATGTGCTCGTTGTGGGCCATCAGCACCTCGTCCTCGTCGCGGTAGATGTTCAGATGGACGCCGGCCTTCTCCTCGTCGGTCAGCTCGTCGTAGGTCTTGCCGGCCAGCGCGAAGTCCACGCCGGCGGGCCAGTACTCGTCGTTGTCCATCTGGGAGACGCCGTTTTCAAACCGCTCGAAGGTCAGGTAGTAGGAACCCAGCACCATATCCTGCGTAGGCACGGTGACGGGGCCGCCGTCCTGCGGACGCAGCAGGTTGTTGGCAGACAGCATCAGCAGACGGGCCTCAGCCTGTGCCTCGGCGGACAGGGGAACGTGAATGGCCATCTGGTCGCCGTCGAAGTCGGCGTTGAAGGCCGTGCAGTTCAGGGGGTGCAGCTTCAGGGCGCGGCCCTCCACCAGCACCGGCTCAAAGGCCTGAATACCCAGACGGTGCAGGGTAGGTGCGCGGTTGAGCATGACGGGATGATCCTTGATGATCTCGTCCAGCGCATCCCACACCTCGGTGCGGCCCTTGTCCACCATCTTCTTGGCGGACTTGATGTTGT
>URST01000096.1 GCA_900550585.1 uncultured Eubacteriales bacterium
GAGAACGACATGGCCATCGTGCCCAACGTGGGCATGTTCGCCTCCTTCGACCCGGTGGCGCTGGACATGGCCTGCGTGGACGCGGTCAACGCCCAGACGCCCCTGCGGGGCTCCGCCGCCGATGGCGGGGAGGAGCATGTCCATGCGCACGACCACTTCCAGCGCATTCATCCGGACACCGACTGGCGCAGCTGTCTGGAGCACGGCGAGAAGATCGGCATCGGCACCCGGGAGTACGAGCTGGTCAGGATCTGAGAACGCGGATAGAAAAAGGAGTCTCCGGCTGTGCCGGAGACTCCTTTTATGCTGTGCCGGGTCAGTCTTCGTGGGGCTTTGTGTCCTGATAGAGCATGTTCCACACCACCTGATAGGCGTGGAGGGTGTCCGCGCCATGGCAGACCATGCGCACCTCCATGTCCGGGTGGTCCCGGAGGAAGTCCATGATGGCCTTCAGCGCCACGTGGGCGGCCTGTAACACCGGGTAGCCGTAGACGCCGGTGGAGATGGAGGGGAAGTCCACGCTGCGGCAGCCGTGTGCCGCCGCCAGCGTCAGGGAATTGCGGTAGCAGGCGGCCAGCAGCGCCGCCTCACCGTGGCCGCCGCCCCGCCAGATGGGGCCGGGTGTGTGGATGACATACTTACAGGGCAGGCGGTAGGCGGCGGTGAGCTTGGCCTGTCCCGTCTCGCAGCCGTGGAGGGTGCGGCACTCCGCCAGCAGCTGCGGCCCTGCGGCCCGGTGGATGGCACCGTCCACGCCGCTGCCGCCCAGTAGGGAGGTGTTGGCGGCGTTGACGATGGCATCGGCGTGGGACTGGGTGATGTCACCCTGCACGATGGAAAGCATGAAATACACCTCCTGAAAAAGTACGGAAAAACAGGCAGTATTAAGGAACTGTTCAGAATAGTACAGGAAATATTTACATAGTTTTCCGCGTATGCTATTATAATACGGATAGAATGGGCATGCAACAGCGGGAAAGGAAAACGAGTGAGAAAATATGTACCGGCCTACGAGGGCAACCTGCGCAAGCACGCGCTGTCAGTGCCCCGCTGCATCAGCGAGTGCAGCGGCATCCGGGTGTTCGGGCGCCGCATCAAGTCGCTGGTGTTCAGCACGGACGTGGCCATTATCAAGAATATCAACGCCGATGCCATCATCGCCGTATATCCCTTTACGCCCCAGCCGGCCATCACGCAGGCCATCATCGGCGTGTCGGACGTGCCGGTGTTCTGCGGCGTGGGCGGCGGACTGACCAACGGCATCCGGTCGGCCAGCATGGCCGCGTATGTGGAGCACCAGGGCGCCTACGGCGTGGTGTGCAACAGCAAGATCGGGCTGGAGACCATCCACGACATCAAGGACGCCGTAGAGATCCCGGTGGTGTACACGGTCATCTCGGAGAAAACGGACATCCAGCCCTATCTGGACGCGGGGGTGGACATCATCAACGTGTCCGGCGCAGCCCGGACGCCGGAGATCGTGGCGGCCCTGCGGGAGCAGTACCCGGAGCTGGCCATCATTGCCACCGGCGGCCCCACGGAGGAGAGCATCCTGGCCACCATCCGGGCCGGGGCCAACGCCATTACATACACGCCGCCCAGCAGCGCGTCGCTGTTCGCCAAGACCATGGCGGCCAACCGCAGCGAGCTGGAATGAGATATAAAAAGCAGGAGGCCCTCCCGCGGGAGGCCCTCCTGCTTTTTGCTACATGGCCAGGTAGGCGCGGCACCTGGCGTCGGCCTCCCGGGCCAGCGCGTCCTCGTCCACGGTGACGAGGCGGCCGTGCTCCACGGTGACGCGGCCCTGCACCACGGTGTAGTCCACGGGGCCGCGGACGCCTACGGTGCCCAGCACCGAGCCGGCGTCGCAGCCGCAGCCCACCAGCTCCAGCCGGCGGGCGTCGATAAGGAACAGGTCGGCGCACTTGCCCTCGCTGAGCTGGCCAATGTCGTTCCGGCCCAGCAGCCGGGCGCTGCCCCGGGTGGCCATCTTCAGCACGTCGTAGCCGGTGGGGGCCTTGCGGCTGGAGGTCAGGCGGTGCAGCAGGTAGGCCACGCGCAGCTCCTCCAGCAGGCTGGAGCCGTCGTTGGAGGCGGAGCCGTCCACCGCCAGACCCACCGGCACGCCCAGCGCCAGCATCTCCGGGATGCGGGCCACGCCGCTGGCGAGCTTCATGTTGCTGATGGGGCAGTGGGCCACGCCGGTGCCGGTCTGGGCCAGCAGGCGCAGCTCCTCGTCGTTGAAGTGGATGCCGTGGGCGAACCAGACATCGCTGCCGAGCCAGCCCAGCCGCTCCATGTAGGCCAGCGGGCGGACGCCCTCCCGGGCCAGCATGAAGTTCTCCTCGTCCTTCGTTTCGCACAGGTGGGTGTGGAGCCGCACGCCGTACTGGCGGGCCAGGATGGCGCTTTCGCGCAGGAGGTCGGCGGACACGGAGAAGGGGGAACAGGGGGCCAGCGCTACGCGGTGCATGGCGCCGTAGGAGGCGTCGTGGTACGTCTCGATGGCGTGGATGCTGTCGCGCAGGATCTCGTCCACGGTCTGCACCACGCTGTCCGGCGGCAGGCCGCCGTCCTTTTTGCTGAGGTCCATGCTGCCGCGGCTGGCGTACATGCGGATGCCCAGCTCGTCGGCGGCGGCAAACTGGGCGCCCAGCAGGTCGCCGCTGCCGGCGGGGAACACATAGTGATGGTCGAAGCAGGTGGTACAGCCGTGCTTCATCAGCTCGCCCATGCCGGTGAGGCTGGACAGGCGGATGACATCGGCGTCCAGGTTCTTCCAGATCTCGTACAGGGTGCGCAGCCAGTCGAACAGCTCCATGTTCTGGACCTGGGGCAGGTTGCGGGAGAACACCTGATAGAGGTGGTGATGGGTGTTGACAAGGCCGGGGTAGCAGAACATGTGGCTGCCGTCGATGACACGGTCGGCGGATACGTCCAGACCGGAGCCGATGGTCTTGATGAAGCCGTCCTCGCAGTAGAGGTCGGCGTTCTGCAGGATGCGGTCACCGTCATCGCAGGTGACCAGCTGGGCAATGTTCCGGATGAGCAGGGTGGACATGGCGGTTCCTCCTTGACAAGATGTAAATGGGTAGGAAAAAAGAGCAGGCCGCAAGCGGCCTACTCTTTTTTGTGTGGGGTCAGCGTTCCTCGCGGAAGTAGGAGAGACCGAGGGACGCAGGGGGCTGATCCTCCCGCTTTTTACGCAGGGACACGATGATCAGCACCACCAGAGTGATGACGTAGGGCAGCATCTTGTACAGCTCCTTCACGGCCATCACGTCGGAGGGCAGGTAGATGTTCAGGATGTACAGGCCACCGAACAGGATGGAGGCCCAGATGCTGGTGCTGGGACGCCAGATGGTGAAGATGACCAGCGCGATGGCCAGCCAGCCGCGGTCACCGAAGGCGTTGTTGGACCACACGCCGTTGGCGTAGTCCATGACGTAGTACAGACCGCCGAGGCCCGCGATCATGGAGCCGATGCAGGTGGCCAGATACTTGTACTTGGTGACGTTGATGCCGGCGGCGTCGGCGGTGGAAGCGCTCTCGCCCACGGCGCGCAGGTGCAGGCCGGGACGGGTGCGGTTCAGGAAGTAGGACGCGCCGATGGCGATGATGATGGCCGCATAGGCCAGGAAACCGTAGGACAGGAACAGCTGGCCGAACCAGCCGGTGCTGTCCGCGCCGGGCAGGGTGGTCTTGAAGAACAGGCTGGTCTTGGACAGGGCGATGGAGGGCACCTCGCTGCCGGTGAGCTTGATGAGGGAGCCGCCAAAGAAGTTGCCCACGCCCACGCCAAAGGTGGTCATGGCCAGACCGGTGACGTTCTGGTTGGCCCGGAGGGTCACGGTGAGGAAGCAGTACAGCAGGCCCATCAGCAGGGAGCCCAGCAGGGAGCAGAGGATGGGGATCAGCACGGCCAGGAAGCCGCTCATCTGCGCCGCGCCCTGCTCGTAGAAGAACGCGCCGATGACGCCGCTGATGCCGCCCACATACATGATGCCGGGGATACCCAGGTTCAGGTTGCCGGATTTCTCCGTCAGGATCTCGCCGGTGCTGCCGAACAGCAGGGGAATGCCCTGCATGACGGCGCGGGGGAAGAACGATACAAAGTTAAAGCCCATTCGTCACGCCTCCTTTTTGCTGCTCTTGCGCAGGCTGACCTTGTAGGTGATGAAGAACTCGGTGCCGATGATGAAGAACAGGATGATACCGGTCAGGATATCGGCGAAGGAGTGGTTCAGGCCGAACACGCTGGACACCTCGCTGGCGCCGCGGTCCATGACCACCAGCAGCAGAGAGGCGGCGATCATGATGAAGGGATTGAACTTGGACATCCAGGAGACCATGACGGCGGTGAAGCCGCGGCCGTCCACGATGGTGGTGGTCAGGGTGTGGTCCACGCCGGCGGTGAGCAGGTAGCCGATAAGGCCGCACATGGCGCCGGAGAGCACCATGGTGCGCACGATGACGCGGTCCACCTTGATGCCGGCGTAGCTGGCGGTGCGCTGGCTCTCGCCCACGACGGCGATCTCGTAGCCGTGCTTGCTGTATTGCAGGTAGACGTACATCAGGCCGGTCATGATGGCGATGACCAGAATGGGGAGCAGGTACTGCTGGCCCGCCAGACGGGGCAGCCAGCCGGCCTCCGTGGACTGGTTGATGATGCCGATCTTACCGGCGCCCTTGGGCACCTCCCACACGATGATGAAGAAGGCGGTGAGCTGGGTGGCGATGTAGTTCATCATCAGGGTGAACAGCGTTTCGTTGGTGTTCCAGTGAGCCTTGAAGAAGGCGGGCAGGAAGCCCCAGATGGCGCCGGCCAGAATGGCGGCGGCCAGGGAGATCACGATCAGCAGGCCGTTGGGCACGGTCTTGCCCATGGTGATCATGCAGGCGGAGGCGGCCAGACAGCCGATCAGGGTCTGACCCTCGGCGCCGATGTTCCAGAAGCGCATCTTGAACGCGGGGGTCACCGCCAGGGAGATACCCAGCAGGATGGCCACGTTCTGCCAGGTGACCCAGCTCTTACGGGTGGTGCCGAAGGCGCCCTTGATAATGGTGCCGTAGACGCTGATGGGGTTCTCACCGGTCAGCAGCGTGGTGATGAGGCCGCAGAATACCAGCGCCAGCAGGATGATGCCGCCGCGGATGGCCAGTGCCTTGGGCAGAGGCAGCGCGTCGCGCTTGGAAATGTGAAAGAGAGATCCTTTTTTACTCATCTGCCTTGCCTCCTCCCATGCGGGTCATCAGTGCGCCCACTTCCATCTTGTTGGTGGTGCGGCCGTCCACAACGCCGGAGACCTGACCGCCGCAGAGCACCACGATGCGATCGCACAGCTCCAGCAGCACGTCCAGATCCTCGCCGACGTAGACCACGGCGACGCCCTTCATTTTCTGCTCCGTCAGCAGGTTGTAAATGGTGTAAGAAGTGTTGATATCCAGGCCGCGGACGGCGTAGGCCGTCATCAGCACCGCGGGCTCCTGGGCGATCTCACGGCCTACCAGCACCTTCTGCACGTTGCCGCCGGACATACGGCGGACGGGGAAGTTGGTGCTGGGGGTGACGACCTCCAGCTCCTGCCAGATGCGCTGGGCCAGCGCCTCGGGGTTCTTACGGTCCAGGAAGATGCTGTGACCCTTGCGCCAGGAGCGCAGCATCATGTTGCCGGTCATGCCCATGGAACCCACCAGGCCCATGCCCAGACGATCCTCAGGCACGAAGGACATGGCGATGCCCGCCTTGCGGATGTCCATGGGGTCCTTGCCCACCAGTTCCTGCGGCGTACCGCTGTCGGGGGCGTAGTAGGTGACGGAGCCGGAGGCGATGGGGTACAGGCCCGCGATGGATTCCAGCAGCTCGCGCTGGCCGGAGCCGGCCACGCCAGCCACGCCCAGCACCTCGCCGGCCTTGATCTCAAAGCTGACGTTGTCCAGACGCTTGACGCCCAGCTCATCGAAAACGGTGAGGCCCTCCAGCTTCAGGCGGGTGGTGACGTTCTTCGGTTCGGGACGGTCGATGTTCAGGCTGACGCTGCGGCCCACCATCATGTCCGTCAGGGACTGCTGGTCGGCGTCCTTGGTCAGCACATCGCCTATGTACTCGCCCTTGCGCAGCACGGCCACGCGGTCAGACACATCCAGCACCTCGTGGAGCTTGTGGGTGATGATGATGAGGGATTTGCCGTCGGCCTTCATGTTGCGCATGACGGCGAACAGCTTGTCCGTCTCCTGAGGGGTCAGCACGGCGGTAGGCTCATCCAGAATGAGGATGTCAGCGCCGCGGTACAGCACCTTGACGATCTCGACGGTCTGCTTCTGGGAAACGGACATGTCGTAGATCTTCATGTCGGGGTCGATGTCGAACCCGTAGCGGTCGCAGATCTCCTGCACCTTCTTGCGGGCATTGGCCAGATCCAGTTTGCCCTCCAGGCCCAGGATGATGTTCTCCGTGGCGGTGAACAGATCGACCAGCTTGAAGTGCTGGTGGATCATACCGATACCGAGAGCAAAAGCATCCTTGGGAGATGCGATGGTCACAGGCTGGTCGTGGATGTAGATCTGTCCCTCATCGGGGAAGTAGATGCCGGAGAGCATGTTCATCAGTGTGGTCTTGCCGCTGCCGTTTTCGCCCAGCAGAGACAGGATCTCACCCTCGCGCAGCTCCATGTTGATCGCGTTGTTGGCGACAACTTTTCCGAACCGCTTGGTGATGTTCTCCATTTTGATCGCGCATTTCTTTTCCAAGGCTGTCATCCTTTCTTTCGGCGCAGA
>URST01000097.1 GCA_900550585.1 uncultured Eubacteriales bacterium
CGCTCGTTGCAGGCGTACTGGCCGGGATAGGACAGGGGCTTGCGGATGGTCAGCTCATAGCCCTTGCCGAACAGCTTCTCCACCGTCTCCTGGGTCAGATGGATGTGACGGGCGGAAGTCTCGATCATGAAACTCATAGTAAACACTCCTTTGTCTTTTGCCACAATATTTATGATTCCCCGCCGGGGAAACCTTCCTTTTCCGATGCGCGGCGCAGCTCGGTGACGTTGCCGATGTAGAAGTACGCCTTTCCGGCGGGCACGATCTCGCCGGTGACGGACACAAAATCGCCGGAACGCAGGGTCCTGGCCTCTGCCATGGCCTCGTCATTGCCGTCGAAGTGGATCAGCAGTCCGAAGCCGGTGTCGCCGTGGCCGTCCAGATCCAGATGCCACCACGGGAAACGCAGCGTCACCTTCCGCCCGGCGTACTTGCCCTGCTGTCCGTGGGTGTACTCCGACTTCACCTGATCGAAGGAGACAGGCACGATCTCGCCGTCCGGCATGTGGAAGTGGAATCCGCCGTACAGACGGCCCAGCCGCTTTTCCCGGCTGCCCTTCCGGCTGACCATCAGCATGCCCATCAGCACCGCCAGCGCTATGCCGTACAGGCCGCGTCCCTTCACCACGAACCAGATGCACGCCAGAATGCCCGTCACCAAAATCACGCGGTTGATGGCATCCAGACTCAGCCATATCTCTTTCAGCTTTCTCATGCACATTCTCCTTTTCTCTGCTTCCAACCCGTTTATATTACCACATCCCCGGCGCTTATGCAAGCGCCAAACCGCGCCCGGAAACGCAAATTTACCCTTGCATTCTCCCCGTTTCTTGCTATAATCATAGCAGATAGCACAATGTACTATATCATGTTTTTCTAATAGGAGGCCGTGGTATGTCTGTCAAGCTGGAATCGTATCGGGTGTTCAAGGAAGTGGCCGAGGTGGGCAACATCACCGCCGCGGCCCAGGCGCTGTATATCTCCCAGTCGGCGGTGAGCCAGTCCATCAAGCAGCTGGAAAACGACCTGCAGACCCGTCTGTTCTCCCGGAACTCCCGGGGCGTCACGCTGACGGCGGAGGGCAAGATGCTCTACGAGTACGTCCGCAGCGCCATGGGTCTGCTGGAGACCGGCGAGGCCAAGCTGTCCCAGACCCGGGAGCTGCAGATGGGCCAGCTGGTCATCGGTGCCAGCGACACCGTCACCAGCCAGTTCCTGCTGCCCTATCTGGACAGCTTCCACCGGGAGCACCCCGCCATCCACATCCAGATCATCTCCGGCCGCAGCCATAAGGTGCTGGGCCTGCTGCGCTCCGGCAAGGTGGACATCGCCTTTGCCAGCACCCCCACGGATCTGACATCGCTGGAGACGTATCCCTGTTTCCCCACCCACTCCATCTTCGTGGCCGGTGCCGAGTATCCCTGCGACTTCGACCATGTCTACTCGCTGGAGGAGATCTCCGCCTTTCCCCTGATCCTGCTGGAGCGCAAGGCCTCCAGCCGCCTGTATCTGGAGCGCTTCTTCCTCCAGAACGGCCTGAAGCTGACCCCGGAGATCGAGCTGGGCGCCCGCAGCCTGCTGGTGGATCTGGCCGCCATCGGCTTCGGCGTGGCCGGCGTCACGGAGGAGTTCGTCGCCCGCGATCTGGAGAGCGGCCGCCTGCACCGACTCAAGACCTCCTTCCAGATCCCGCCCCGCTCCGTGGATATGTGCATGCTGCGGGACGTGCCCCAGACTGCCGCGGCGGAGCGCTTCGCCGCTTTTGTCAAGGAGAGCCTGCCGCAGGCCTGACCGGCTCCCTTTCCTCCGGTAAAACCCACAAAAAACCTGAAAAACCGCTGGAATATTCTGCATTTTTCCCTGTTGCTTTTCTGCCCGAAATCGGGCAGTATAGAACTAATACTTTTTGAGAGGAAGTGGTGACCATGCAGCAGCTGAAGGAGCGCATCCTGCGGGAGGGGCGTGTTCTCCCCGGAAACATCATCAAGGTGGACGGTTTTCTCAATCACCGGGTGGATACGGCCCTGATGGGCGCTATGGCGGACGAATTTGCCAAGTATTTTGATGTAAAGAATATCACGATGGTGCTGACCGCCGAGGCCAGCGGTATTGCTCTGGCTACGATCTGCGCCGAGAGATATGGTGTCCCCATGGTTTTCGCCAAGAAAGCCAAGAGCGACAATATCGAGGGCGGCCTGTACCAGAGCGATATTTTTTCCTATACCTATAAAAAGAAAGTGACCCTGCTGGTGTCCCAGGACTGGATCCACGCCGATGACCGTGTGCTCATCATCGACGACTTCATGGCCAAGGGCTACGCCATGCGCGGCCTCATCGACATCGTCAACAAGGCCGGCGCCACGCTGGCCGGCATCGGTGTTGCCGTGGAGAAGGGCTTCCAGGACGGCGGCGACAGCCTCCGCCGGGAGGGCTACCCCATCCACTCTCTGGCCATCATCGACAGCGCTGAGGACGGCGTCATCCGCTTCCGGGAGGGTACCTGACATGAAGAAAGTCCTTGTCTTGGATTTCGGCGGCCAGTATAACCTGCTGGTGGCCCGCCGCGTCCGCGAGTGCGGCGTCTACTGCGAGATCAAGTCCTACCGCATCTCCATGGACGAGGTGCACGCCTTCGCCCCTGACGCGCTGATCTTCACCGGCGGCCCCGCCACCGTGTTCGAGCCCAACGCCCCCATGGTGGACAGATCCCTGTTTGAGCTGGGCATCCCCGTGCTGGGCATCTGCTACGGCCAGCAGCTGATGATGCACCTGCTGGGCGGCCAGTGCCGCAAGGCGGAGACCCGGGAGTACGGCAAGATCCAGCTGACCCACGGCACCTCCCCCCTGTTCGAGGGCGTGCCCGAGACATCCGTGTGCTGGATGAGCCACGGCGTAGAGGTAGAGCAGCTGGCCCCCGGCTTCGCGGCCATCGCCCATACCGACGGCTGCCAGCACGCCGCCGTCTGCTGCGCCGGGAAAAACCTGTACGGCGTGCAGTTCCATCCCGAGGTGCTGCACACCGAATACGGCAAGGAGATCCTGCAGAACTTCCTGTACCGCATCTGCGGTTTCCGGCCCGAGTGGTCCATGGCCTCCTATCTGGAGGAGGCAGTGGCCGAGTGCCGCCGCCAGATCGGCAGCGGCCGCGTGCTGCTGGCTCTGTCCGGCGGCGTGGACAGCTCCGTGGCCGCCGCCCTGCTCCAGCGCGCCGTGGGCGACCAGCTGACCTGCATTTTCGTGGATCACGGCCTGCTGCGCAAGGACGAAGGCGGTCAGGTGGAGCAGGTCATGAAGCACCAGTTCCATGTGGATGTCCGCCGTGTCAACGCCGGCCCCCGGTTCCTGGGCAAGCTGGCCGGGGTCACCGATCCCGAGCGCAAGCGCAAGATCATCGGCGAGGAGTTCATCCGCGTCTTTGAGGAGGAGGCCAAGAAGATCGGCGCCGTGGACTTCCTGGCCCAGGGCACCATCTATCCCGACGTGGTGGAGTCCGGTCTGGGCGGCGAGTCCGCCGTAATCAAGAGCCACCACAACGTGGGCGGTCTCCCCGACTGCGTGGACTTCAAGGAGATCGTGGAACCGTTGCGCCGCCTGTTCAAGGACGAGGTGCGCCAGCTGGGCACCGAGCTGGGCCTGCCCGATGAATTGGTGTGGCGCCAGCCCTTCCCCGGCCCCGGCCTTGCCATCCGCGTCATCGGCGAGATCACCGAGGAAAAGCTGTCCATCCTGCGGGATGCCGACGCCATCTTCCGCGAGGAGATGAAGCTGGCGGGTCTGGACCGCACCACCAGCCAGTTCTTCGCGGTGCTCACCGATCTGCGCAGCGTGGGCGTCATGGGCGATGAGCGCACCTACGACTATACGCTGGCCCTGCGGGCCGTGCAGTCCCAGGACTTCATGACCGCCACCTGGTCCCGCCTGCCCTATGAGCTGCTGGACAAGGTCTCCGGCCGCATCGTGGGCGAGGTCAAGCACATCAACCGCATCTGCTACGACATCACCTCCAAGCCCCCCGCCACCGTGGAGTGGGAATAACTGACAAAACCCGCAAAGCCTTGAAAACACTGGGTTTTTGAAGCGGAAACGGGGCATTTGATAGCAAATTGATAGCAGATACCAAAACCGGATTTACTTTGCTCACTCCTGTATAGCGGGTGGTTTGCGGGTAAATCCTCCATATCCTAAGAAAAAGGTCTTGCTGACTTTCACCAGTCGGCAAGACCTTTTTTGCTATTTGTCTTTTCTCTGTTTCTTCAATCCTTTTATCAGAGCATCGCTTAATTCCTTCGAGGGGACTTTGGCCCACCGCTGGGTGGTGTCATACTTGGGGTAGTTGTACCGCCAGCGGTCATAGTCCTCCTTGGTGATCTCCCCGGCCTCCAACTTCGCCGCCTGTTCCCGCCACGCAATCAAGATTTTGTTCAACTCACTGGCTTGACGGCCTCCCTGGAAAATATCTGCTTGCAGGCAGGCACGTCCATCCGCCTCTATCACTTTCAGACTGTAAACATCCTCCAAGGCGAACAGCGTATGGGCCAAACCTATGTAGTTGTCTATGTCCGGGACGCTCAACGCCTGGGGCGATACATCTAAAGTATGAGCCAGGGCAGCGGTCAAATCGGCCTTCGGCGTCCGGGTGCCTGTTTCGTACTGTGCCAGACGAACATCGGCGGAACGCTCTGGAAAGCCCACCGCCATACCAAGATACTTCTGTGTCATACCCCGGAGGGTGCGGAAAAAATGGATGCGCTCTCCTATTGCCATAAATGCCAACTCCTATCTGGTGGTTTCTGTCGAAAGTAGTATAACATATTCGCTTAGTAACAGTCAAGAGTATCTTAAACAAAAAAGTTAAAAATTATTCCGCAAGCCACTTGACAAAGCAAATTTGCTTAGTTATAATAGATTAAGCATAAAGGCTTAGTTTTCGAGCCGTGAAAGGAGGTGAGCGCACAATGGCAAGCACTATGTTCATGCGGGTGGACGAGGTAGCGGAGGAATTAGGGGTTTCTGTCCCCTATGCCTATAAGCTGATTCGTTCCATGAATGCGGAGTTGAAAAAGACGGGCTGTATTACCATTTCAGGCCGGATCGACCGCAAATTCTTCCACGAAAAATTTTATGGCACAAGAGGCCAGAGCGAAAGGAGTGATTAACCTATGGCGGCGTTTAAGAACAAGACCAACGGCACTTGGTACGTCCAGTTCCGCTATACGGACTGGAAAGGGGAGCGCCAGCAGAAGTTAAAGCGTGGCTTTGCCACCAAGAAAGAGGCCCAGGCGTGGGAACGGGAGTTTCTGATGCAGAAGCAGGCCGATGTGAACATGACCTTTGAGAGCTTCGCCCAGCTCTATGAGAAGGATATGAAGCCCAAGCTGAAGCTGAACACCTGGCTGACAAAAGAGAGCATCATCCAAAAGAAAATCCTTCCGTATTTTGGAAAGCGCAAACTGTCGGAAATCACCGCCAAGGACGTGATGGACTGGCAGAACGTGATCCGAGGGTTGACGGACGCCAAGGGAAAACCCTATTCCCCTACCTATCTCAAAACCGTCCACAATCAGTTAAGTGCCCTCTTTAACCATGCTGTCCGCTACTACGGCCTCCAGGTCAATCCTGCGGCCAAGGCCGGGAACATGGGGGTGGAAGAACGGCGTGAAATGCTGTTCTGGACGAAGGAAGAGTATCTGAAATTTGCCGACGCCATGATGGACAAGCCCCTCTCCTACTATGCCTTTGAAATGCTCTACTGGTGCGGTATCCGGGAGGGGGAACTGCTGGCCCTCACCCCAACAGACTTCGACTTTGAGGCGGGTACAGTGTCCATCAGCAAATCCTATCAGCGGCTCAAGGGCAAGGACGTGATTACCACCCCCAAGACGAAAAAGAGCAACCGTGTCATTAAGATGCCCAAATTCCTCTGTGGAGAGATGGAGGACTACTTAAAGATGTTTTACAGCGCCGGGGCGGATGAACGGATTTTCCCTGTCAGCAAGCACTATCTCCACCATGAAATGGACAGAGGTGCGAAAGCGGCGGGAGTGAAGCGGATCAGGATTCACGACCTCCGACATTCACACATTTCCCTGCTGATTGATATGGGCTTCACCGCCCTGGCAATCGCTGACCGGGTGGGGCATGAGAGTATCGACATCACCTACCGCTACGCCCATCTGTTTCCTACAAGGCAGACGGAGATGGCGGACAAGCTGGACTTTGAAAGGATGGGAACGTAACCATGTCACTGAAAAACCGAGACAACAAAAATCGCTGGAGGAACAAGACCGTGGCCTTCCGGGTGTCCCCGGAGGAAGATGAACAGATCGAGGCCGCTGTGCGGCTCTCCGGCCTGACAAAGCAGGACTACATCACAAGACGCCTCCTGTGCCGGGAAGTAGTGGTACAGGGTAATCCCAAGGTCTACAAGGCCCTGCGTGACCAGCTTGCCGCCGTTCTGGACGAACTGCGGCGGGCCGAGGATGGGGCTGGCGTGGATGATGAACTGCTGGACACCATTCAGATGATCGCCGCCATCATGGGCGGCATGAAGGAGGATTGATAGATTTGGATTCCAAGGAAACGAAAAGGACTGTCCCGGTTCCGTCTGTTGGCGCAGACGGGGAACAGCCCA
>URST01000098.1 GCA_900550585.1 uncultured Eubacteriales bacterium
CAGGTTTGAACGGCGTTTTTGCCCACTTTTGCCGCTGTTGGCAAAAGTGGGTCGCGCCGGGGCGCGAAACACCCCTCGCCCCAGCGGTGCGAAACACCCCCGCGCCGGCTGGCGCCAACGAGCGCAAAAAAAGAACCACCCTTGGGTGGTTCTTTTTTGTCGTCCTCGTTCACTCCGTCATGATCCGCAGGATCACCCGGTCCGTTTCCCGCATGCCCTGTGCGGCCAGCACGCCCACATGGCGGACAGTGTCCTCCACGTCGGTGCCCAGAATGCCGTCGCCGGGCCGGAAGTTGTCGCCGTTGCGGTACATGTCGTAGCCCAGCAGGCCGCAGCCCACGCCCATGGCGATCTTGCTGGCACAGCTGGCCTTGGCGCCGTCGCAGATGCAGCCGGAGATCATGGCCACCGCGTTTTCCAGCGTGTGGCTGATGCCCTCATAGTCCGCGCCCCGCAGCCATGCGATGCCGCAGCCCGCGCCCACACCGGCGGACACCGCGCCGCAGTAGGCGCTGAGCCGTCCGATGCCTGTTTTCTGGTGGATGGTGATGAGGTCGCTGAGGCACACGGCCCGCAGGATCCTCTCGTCGTCCGCTCCCATGAGCTTGCCGTACTTCCACACGGGCACGGAGGCGGTAATGCCCTGGTTGCCGGAGCCGGACACGATGACCACCGGCATCTCGCAGCCGTTCATCCGTGCGTCGGAGCCGGCGGCGGCCCAGGCACGGGCCTGTGTCTCCCAGTCCTGGGAGCCTTGCAGCAGGGTGGAGCCGATGTTGGCGCCCCAGCTGTTCCGCAGGCCCTCGGCGGCAATGGCGGTGTTCTTTTCGATCTGCCGTCCCACCGTGGGCAGGATGGCTTCTATGGGTACAGTTTCAGCGAATGTGATGATGTCTCTGACGTTCAGCACGGACTTGTCCTGCAAATGGTCCTCGGCGTTGCCGGTCACCGGCAGCTCCTTCAGGACATGGCCGTCCTTCTCAATGTAGATGATGTTCGTGTGGTTGTTGGCCACCCGGACGCAGGCGTGGTGCTCTCCCAGCCAGCCCGTCAGCCGGATATCCAGCATGCAGGGCGTCTCGGGACAGGAGACCTGGATGGGCGTGCTGTCCAGATAGCCCTGGATGGCCGCCGTGTTCTCCTCCGTCACGTTGGCGATGACCTGAAGCTCCGCGTCGGCGTCGCCGGCCACTATGCCCACGGCGATGGCGGCGTCGATGCCCCGGCGTCCCGCTGTGTTGGGGACCACCACGGACTTCACGTTCTTCAGGATGTTTCCGCTGACCTCGGCCAGCACTTTTTCCGGTTTTCCGCCCAACACCTCGCGCAGTTTTGCGGCACAGTACGCGACGGCGATGGGCTCTGTACACCCTGTGGCCAGCAGGAGTTCTTCCTGCAGGATCGCCGTGTAGGCGGCGATCTTGGAGTCGTTCAACATCACACATTCTCCTTTGTTCAATTGTTATTTTATCAGGCCCGCCGGTGTGCCCGGCAGACCGGATAGTCCCCCTTTTCCGCTGCCCGGCGGCGCTTTACAGCGCGGGCACGTCGTCCTCCTGGTGTACCCAGTCGTTCACGTCCACCACCTGGAACTCCGTCTCTGTCCGGCGGATGATGACCCGGCTGATGCCGGCGTTGATGACCTGGCGGCGGCACATGGCGCAGCTGGTGGCGTCCCCCAGCAGCGCGCCGGTCCGGGCGTCCCGCCCCACCAGATACAGGGTGCTGCCCACCATGTCCCGCCGGCTGGCGGAGATGATGGCGTTGGCCTCGGCGTGGACGCTGCGGCACAGCTCATACCGCTGGCCGCGGGGCACCTGCATGGCCTCCCGGGTGCAGAAGCCCATGTCCACGCAGTTCTGCCGTCCCCGCGGCGCGCCGTTGTAGCCGGTGGAGATGATCTCGTCGTTCTTGACGATGATGGCGCCGTAGACCCTGCGCAGGCAGGTGGCCCGCTCCAGCACCGTTTCGGCGATGTCCAGATAGTAGTTTTCCTTGCTGATGCGCTCCATGTCAGACGCCTCCCTGTTTCGTATTGGGAACATTATAATATATTTCCCGTCTGTCCGCCCTCCGCGAACTGCACAAAAATTTGCGCCCAGATTTGCCGCATCTCACAGAAAAACGGCAGGCGCCGTCCTCTTTCGGGGACGGCGCCTGCCGGTCATTTCATCATGCACTGCATCATGCAGCAAAATTGCTTCATGGAGGAATGCATCATGAAATTATTTATGCGGCAAAACCAGCCGGAAAACGAATAAATATGCGGGTGCAGACAGGCGCTCAGGCGTTCTTGAACACTGTCTCCGGCGCGGTGATGACCACGCGGGTGTTGTCAGCCACGGAGCCGGTGAGGAAGGCGTTGCCCCCCACCACGGAGTGCTCACCGATGACGGTCTTGCCGCCCAGAATGGACGCGCCGGAGTAGATGGTCACATAGTCGCACACGGTGGGGTGCCGCTTGCCCGGCAGGCTGGCGTGGCCGGCCCGGGGGGACAGGGCGCCCAGCGTCACGCCCTGATACAGCTTGACGTGGCTGCCGATGACGGTGGTCTCGCCGATGACGATGCCGGTGCCGTGGTCGATGAAGAACCACGGCCCGATCTGGGCGCCGGGATGGATGTCGATGCCGGTGCGGCTGTGGGCGTACTCCGTCATCATCCGGGGGATCATGGGCACCTGCCGCAGATACAGCTCGTGGGCGATGCGGTAGACGAAGATGGCGAACAGGCCGGGGTAGGCGAAGATGATCTCCTCCTTGTTGGCGGCGGCGGGGTCGCCGTCGAACGTGGCTTCGATGTCCGTCAGCAGCACCTGCTGGATGCGGGGCAGCTCCGCCACGATGGACTGGGCGATCTGGGACGCCCGCTCCGTCTCCTCCTCCGGCAGCGCCAGGGCGATCTGGGCGGTCAGCGCCGTCTCGATGCGCTCCAGCAGCAGGGCGGCGTAGTTCTCCGCCGGCAGGGCCATCAGCTGCGGGTCCCCGAAATAGGCGGGAAAGAACAGCCGCCGCAGCTCCTTGATCAGGGGGATGATGGCGCTGCGGTCCGGCAGGCGCAGTTTTTTCCCGTACATGGGGATGGCCGCGTGCTCCATGGTGGCCGCCATGGCCCGCGCGATCTCAGTGGTGTTTGTCATGCTTTTGCTCCTCCTGACAACATAAAAACGGCGGGAGATGTCACACATCTCCCGCCGTTTCCAAAGAATACGGAATGATCGCGGTAAGCTCCGCGTTATTCGGCAGAAAACGTATGACCCCTTTGGGCGCAGCAGACCGTGCCCGCACAGACGGCGGACAGACAACAGATACAGCTGGTCTGCTTGACGATCATACGCTTCTCCTTCTCGCGCGGCTCTTATCCACGCTGCGTTTTATTATACGGGAGGAAAGGCAGGGCGTCTATGTGCAGGATGGACAAAAAACAGAGCGCGGAACTGGGTAAATGTTGTGGCAGTTCCCTGTTGACTTTCGTGTTTTAAAGTTCTAAAATCAGCACCATCAAAAACAAGCCGGCCCGGTGCCGGCGGAAGGGAGACAAACATGGCCCGTCACATGATGCGTCAGGATATGATCCACAACGACATGGCACAGAACCATGCCGCCGTCTCCTATTATGCCGGTAACAGCTCCTATTTCTGGGGCTTCTTTTGGTACGCCTATTTTTGCGGCGATTCCCGATACCGGCTGACATGACATGCGCGACCCGACTTCCTCACAAGAGTCGATCAGCGGCTTCGTCGTTCAGACGGGGCCGCTTTCTTTATTGGCAGAACTTATAAAAAATGGAAAATCACAAACGAAAAAGGAAAAGGAGAAAATCAAAATGAATGCGATCTTAGCTGCTGCGGTCATCTTCGTGGTGTTCGCCGTCGGAGACATGATCTCCGCCAAAACAAAAGCCATTGTATCCATGCTGCTGGTGGCATCCGTGGTGTTCCTGGCCGGCTTCTGGGCGGGCATCTTCCCCACCACCATGTTTGCCGACTCCACGCTGCTGAGCATGGCCGGCCTGCTGGTGACCATGCTGCTGGTGCACCTGGGCACCACCATCCGGCTCCGCGACTTCGGCGCCCAGTGGCGCACCGTCATCATCTCGGCGGTGGCGTGCATCGCCATCTCCGCCGCCGTGTTCTTCATCGGCCAGCTGGTCATTGACCGGGGCTTCGCGCTGGTGGGTGCGCCCATCCTGTCCGGCGGCGTGGTGGCCACGCTGACCATGCAGGATATGGCCAACAAGGCCAACCTCCCCGATCTGGCGGTGTTCGCCACGCTGGTCATGTGCGCCCAGGGCTTCGTGGGCTACCCCGTGGCCTCCCTGTGCCTCAAGAGCGAGGCCAAGCGCATCAAGGCGAAGATCGATGCCGGTGAGCTGCCGGTGGATACCGCCGCCGGTGCCGCCCAGGCCGCTGCCGCAGGCCGGAAGAAGCTGATCCCCGCGCTGCCCGACAAGTACAACACCCCCAACGCCATCATCGCCAAGGTCATTCTGGTGGCTCTGCTGTCCGTGTGGGTGTCCAGCCTGTTCCACGACGCCGTCAATAAGCTGGTATGGTGCCTGATCTTCGGTGTGCTCTGCAAGGAGCTGGGCTTCCTGGATGAGGACGCGCTGGGCAAGGCCCACGCCACCGGCATCGTCATGCCCATCATCACCCTGTCCATCTTCACCAACCTGGCCTCCGCTACCCCTGAGATGGTGGGCAGCATGGTGTGGCCCCTGCTGGTGTGCGTAGTCATCGGCACCATCGCCTTCTCCGTCGTGTCCATCCTGGTAGGCAAGATCTTCGGTTACAGCTGGCAGATGTCCATGGCCATCGGCAGCTCCTGCCTGTTCGGCTTCCCCGGCACCGTCATCATCTCCAATGAGGTCTCTGAGTCCACCGGCACCACCGCTGCGGAGAAGGCCGCCATCAATGCGGAGATCATGCCCAAGATGCTGGTGGCCGGCATGGTCACCGTGTCCATCACCTCCGTGCTGGTGTCCGGCGTCATGAGCGCATGGCTGTAACACAGCATATTTTAGCGTATTTTCCGGAAAAGAGGTTTTGAAAAATGTCTGAGATCAGGACGTTTGCAGATAGTATTTTTGACGAGCTGGCGGCCATCCGCCGCGACATCCATGCCCACCCCGAGACGGGCATGCAGGAGGTACGCACCTCTGCCCTCATCCGCTCGGAGCTGGAGAAGATGGGCGTGGACGAGATCCAGCAGCCCCTGCCCACCGCCGTGGTGGCGCTGATCCACGGCAAGAAAGGCCCCGGCAAGTGCGTGGCGCTCCGCGCCGACATCGACGCCCTGCCCGTCCACGAGGAGAGCGGCGTGCCCTTCGCCAGCGAGTACGAGGGCAAGATGCACGCCTGCGGCCACGACCTGCATACCACCATGCTGCTGGGCGCGGCCAGGACGCTGTGCCACTTCCGTGACCGGTTCGCCGGCACCGTCAAGCTGATCTTTGAGCCCAGCGAGGATCTGATGCCCGGCGGCGCACGGAAGCTGGTGGAGGCGGGCGTCATGGAGAATCCCCATGTGGACGCCATCTTCGGCCAGCACGTCTGCCCCTCCGAAAACGACACCGTGGGCCGGATGCAGCTGTACAAGGGCTATTTCACCAGTGCCGTGGACCTGTTCCACATCGCTGTCCACGGCAAGAGCGGCCACGGCGCCGCGCCCCACACCGCCCACGACGCCATCGCCTGTGCCGGGTATCTCATCACCGTTTTGCAGACGGTGGTCTCCCGCCGCATCGACCCCATGGATTCCGCCGTATTGACGGTGGGCACCATGTCCGGCGGCGACGCGGTGAACATCACCGCCGGTGAAGCGCAGATGGTGGCGGTGCTGCGCAGCTTCAGCGATGCGGCACGGGATACCGCCATCGAAGAGGTGCAGCGTATTTGCAAGGGCATCGGTATCGCCTTCAACTGCGACATCGAGGTGAACCTGGAGGAGGGCTATGCCCTGCAGTACAACGACGGCGAAATGATCGATCTGGTGAACAGGGCCGTTACCGCCGCCGGCGGCAGGACCGAGTTCATCGAGAAGCCCTTCTCCGGCAGCGAGGATTTCAGCTTTTTCGGCAAGCTGACCAACACACCCTCCGCCTTTATGATGATCGACGCCGGACGGGGCGAGGAGCTGGTATCCCTCCACAACGGCAAGATCGTGTTCAACGAGGACGTCATGAAGCACGGTGTCACCGGCCTGACCGCCATCGCGCTGGAGTATCTGGCGCAGTAACGGCACACGCATAACAACAACACACTACATTCCTTACAATTTTGCAGAAGCGGCGCACAGATCGTGCGCCGCTTCTGCGCGTGTGTGGGGGGGAGGACGGCTAAAAACGTGCCGGGGGCACGTTTTTAGCCGCCGACCGCAGAGGCTGTGCCGCGAGGACACCTCAGTTCCGAAAGAAACAAAGGCCCCTGCCGGAGCAGGAGCCTTTGCAGAAAACAGGATATAGACTCAGCGCTTGGAGAACTGAGGTGCGCGGCGGGCGGCCTTCAGACCGTACTTCTTGCGCTCCTTCATACGAGGATCGCGGGTCAGGAAGC
>URST01000099.1 GCA_900550585.1 uncultured Eubacteriales bacterium
AAAATACCGACCACCCTGACGGGTAATCGGTATTTTTGGTGGGGGATGGTGGATTTACCCCTTCGGGGCATAAACTTCGACTCCACCTACCCCCACCCGATAAAAATACCGACCACCCTGACGGGTAATCGGTATTTTTGGTGGGGGATGGTGGATTCGAACCACCGAAGGCGTTGCCAGCAGATTTACAGTCTGTCCCCTTTGGCCACTCGGGAAATCCCCCATATGAACTTGGAGCTGGTGGACGGATTCGAACCCCCGACCTGCTGATTACAAATCAGCTGCTCTACCAGCTGAGCTACACCAGCATCTCCATCAGCGTGGCTTATTTTAACAGATGATTCCGGATTTGTCAACAGAAAAGTTTGGAACGTCCCATATTTTTACGCAGAAAAAAGGAGAGTGATCGCGCATGAAGCTTGTCGAACTGTCACCGCTGTATGAGGACAGCGCCCGGCGCATCCAGACGCGGATGGAGGAGCTGCGTCTCCGCCTCCGCACCACCGACGACCCGGACAGCGCCCGCCGCCTGCGCCGCCGCCTGACGGAGCTGCAGCCCATGCTGCGCCAATGCCGCCAGCTGGCGCAGCTGACCGCACATTATTACGATAGGAGTGATCGACGTCATGATGCATCCCGCCTTTGATCCCATGGACATCGCCGGCCTGCACCTCTGGCTGCAGGAGGAGTCCGACGACAACGGCCGCCGCCGGCAGCGGCTGCTGCACAACCTGACGAAAGCCGTGGCGGAGGAATTAACGCCCCGCCAGCGGGAAATGCTGCACCTGTACTATTATGAGCAGCTGAACATGGTGCAGATCGCGGCCCGGCTGGGTGTCAACAAGTCCACCGTATCCCGCACCCTGTGCCGCGCCCGCCGCCGTTTGCACCACATCCTGCAATACAGCTTCTGAAAATCAAAAATACCTCTTGACTTTGCAGGTCTGCATGCATATAATGCCAGTTGTTCCCACGAGAGGAGGGAGGACACCTTGTCCGTTTACAATAGACTGCTCCATGAAAAAGGCCTTCGGCTGCTGGGCGGCATTCTGGGCGCGGCGCTGATGGCCTCGGCCATCAACCTGTTCATCGTGCCCCAGGGCTTCTACGCCGGCGGCGCCTACGGTCTGTGTCAGGTCATCCGCACCCTGCTGGTGACCCGGGCGGGACTGTCACTGCCCTTCGACCTGGCGGGCCTTCTGTACCTGCTGGTGAACCTGCCCATGTTCTATCTGGCGTATCGGGGGCTGGGGCGGACGTTTTTCATCAAGGCCACCATCGTTACCGTGTGCAACTCCGTTTTCTCGGCGCTGATCCCCTCCCCGGCCACGCCCATCATCGAGGACGCGCTGACCAGCTGCCTCATCGGCGGCATCGGCGTGGGCTTCGCCGCCGGACTGGTGCTCAGCTGCGGCTGCTCCACCGGCGGACTGGACATTCTGGGCCTGTATCTCAGCAAGAAGAACCCCAAGTTCACCGTGGGCCGCTTCTGCATCTGCTTCAACGTGTGCCTGTACACGCTGTGCCTCATCCTGTTCAACGCCACCACGGCCATCTACTCCGCCATCTACAACATCCTGAACAACCTGTTCCTGGACCGTCTGCACCAGCAGAACGTCAACGTGGAGATGCTGATCTTCACCAAGAAGAACGACCCGGAGCTGCCCCGTTTCATCATGGACAAGCTGGACCGCGGCGTGACCTACTGGACGGCTCACGGCGCCTATACCGGCGACGAGGTGCAGGTGCTGTGCGTGTGCCTGTCCAAGTACGAGGTGGGCACGCTGCAGCAGGTGATGCACGAGATCGACCCCAAGGCGTTCTTCATCGTGCAGGAGGGCATCCGCACCGGCGGCAACTACCGCCGCCACCTGAACTGACGCATATAATAATGAATACCCGCCCACCGGGCGGGTATTCATATTATATGTATTATATGGCAGTATCCTGCCAGCGAGGCAGCCTGCCGGCAAAGCGCACATAAAAGCAGCATCCCCGGCCGGGGATGCTGCTTTTTGATCCGTTATTCAGCCAGAAGGCTCTGGAGCGCGGGAACAGGCTTGACGTTATAGAGCAGAACGCCTGAAACATTCACGCCGTCCGGGCTTTTGGGCGGGCAGAGGGCGTCCAGCATAAAGTTGCCGTCCCTGCGGCCCGCAAGCTCCCCCATCAGAAGATGCACGCACCCGTTTTTCGCGTCCACGGAGGAGGCCTTCAGAGCGCTGCGCGGCAGGACGGCGGTCCGGATCTCGTTGTAGACGACGATGACCCGCTGCTCCGTCAAAAAATATTTGCAGTTTTTGGAAATGCTGTGCCAGTCCATAATAGGCTGGCAGGCGATATACGCAAGCACCAAAAAGAAGAAAGCCACAACGGCGAGCTTCACGTCTGCGGCGAAATAATGGCACAGCAAAACGTAGACCCCCGCCAATACAGCAAATGTTGCTATGCAGGCAAAGATCCGCGAGAGCAGCTTGCGCTTACTTATGGAATCCTCCAGGGAGAACGGCTCAGGCCATCCGCTCCACAGGACCGTTTCGTTTTCCAACAGCATCTGAGACACACATTCGGGGATATCCTGGACAACTTTGCCAACGTCAGCAATGCCGAGCTGTTCCTGCAGGCGGCGACGGCGGGCATGGAGGACGTCTCCTCCTTCAACATCCCCGCCATTGACCTGACAGAGCCCAGAAACTCCGTGACCACCGGCGGCATCTGGGGCCTGGTGCTGATCGTGGTGATCCCGGTGGGGCTTTTGGCCTGCGGCTTTGTCCGATGGCTGCGCCGCCGGAAAATGTAACGGGACAGGTAGGGTATGGTAACGAATTATCTTATCGTAGCGGGCAGCATCGTGACGCTGTTCCTGATGATGCTGGTGGGTTTTTTCCTGAAAAGATCCGGAAAGCTCGGCGACGAAACGCTGTCACAGATCACATACCTGCTGCTGTTCATCGTCACGCCCTGTGTGGAGATACAGGCGTTCCAGATCGAGCGCACGGCGGAAAACGCCCGCTACATGCTGTATGTGACGGCGGTCATACTGGGGCTGTTCACGCTGTATGCACTGATCACGCGGCCCCTGTGCCGGAAGCAGCCGCCGGAGAGGCGGTCAGTCTCACTGTACGGCGTGCAGTTCAGCAATCTGACATTCATGGGGATCCCCCTGATCTCCTCCGTGCTGGGACAGGATGCGGTGGTGTACTGCATCCTCTGCGCGGCGGTCTTTCAGCTGTTCTGCTGGACCTACGGCGTCAAGCTGATGGGACAGCAGATGTCCCTGCGAAAGGCGGTTCTGAACCCCGGCGTGATGGGGATGCTGGCGGCGGTTGCGCTGTTTGCGTTCAATGTCAGCCTGCCCTCCCCGGTGATGGCCGCGGTGAGCAGCATGAGCGCGCTGAATACGCCGCTGGCCATGGTGGTCATCGGCGCGCAGATGGCGGCGTCGGACCTGAAGAAAGCGGTGAAGGAGCCTTCCCTGTACCTGCTCTCGGCGGTCAAGCTGCTGGCGCTGCCGGCGGTCACCATCCTGCTGCTGCGTGTGCTGCCCCTTACGCTGGACAGGCAGACGTGCCTGAGCCTGTCCATTCTGGCGGGGTGCCCTGTTGCGGGTATCACCAGCATGTTCGCGCAGATGTACGGGCGGGATACGGGCTATGCGGCCCACCTTGTAACGCTGTCGACACTGCTGAGCCTGCTGACGCTCCCGGTGATCGCGTCTCTGGCGCAGATGGTATGGCACTGAGCACGCTCCCGTCTGGGGACAGAACTCCCGGAAATGACAGCTGCCATGCGGCTTTCGCCGCATGGCAGCTGTATCTGTTGCCCGCGCCCTCCGCATACCGCAAGGAAGGGGGAGTGTGAGGGGGAAACCTTTGCGGGTTTCCCCGCTCGCGTTCAGTCATCCGCCCGCAGGCGACCACTTTTGCGCAGCAAAAGTGCCGCTCCAAAAAAGAAGAGACACACATTCGTGTGTCTCTTCTTTTTTGGAGCGGGCGACGAGGCTCGAACTCGCTACCTCGACCTTGGCAAGGTCGCGCTCTACCAGATGAGCTACGCCCGCAAACGCAAGGTTGATTATAGCGCATGAACGCCAGTTTGTCAACCCTGCAATTTCACTTTTTCGTTCTCAGCCGCCCAGCAGGATCTCCACCAGCCCCACGTTGTCCCGGCTGGGATAGAACGTCACCGTCCACCCCTGCCCGCCGGAGGCCGTCTCCACGCCGCGCACCAGCCGCTCCACATCGGCGGCCGTCCCGTCGGTGCTGCTGAACTGCACCACCAGCTCCGTCAGCCCCTGTGCCGCCGCATCGGCCAGCAGGTCCCGCAGGGCGGAGATGTTGGTGGCATGCACGATGCCCGTGAGCTGCTGCTCCGTGCGGCGATAGCCGATGGTCACCACGATCTCGCTGTAATTCCGGGCGCTGTCGTCCACCGTATACTGCAAATACTCCACGGCGTAGGAGCCCACCGGCGTGTCGTGCTCCACCTCCTGACAGGCCTCGCTGGCGGCCTCGGCGGCGTCCAGCCCCTCCTGGGAGCAGTAGAGCCGGATGGTGCCCTCCTCCGTGTGATTGCCCACCAGGATCAGGATGTCGTTGACCAGATCCTGATAGGTGTCGGCCTGCAGCACGTCGCGGCCGCTGCCCTCGTAATACGAGGAACTGTGGTCCTTCACCTCGTACCACTGCCGCTCCAGAAAGCTGCCGCAGCCGGTGAGGCACAGCAGTGCGCACAGCAGCAGCGGCAGCACACGTTTCTTCATGGCACGTCCTCCTTTGCCGATCATTACAGCAGCTCCAGCTGCTTCTCCTCGCTGTCCTCCGGCCGCAGCAGGGCGCCGGCGGCGGGGATGGTGCGGGTGCGGTAGCGGGCCTGGTTGGTGATGCCGGTGTCGGCCACATCCGCCAGCCGCTCCAGCCGGTACTTGGGCTTGATGTTCATGACCTGTACGCCCTGGGTGCCCCTGGTGGTCTTGGGAGCCAGCAGCGCCGTATGGACCAGCAGGGCCCGCGGCTCGTTGGTCAGCAGCGCCAGCTCCCGGTCCTCCGCCAGCGGCAGGATCTGCACCAGCGGGAACTTCTCGCAGTAGGCGCCGGTGAGCTTGCGCCGGTTGGATGTGGTGGCGTAGGCGCTCAGCGCCACGCGGGCCACCCGTCCGTTCTCAAAGGCGAACAGCAGACTGCCGCTGTAATCGCCGGGCAGGCACAGGAAGATCACATTCTCCCCGGCGTCCATGCCCAGCTTGGCGGGCAGATAGTCGCCCAACAGGGAGGCCTTCGTCTCACCGAACTCGCTGGCGCGTGTCTTATAGACCTGCTGCTTGTCGGTGAAGAACATCAGCTCCGTGTTGTTGGTGGCCTCGAAGTACTGGCTGGGGCCGTCGCCCTCCTTGTACTTCTGCTCGCCGGACATCCGCAGGGACTGGGGCGTGATCTTCTTGAAATACCCCTCGCGGGACAGGAACAGGTGGACGGGATAGTCCTCCGGCGCATCCTCCTCCGGCTCCTCCTCGATCTCGTGGCTGTACACGATCTCGGTACGACGGGGTACGGCGTATTTCTTCCGCACCTCCGTCAGCTCGTCCACGATGATGCGGCGGATGCGGCTGGGCTTGGCCAGCGTGTCCTCCAGATCGTCGATCTCGTCGGCCAGCGCTGCCGTCTCCTGCACCCGCTTGAGGATGTACTCCTTGTTGATGTTCCGCAGCTTGATCTCCGCCACATACTCCGCCTGCACCTGGTCGATGCCGAAGCCGATCATCAGGTTGGGGATGACCTCGGCCTCCTCCTCCGTCTCCCGGATGATCCGGATGGCCTTGTCGATGTCCAGCAGGATGCGCTTCAGACCCTGCAGCAGGTGGAGCTTTTCCTTCTTCCTGTTGAGGATGTAGTACACCCGGCGCTTGACGCAGTCGGTGCGCCATGCCGTCCACTCCGTCAGGATATCCCCCACCCCCATAACACGGGGCATGCCAGCGATGAGGATGTTGAAGTTGCAGCTCACTGTGTCCTGCAGCGGCGTCAGGCGGAACAGCTTGGCCATCAGCTTGTCCGGCTCCACGCCGCGCTTCAGGTCGATGGCCAGCTTCAGACCGCTGAGATCCGTCTCGTCCCGCATGTCGCTGATCTCCTTGATCTTGCCGGCCTTCACCAGCTCCGCCACCTTGTCCAGAATGGCCTCGATGGTGGTG
>URST01000100.1 GCA_900550585.1 uncultured Eubacteriales bacterium
GACGCTCCTCGGGGCTCATGCCGGTGGCGCCGCCGGTGGAGGGGATCATGATGACATCGGGCAGCTCCTTGCGGATGGCGTCCATGACGACCTTAAAGCGGTCACGGCTCTGCGTGGGGGTGCCGTCGTCCTCGCGGACATGGATGTGCAGGATCGCCGCACCGGCCTCGTAGGCGGACTTGGCCTCACGCACCATCTCCTCAACGGTGTAGGGAACAGCCTCGTTCTGGGCCTTGGTGACCTCAGCGCCGCAGATGGCGGCGGTAATAATGAGCTTTTCCATCGTTACGCTCCCTTACTTCTCGATCTTGTTGCGCTGGCAGTCCTTGGGGGTGACGCAGGTGCCGTGGGCACGGCAGACCACCACGGGCTCGGCCAGAACGTCAGCGGCGGAGGCGCTGATGTCAGGGCGGGACACGATGACCTTGCGGGCCTCGAACTTCATGGTGCGGGAGGTATTGCCGATCTTCTCGATCTCGCCGTAGGCCTCGATGTAGTCGCCGGCGTACACGGGAGCCAGGAACTCCACGTTGTCATACGCACAGAACAGACCCTCGTCGCCGTCGCACTTGATCAGCAGCTCGGTAGCGACATCGCCAAACAGATGGACCATGTGGGCGCCATCCACCAGGTTTCCGCCGTAATGAGCATCCTTGGCGCTCATACGCAGGCGGAGCATAGAAGTCATCTTTTCCATAAGTTTTTCCTCCTTTAAAATTTGGACGTGCAATTTCTCAACACCAGATCCGGCCGTTAACGCTCCTTTTTGGGTATGAAAAAAAGCGCTATCGGTCAAGGTCATTGACCAATAGCGCTCCATGTATCGCTACATGACAGCAGCACCGCTTACACCGTGCTGCCAAGCGGCAGACCCCGAGCCGGCCTGTCGCTTTCGGCGGAGAACTCCTTCCCGCTGCATCACATGGGTGCCCGTCCCTACACACAGCAGTACCCCGATCTCCGCGCCTCTATTGACTGATATTTATGAAATTCTACTCTCAAATTATACCGCTTTTGGGGCATTTGTCAAGGGAGTTCGTGACAGTTTTGACAATAATATTTTTGCACCCTGAAAATTTTTCTCAGTCTTTGCGCGGTTTTTTTCATGCCGCGAAAATCAGTAGGCTTCCTCCACCATTCGGAGGATCTCCGGCTTCAAGGACAGCATCCGGCAGATGTTCAGCGCGTCCCGCGGGCAGTCGGAGCGGCCCTCCACCCGGTACAGGCCGTAGTTCATGTGGCGGGCGATGACCGCCACGCCGTCCTCGCTGGTGACGGCCAGCTCCCGGCGGATCTGCTCGGTGTCCACGTCCCGCAGGCCGATGATCTGATAGTGGAGCCTGGCATACTCCGCCACCTTGTCGTAGTGGGTGGTCAGCAGCGAAATGGCGTTGACGCCGTTGAGATAGCGGGTGACGGCCTGCACGATGACGGCGCCCTCGTCGGGGTTGGTGCCCCGGGCGAACTCGTCCAGCAGGAACAGGGAGTAGCCCTGCTCCACCTCCGCCAGTGCCTTCTGGAACTGGACGATCTCGGAGCCGAAGCCGCTGAGGCCGGACTGGATGGACTGCAGATCGTCGAACAGCATCTTCACGCTGTGGAACAGGGGCATCCGCGCCTCCTTCGCGCAGACCAGGAACCCCGCCTGCAGCAGCAGGGCGTTGAGGGCCACTGTCTTCATGGCCACGGACTTGCCGCCCATGTTGGCGCCGGTGATGACGGTGGCGCCCTGCTCCAGACGGATGGAGACGGGGACGAAGCGCCGTCCCTGCTCCTCCAGCAGGTCGCAGATCTCGGGGTTGATCATGTCGGTCAGCTCCAGCTCGCCGTCGGTGAGCTCCGGGCGGATGCCGCCGTAGCGCACGGCGAACAGCGCCTTCTGGATGATGAAGTCCAGCCGACCGGAGGTCTCCGCGTCCGCCAGCAGGTCGTCCACCATGGGGGCCAGCGCGGCGCCCATGGCCTTGCGGACATGCATCTCCTCGGCGTCCTCCTCGGCGCACAGGCGGGTGCGCCGCAGGCGCAGGTCGTCCTTCTCCGCATCGGTCTGTGCGTGGAACAGCCGCTCCTCCACGTCCTTCTTGGCCTGGCGGACCTCCTTGAGCTTAGCGGTGGCGCTGTCGGGGATGTAGAAGCCCCGGCTGCCGGTGCCGTCCGGGTCCAGGATGGCCAGCGCGGGTCTGGGGTCGTGGAGAGAAATGCCCTTGAAATGGGTGACGGCGTCGATCTCCGCCAGCAGCGGGCGCAGGCTGTCCAGCCGCTGCAGGTAGCCCTTGATCTCGAACAGCTCCACATGGTCCGGCGTCTCCCCTTCCGCGCAGCGGCGCAGGGACGTGCGGATGTCCTTCATCTGGCACAGGCCGGTCATCAGCTTGTTGTAGGCATTCTTCAGCTGCTCCGCCGCTGCCGCGGCCTGCTCCACATTATATAATTCCGTCTCCAGCTCGGCCCGCTCCTCCGGCATATAGAACCGCAGGCGGCGGATCTTCTCCTGCCCGAAGGGCGAGCAGCCGTGCAGGGACTCCAGCACATATTGCAGGCCGATCTTCACGCGCTCCTCAAATCGGATCTCGATCATGCCAATTCCTCCTTTACGTTGATGACGGGGACCTCCACCGCCTCGCGCATGCGGTGCAGGAACTCGTCCTTGTCGAATTTCCAGCCGTAGGCCGACACCGGGTTCACGGTGATGCACAGGGTGCGGGCGGCCTCCTCCGTCTCCAGCGCCACCTCCCGGGCGGACAGCTTATCCAGCGTGTCGGCGGACAGCAGCACCTTGCTGGGGTCCTTCACCACCAGACGGCACCGCCGCAGCACGCCGCTGCGCAGCAGGGGCAGCACCATGGTGTCCGTCAGGGCGCCGGTGACCAGCGCCGCGCCGTGCTCCTTGACGCAGGCCTCCAGCCCATCCGCGGCCTCCGGCGGCAGCTCCGCCGCCTTGGGCAGGTTCATCAGCCGGTAGATGTGTACCGTGTCGGCGATGACCTTCTCCATGCTCATGTGGTAGCTGGCGCCGGTACAGAGGATGACGCCCTCCGCCACGGCCCGGGCGCCCAGGCTCTTGCGGCCCAGCGCGCCGTCGATGATGGAGCGGTCGGCTCCCAGCTCAAAGAAGGACTGGGACACGGACTTCAGCTGCGTGGTGATGGACGGGCCGGCCAGCTGGACGTACCCCGCGCTGCGGGCCCGCAGGATCACCACCTCGCCCAACGGGGTGGGGATGCCGGTGGTCATCAGTATCTCCTTGGTCACGTCGCCCAGCCGCAGCATGTCCTTGGCCGTGGCGATGAGCGTGCCCTCCTTCACGAAGATGCCGGGCTTTTCCGTGCCGGTGACCACATCGGTGGACTCGCCGTCCCGGCCGATGGAGGTCAGCCCCAGCGTCCCCTGCAAATGGCCGCCGGTGAGCATCCAGTTGAGCATGGTGGTCTTGCCCGCGTTCTTGCACATGCCCACGATGGACATGGTCTTTGTCTCGTTGAGCCGGCGCAGCAGCTCGTCGTGCATGTCGTACACGCCCTTTCCTTGGTATTCAGTCAGTTTTTGAGTATAGCACACCCCGCCGCAAAAAGAAAGGGGGGAAACGGCTTTTGTCCGTCTCCCCCCTTTTTTCCTTATTCCACGGTGACGCTCTTGGCCAGGTTCCGGGGCTTGTCGATGTCGCATCCACGCTCCAGCGCGATGTAGTAGGCCAGCAGCTGCAAAGGCACCACGCCCAGCTGAGGCAGCAGCATCGTCTCCGTCTCCGGGACGGTGAGCACCCGCTCCACCCGGCTGTGCATCTGTGCCGCGCCGGTCTCGGTGGTCAGGGCCAGCACCTGCGCGCCCCGGGCCTGTACCTCCACCACGTTGCTCATGGCCTTGTCGAACAGCGGCATGTAGGTGGCGGCGGCGATGACCGGCGTACCCTCCTCGATGAGGGAGATGGTGCCGTGCTTCAGCTCACCGGCGGCATAGGCCTCGGAGTGGATATAGGAGATCTCCTTGAGCTTCAGGCTGCCCTCCAGCGACAGGGCGTAGTCCAGGTTGCGGCCGATGAAGAAGATCTGGTCGTGACCGGCCAGCTCCCTGGCGGCGGCACGGACATCCGCCGTGTCGGACAGTATTTTCTCCATCTGGGCGGGCAGCGCCTCGATGCCCCGCACCATGGCGGTGTAGGTGTCCAGATCCACGGTGCCCAGAATGTCGCCGAAGTACAGCCCCAGCAGGTTCAGCACCACCATCTGGGTGCTGTACGCCTTGGTGGTGGCCACGGCGATCTCCGGCCCGGCCCAGGTGTACAGCACGTCGTGGGACTCCCGTGCGATGGAGGAGCCCACCACGTTGACGATGGACAGAATGCGGGCGCCGCGCTTTTTGGCCTCCCGCAGGGCGGCCATGGAGTCCAGCGTCTCGCCGGACTGGCTGATGACGATGATCAGGTCTCCCGGCCCCACGATGGGGTCGCTGTACCGGAACTCGGAGGCGAGACTCACCTCCACCGGGCGGCGGAGCATCCGCTCCAGACTGTACTTGCCCACCATGCCCACATGGTAGCTGGAGCCGCAGGCCACGATGCAGATGCGGCCCAGCTCCCGGATCTCCCGGTCCGTCATGGTCAGGTCGCTGAGCACCACCCGGCCATTCTGGATGCGGCCGGTGATGGCCCGTGCGATGGCGTCGGGCTGCTCGTGGATCTCCTTGAGCATGAAGTGGTCGTAGCCGCCCTTCTCTGCGGCGTCCACATCCCAGTCGATGTGCTGATGCTCCTTTTCCACGGGGCGGCGGCGCTCATCGTAGACGCGGATGCCGTTGGCGGTGATGACGGCCAGCTCGCCGTCGTCCATGTACATGATGTCCCGGGTGTGGCGCAGCAGCGCCGTCACATCGGAGGCCAGGAAATTCTCGCCGTCGCCGCAGCCCAGCAGCAGCGGCGCGTCCTTCCGGGCGGCGATGAGCCGGTCCGGCGCGTCGGCGCAGATGATGCCCAGGGCGTAGGTGCCCTCCACGGCGGAGAGCATGCTGTTCACCGCCTCGAACAGGTCGTGGCTGGCGGCATAGTAGTACGCCAGCAGCTGGGCCACCACCTCCGTGTCCGTCTGGGAGCGGAAGGTGCAGCCCTTTTTCATAAGCTGTTCCCGCAGCAGGGCGTAGTTTTCGATGATGCCGTTGTGCACAACGGCGAACAGGCCGTTTTCGCTGACCTGCGGGTGTGCGTTGATGTCGTTGGGCTCCCCATGGGTGGCCCAGCGGGTGTGTCCCACGCCCAGCGTACCGGGCACGGCGCGGCCCTCCTCCGTCAGATCGGCCAGCGCCTGCAGACGACCCTTGGCCTTGCGGATGCACAGCCCCTCCGGGCCGCAGACGGCCATGCCGGCGGAGTCGTAACCGCGGTACTCCAGACGGCGCAGGCCGTCCAGCAGGATGGGGGCCGCCTGCTGGGCACCCACATATCCCACGATTCCACACATATTCGATTTTCCTCCTGAAAGATATGATATCTGTCGGAGAAACAAACGCGCAGACCATTTGTGTCCTCACATCCGGCCGCAGCCCCTCTGTTTTGCGGTCGCCCGCATATTTGCTGGCTGCGTGCGCGCCCGGACGGCGCGGGAGAGCATCCGCCGAATCTTCGATAAACTCTCCTCCTCGTTATCCCATGGCGGCGCGGACAATATCCGCTGCCAGCCGGCGAAAGCTTTTTCGTCAGAACGAGGCGCAGAAGCGCAGGAATACTTTGTGTATTTCCAGCTTCTGCAACGACGTATTGGCGGAAAAGATGAGCCGTCCCATGGGCACATGGCGCTTTGTGTCAGGTGCTGTACCTGATATCCTCCTTTCACATTCTGCGTATCTATGCATACACCGCGCGGCATATTCCCGCCGCGCAGGGGCATACTGAGAAAAATATCCCACGAAAGGGCGTGTATCGC
This sequence comes from uncultured Eubacteriales bacterium, assembly GCA_900550585.1. Taxonomy (GTDB): domain Bacteria; phylum Bacillota; class Clostridia; order Oscillospirales; family Oscillospiraceae; genus Vescimonas. The sequence continues at coordinate 5,913 of URST01000100.1, forward strand.
TTGGCAACTGCTTTTCTGCGCACCGTTATCCTCTATCTGCTGCTGATCGCGGGCCTGCGGCTCAGCGGCAAGCGGCAGATCGGCGAGCTGGAGCCCATCGAGCTGGTGCTGACGC
>URST01000101.1 GCA_900550585.1 uncultured Eubacteriales bacterium
GCGCCTACGCCTCCCACGGCCACTCCATCGTGGCCAAGGCCATGGGCTCTTTCCCACAGCACTACCCCTGCGACAACATGGAGTGCGACGCCTGGACGGTGTTCACCAACCGACCGGCCGCCGGCGCCATGCGGGGCTACGGCATGCCGCAGGCGTCCTTTGCCGACGAGTCCAACGTAGACGACTGCGCACGGGCGGTGGGCATGGATCCGCTGGCCTTCCGGATGCAGAACATCATGCCCCAGGGCTACGAGGACGGGTTCAGCCACAACGTGAACTATAACGACTCCTTCCGTGAGTGCATGGAGGCAGGCCGCAAGTACATAGACTACGACCGGAAGATGGTGGAGTACGCCAAGGAGACCGGCCCTGTTCGCCACGCGGTGGGCATGGCCACATTCTGGTACAACACCGCCGTGTACCCCATCTCGCTGGAGACCTCCAGCAACCGGATGCAGCTGAATCTGGACGGCACCGTTACCATGCAGTGCGGCGAGACGGAGATCGGACAGGGCGCCGACACCGCCTACGCCCAGATGACCGCCGATGTGGTGGGCTTGAAGAGCTACAGGGACGTGCATGTGGTGTCCTGCCAGGATACGGACATCACCCCCACGGGCCTGGGCGCCTACGCCAGCCGCCAGACGTATGTGGCGGGCTTCTCCATCCGGCAGACCGGCCTGATGCTGAAGGAAAAGATCCTGAATTACGCCACCGACCTGACCCGTCAGGCGGTGTACAACATGGACATCGTGGACGGCAACATCGTCCGCAATACCGACGGCAAGGTGCTGATGAGCCTGAAGGAGCTGGCCATGACCGCCCAGTACAACGCGGCCAAAAGCGAGCATATCACCGCCGAGTCCACCTTCACCATCCGCAACAACGCCTACTCCTTCGGCTGTACCTTCGTGGACATCGAGGTGGACATCCCCATGTGTAAGGTGACGCTGCGGGACATCGTCAACGTACACGACTGCGGTAAGCTCATCAACCCGGCGCTGGCCGCGGCCCAGGTGCACGGCGGCATGTCCATGGCCATCGGCTACGGCATGGGCGAGCAGCTGCTGTTCGATGAGAAGAACGGCAAGCCGCTGAACAACAACCTGCTGGACTACAAGCTCAGCACCATCATGGACCACCCCCATCTGGAGGCGCAGTTCATCGAGAACGCCGAGCCGACATCGGCCTTCGGCACCAAGGCGCTGGGCGAGCCGCCGGCCTGCTCCGGCGCACCGGCCATCCGCAATGCCATTCTCAATGCCACCGGCGTGGCCATCGACCAGAATCCCATGAATGCCCACATCCTCTTTAAGCGGTTCAGCGAAGAGGGACTCATTCAGGACTGAGGAGGGACAAGCTATGTATGATATGTTGGCACTGTACGAGGCCAGAGACGTACAGGACGCGGTGCGCCTGCGGCTGGAGCATCCCGAGGCGCAGATCATCGCCGGCGGCACCGATGTGCTGGTGCAGATGCGCGAGGGCAAGCGGGCCGGTAAGGCGCTGATCTCCATTCAGAAGTGCGATGAGATGCGGGGCATTTCCATTGATGAGGAGGAGAACATCCGCATCGGCAGCCTCACCAGCTTTACCCACATCACCAACGACCCCATCATCCAGAAATACATCAACGTGCTGGGCGAGGCGGTGGACATGGTGGGCGGCCCCCAGATCCGCAATGCCGGCACCATCGGCGGCAACACCTGCAACGGCGTGACCTCCGCCGACTCCGCCTCCACGCTCCACGCATGGGAGGCCATCGTGGAGATCACCGGCAAAAACGGCGTGCGCCGGGTGCCCATCAAGGAGTTCTATATCAAGGCGGGCACCGTGGATCTGCGGGTGGAGGACGGCGAGATCCAGACCGCCATCCTCATCCCCAAGGCGTCCTACGACCGGACGTGGGGACACTACATCAAATACGCCATGCGCAACGCCATGGACATCGCCACGCTGGGCACCTCCGTCAACGCGCGGCTCAGTCCCGACGGAAAGACTTTTGAGCGGGTGCGCATCGCCTTCGGCGTGGCAGGCCCCGTGCCCATGCGGGCGGTGAACGCGGAGGCGTTCATCAACGGCAAGGCCGTGACGCTGGAGAATATCGAGGCGTTCGGACGCAAGGTGCTGGAGGACATCCATCCCCGTGATTCGTGGCGCGCCAGCAAGGCGTTCCGCAGCCACATCGCCGTGGAGAGCGCCAAGCGGTGCCTCATCGAGTCCGTGAAGCTGGCGGGAGGTGTGCTGTAATGGCCAAGAGACAGTATCAACTGGTGACCTGCACCATCAACGGCAGGGAAGTGGAGCAGATGGTGGACGTGCGCGCGTCTTTGACCGATATGCTCCGGAACGATTTCCACCTGACCAGCGTGAAGAAGGGCTGCGAGGTGGGCGAGTGCGGCGCGTGCAACGTGCTCATTGACGGCGAATGCTTCAACTCCTGCCTGTATTTGGCGGTGTGGGCCGAGGGCAAGAACATCACCACGCTGGAGGGACTGATGGGTCCCAACGGCGAGCTGTCCGACATCCAGCAGGCGTTTATGGAGGAGACGGCCATCCAGTGCGGCTTCTGCATCCCCGGCTTTTTGATGACGGCGGTGGAGATCCTGGACCGCGGCGTGCTGTACAGCGATGATGAGCTGCGCAAGCTGCTGAGCGGCCACCTGTGCCGCTGCACCGGCTATGAGAACATTTTCAAGGCGGTGAAAAAGACCATGCTGCGCCGTCTGGGCAAGCTGGACGATCCGTTCCTGAATACCTGAAAATAGAAACCAGCGCCCCGGGCCGCAAGGCTCGGGGCGCTGCACTTTATGGATGTTTTACGGGTTGACGGGGACGATCAGATCGCCGAAACGGATGTGATCCACCTGCGTGATGTCGATGGGTGCCGTGAAGGGCTGGATCAGATATGCGAAGTCGTGGTAGCCGTCTCCGTAGTTCCCGCCCAGCGGGACGGTGCTGCCGTCCTTGAGCACCACGTCCCAGCCGCCTTTGATCTCGCAGTACTTCTCCTCGCGCTCCACGCCGTCGGGATACGCCACGTCCACATACAGCGGGTCATAGCGGTACTCGAACTCCAGACTCAGGGCGGAGATGTTGAAATAGTCCGGGTAGATCATGCGGCCCGGGTCAGTGCTCTCCTCCGTCAGGCCGGAGGCGTCGATGTGCAGCGTGGGGTGCTCCTGAGCCGGGGGCAGGTCAAAGCGCCAGTCGCCCTCCAGCAGAACGGAGTATTCGTGGTCATCGTTCTGCACGGAGATGTTGTGGATGTTCACGGATTTGGGGGTATCGTCGGTGAAATCCACCCATATGGGGGCATCGGGCCGGTAGGGGTCGGGGTTGCGCTGGCCCTGGCCGTGGCTGCTGAGCCAGACCACCGTTTCCAGCACGTTGTCACCGGGGGAGTCGTCATACCACGCGGCGTACCACGAGTAGAAGGGCGTCTCGTCACAGCCCGCCACCTGCAGAACGTTGGGGTCGAGGGTGTGGCTGTCCAGCGCGGAAAGCTGGAGCCAGCCCTCGCTGGGGTCGGGGATGTGCAGCGCCGTGCCCGCCGGGGCCTCGATACGCAGGCGCAGGTAGTAGTTGTGCTTGTCGCAGATGGCCGCCACCGGGGTGATGGTGGTGCCGTGGCTGGTGACAGGGGTGGGGAGATCTGTGGTGCCCAGCGTCTCCATGACCTGCCGCTGGCTCTCGTTCAGCTGGCCGAAAAAGCCGCTGAAGGCGTCAGCTACGCCCAGCTTGGCAGCGGCCACAGTGGCAATGCACAGCGCCGCCGCGATGGCGGCCACCAGCATCATGCGGGTCATGCGGCGGATAGGGCGCACACCGTGGGCATCCTGATTTTCCTGGATCTTGTTCATCGTCAGCTCCTTGATCCGGCGGAGGTCGGCGGCTCCGTCCTCCGGCAGCGGTACGCTGTCATCCTGCAGTCCGCGCATCAGCTCGTAGATATCGTATTCCATGCCGTACCTCCTTTTTCCGATACTTCGTCGTATGGCAACTCCCGCAGCAGGAAAGCTTTCAGCTTTTCGCGCCCGCGGCGCAGCTTGGATTTGACGGTGGACTCGTTGAGCCCCATTTCCCGGGATATGTCGCCCAGCTTCTGGCAGTAGTAGTAGCGGCGGAGAAAGACCTCCCGGTCCGCAGGTTCCAGCGACAGCAGAGCCAGACGCACACGGACAGTCCGCTCCTTTTCTGTCAGCGCCGTTTCCGGCGTGCGGTCATCTACAAGAATTGCATCCTCCGGGAGGGGCTGCTCCGGCACGGACCGGCGGAGCCGGTCGCGGGCGGCATTGCGGGCCACGGCACTGAGCCATGGGCGGGCCGCGCCGCTGCGTACCTTTTCGGCGTTGTTCCAGAGGGAGAAGAACACGTCGGAGGCGGTCTCCTCCACATCGGACTCGGTCAGGGCCGTGCCGAGGATGCCGCGGATAATGGCGCTGACATACGCGCCGTAGCGGTCGATGAACCACGCCAGCGCTTCCTGGGAGCCGCGCTTGATCTGGCGCAGGGCCTGTTCCTCTGTCAAATCGTTCACTTCCTTTACGGGGGTTGTCTTGACGGCCGTCATCTATCATAACGCAAAACAGGCGAAAAAGGTTGCAGGGTGGGAAAATAAAAAAAGAGACACGGCCAAGCCGTGTCTCTTTGGCAGCGGGAGAAGGATTCGAATTGCGGCGTAAGTGTTTTTAGCAACTTTTTTCGTACAATTTTGTGTCAAACAGTCTGAATCGTAAAACAATCTGTACCAGTCAGTCCAGTTGTTTTATAAGATCTAACGCTATAAAGGGTACAAATAAGGGTAAAATCAAAGCACAAGAAAGGACTGTCACACAATGGAAATTACATATAGCAAGTACGGAGATTACTACCTGCCGGATCTGGTGGTATCCGATGAAGAACCGACGACTTATGGACGCTTTGGGCGTATGCGGCTCAGGTATCTGAAGGAGCATCGAAGGGTCTTATACATCGATCTATTGACCTCCGGCAAGCTGACGCAGCACCTAAACACGGTAGACCGACAGTCGCGAGAGATGCTGGAGCTGCTGGTGAAGCAGATGGCACAGGCGCAGGGCATCACCGAGCAATTGAAGGCTGCAGATCAAATGGCGTGGGTCGGTGCGATGAACAACATCCACAATGCGGCGGAGGAAGTGGTGATGCAGGAGGTGGTGTTCGGATAGTATAATTAGCAGTCCCCCAGATGCTTAGGCGTCTGGGGGACTGCGCAGATATTACAGCAGGATAATACTTCAAAGCGACAGTGCCCAAATTGTAAGTTTGCCTTGCAATATCCATTCTCATGTAATTCAGCTTATTTCCACCTTTACTTCAAGAGCATAAAAGCACAGTCATCTTTGTACCATCTTAATACCGATCACGCAGCCCTTATGCCACCTTAAAGCCCCCTCTGGTATGATGAACATGATCACACCGGAGGGGGGGATTTATATGCCGGAAGAAGCTGTCCGCTGTAAGCGCCGCCTTTCGTCTTTTCAAATTATCATATTAGGCTTTGCCGGGGTCATTCTGCTGGGTGCGCTGCTGCTGATGCTGCCGCTCTCCACAACAGCCGGGTGCGTAACGCCATTTCATGAAGCGCTTTTCACCGCGACCTCCGCTGTTTGTGTAACGGGGCTTGTGGTGCAGGACACCGGCAGCTATTGGTCGGGCTTTGGTCAGACGGTGATCCTGACGCTGATTCAGATAGGCGGGCTTGGTGTTGTCACCGTGGCGGCATCGGTTGCGCTGCTGTCCGGGCGAAAAATCTCTCTGATGCAGCGCAGCACCATGAAGGATGCAATTTCAGCACCAAAGGTAGGCGGAATCGTCCGTCTGACACGCTTCATCTTGCGAGGGACGTTTCTGATTGAACTGCTGGGGGTGCTTGCCATGCTGCCGGCGTTCTGCCGGGACTATGGATGGCGCGGCGTCTGGATGGCGGTGTTTCATTCCATATCTGCTTTTTGCAACGCCGGATTTGACATTCTTGGGACAGAAAACAATCTCTATCC
>URST01000102.1 GCA_900550585.1 uncultured Eubacteriales bacterium
CAGCAGGACGAGCGCTTCGCGGTGGCCTATATCGGCGATATCAACGGCAGCCTGAGTGATCTGGCGATCCCTCTGAGGGACTGGATCAACGATACGGCGCCGGGACTGTGCGCCCAGTATACCTTCGTTCGGAATATCCCGCAGGAGCGGGTGGTGGGCGACAGCGGAAGCCTGTTCTGCGTGGTACCCCACGACCCCAACGCCACCGTGGCGGTGAACCGCGTCCGGTGGAACGAGGCGAAGGGCGATTACGATACCGTTGAGGTGCTCTACCGCAGCGAGAGCGGCGAGCCGATCCTGCTGTTTGTCTCCAACGATCTGGGGACTGTCCCCACCGATACCACGGAGCTGCTTTTGACCGACAGTCATCCCGATACCCTGAGCTGGTATCCCATCCCCGGAATAGTGGCGCTACCCTACGACTATGAGAACGACCGGAAGCTGGCCTATGACTTCACCTTTTACTCGCAGGAGGGGAACGACGGCTTCGGCAGCGACATCGGCTGGACGTGCCCCACAGGCTCCCAGCTGACGCAGGAGATATGGGCGTGGGATGGCAATACGGATAAGCCCGCTCTGGCCACTCTGGAGCTGCACGCCAACAGCAGCCAGGAGGGCGATTGGGGCTCAGCCACCTTCACCTGGTGGTACGAAAGCGACTTCGTCACACCGGAGGAGGTCTATACAGGCGACTGGGGACTGACCGGCAACGGGGAATACTCCGGTGTGATCATGCTGGATCTGACCCGCACCGGCGGCAAAAGATACACGCCCGGCGAGACGGAACGGATCATCTACGATAGCTTCATTGTGCAGGTTCCCATGGCCTTTGAGGACTACACCTATCTGTCCATCGACAAGGGACAGCACGGCTCCTATCTGCCCGTTCAGATAGAGCCGGACACGGTACTTTATTTCTATCCCCAGTGGGGGTGATGCGCGTGCGTGAACACGGGAAGGAGACGATGCCATGCGTAAATGCTGGAAAGGGCTGGCGGTGATCCTTGGGATCGCGATGGTGGCCTTGGCTTTGTTCACTTGGCGCTGTGTGCGCCGGAAAAATAACGACGAATAATGGAGGTAAAACACATGAAAAGAAGCAGAAAAACCGTATTCGCCTTGCTGTTGGCCCTGGTCATGACACTGGGTCTGGCAGCCACCGCATGGGCAACGGAGGGCGACGTAACTGTAGGCCTACCGGATGATTTCATAGAGCAGACTCCTAATGATCCCATGGATCCGTTTGACCTGGAGTATAAGATCCCCTTCACCAAGACGGTAAAGCTGGGCGGCAACACCGGGCCCGGCACGACGGACTTTACGATTGCGGTGTGTCATGTGGGAGCCCACGACTTGCCCTATTATACGGACGTGACATACACGGCTGCCGTCACCACCAACGGCGCGGGCAGCTATAACGGCGAGCTGGTCATCAGCGGCCCGGCGGATAAGGTTGGTGAGTTTTTCAGCGAGGGCTTCTACGTCCGCGAGGTGAATGATAACCTTTCGGGATGGACGTATTCCGATGCGGTGTGGTATGTGAGCCGCGAAAGGAAAATCTTCCCCGCCAGGATGGAGACCACAGCCAATGGGGATTTTTATGAAGCGATCAACAATGCCGATGCGGAAAGTAAGATGACCTTCGAGAACATCTACACGGAGAATCTTCGTACGGTTGAGATCCCCTTCACCAAGACGGTAAAGCTGGGCGGCAACACCGGCCCCGGCGAGACTGACTTTACGATTGCGGTGTGTGATGTGAATGCCCATGACTTGTCCTATTATACGGATGTGAAGTACACCGCTGCCGTCACCACTACCGGTGCGGGCGACTATGACGGCAAGCTGATCATCAGCGGCCCGGCGGGGAAGGTCAGTGAGTTTGTCAGCGAGGGCTTCTACGTCCGTGAGGTGAACGATGGCCTTCCGAAATGGACGTATTCCGATGCGGTGTGGTATGTGAGCTCCGAAGGGGAGATCTTCCCCGCCAAGATGGAGAAAACAGACAATGGGGAATTTTATGATGTGATCAACAATGCCGATGCGGTAGGTAAGATGACCTTTGAGAACATTTATACCCGCAACACCTCCTATACTACCCCCGATGAGAAGCCGATCGCCTCTCCCAAGACCTTTGACGCCGGTGTGGCGCTGTACGGCGTAAGCGCCCTGCTGTCGCTGACCGGAACCGCGCTGGTCATCAAGCGCAAGAATGGCTGATTGACCGATACGCATTTCCTTTGAGAGCAATCTGCAAACACCTCATCTAAAATAGCCATAAGGCGGCGGACAAGTGATGTCCGCCGCCTTATGGCGCGTATCCCTCCTTGCGGGGAAACCTCTGCTTGTCAGTCCATATCGGCGGCGAGCGCCTTGTCGATTTGGGCTTGCAGTGCCTCCGCCTGCTTCTTTTCCGTAATAGCACCCACGATGGGGTCACCCACGATGTTGCCGTTCCTGTCAACCACATAGGTGGTGGGATAGGCAAAGATGCTGGCGGTGAACTTGCCTGCCTCTCCATCGGAAGCAAAATACACGTTCTGATAGGTCGCGCCCTTCTTGGCCAGTACATCCTTCGCCTCCGCGATCGCCGATTCATCGCCGTCCAGCGTGAAGGTGTTGACGCCGATGAGGGCGCCGCCCTTCTCCACAAGCTCCTTGTTCAGCGCATCCAGCTCGCCAAGCTCTCCTACGCAGGGATTGCAGGTGGTAAACCAGAAATTCACCACGGTGACGGCGTTGGCAGAAAACAGAGTGCTGCTGTCCACATCGTTTCCGTCCAGATCCTTGCCGGTAAAGGCGGGAAACTTCTGCGCGGTGCTGCCGTCATCGGGCGGCGTGGTCATGTCGCTGCCCGCTGGTACGCTCATGCCGCCATCCTCTGCGGACGTCCCGGACAAGCTGGGGAATTTTCCCTCCAATGCGGCCAGCCGGTCCTCGATATTTTTGATTTCCGTGGCTTTTTCCTTCAGCAGCTCGTACTCCTCGTCGGTGAACTGCTCCTTGGCGGCTTCAATGGTGCTCAGCAGAAATTCGCCGTAGTTTTTGCCGTCCTCCATCATGGCCATGCCCTTGTCGGCGGACAGAAAGACCTTCTCCCACAGCTCGGTGTTCTCCGCCTGAATGGCGTTCTCCTGTGCCATCAGCTCATCGTACAGCGCTGCCGCCTCCTCGGCGGTCTGCGGCTCCTTGTCCGTGTCCTCATTCCTCTCCGCCTGCTTCGCGCCGCAGGCGACCGTACCGGCGGCCAGCACCAGCGCCAGCAGCAGTGTGATGATTTTCTTTACGTTCATTTTGTTCCCTCCGTTTTTAATTCATTTGCAGGTTCTTTTTTGCCGTCTCCAAAGCCGTAGCGGAAGCTGACGGCACTGGTGGGACAGGCGCGGACGCACATCCCGCAGCGGATGCACTCGGTGTGGTTGGGCGTCTTTGTCACGTCCACATCCATCTTGCAGGCTCTGGCGCATTTCCCGCAGGAGACGCATTTGTTCCTGTCTACCTTCATCTGGAACAGGGATACCCGGTTGAACAGCGCGTAAAACGCACCCAGCGGGCACAGCCACTTGCAGAAGGGCCGGTAAAATACGATACTCAGCACGATCACTGCCAGCAGAATACTGAATTTCCAGGTAAACAGGCTGCCCAGCGCCGCCCGGATGCCGGAATTGGCGAGGGACAGCGGAATGGCGCCCTCCAGCACGCCCTGGGGGCAGAGGTACTTGCAGAAGAAGGGGTCGCCCATGCCCACGTCGTTCACAAGGAACGCCGGCAGCAGGAAGACCGTCACCAGCAGAACGGCGTATTTGAGGTATCGCAGCGGCTTCAGCTTTTTTGTAGAGAGCTTCTTCGTGGGGATCTTATGCAGCAGCTCCTGAAACCAGCCGAAGGGACACAGAAAGCCGCAAATAAAGCGCCCCAGCAGCACGCCCAGCAAAATGAGAAAACCTGTGATATAATAGGAGAAGCTGAACTTGGAAGACCCCACCACTGCCTGAAACGCTCCGATGGGGCAGGCGCCGGAGGCCGCCGGACAGGAATAGCAGTTCAGCCCCGGCACACAGACGGTCTTCCCTGCCCCCTGATACAGTCCGCCCTTGAGGAAATTCGGCAGGTGCAGGTTGGTCAATAGGGCTGCCCCCGCCTGTATCCAGCCCCGAAGGCGGGACAGAGCCTGTGATACACTTGAAAACTTTCTACCCAATGCCCACACACTCCAGACATAATTTGATGGCCTTGCTCAGCACCGACGCCGCCTCGCCCCGCCAGACGCCGAAGCACAGCATGGCGGCTCCCGCCAGCAGCAGCGTGACTTGCGCCGCCTTTTTTCCGTGGTTCAATTTTCATCACCCTTCCTGTTTTCTGCCGCCATCATAGTACAAAAGAGTTAAAGTCTCTGTTAAGAACGAAAATTTTGCGCAAACATTATTTGCTTTTGCGATAATAATGAACAAGGTGGAATTTTATCATCGCCCCGCTGGAGATGCAAGGCTTCGGCCGTGTTTTCTATCAAGCTTACGAAACGACATGAGGTGCCGTTATGAAAATGAAGGGCAAGCCGCAGGCGAAGCAATATGTTATCTACTCCCGTAAGTCCAAATTTACCGGGAAGGGCGAAAGCATCGAGAACCAGATCGAGCTGTGCCGCCAGCATATCGCCATGCACTTTGGCGAGGATGCGGCGGAAAACGTGCTGGTCTACGAGGACGAGGGCTTTTCCGGCGGCAATCTGGAGCGCCCGCAGTTCAAGAAAATGATGAAGGACTCCCAGAAGATCGCCTTTGCCGCCATCGTGGTCTACCGCCTCGACCGCATCAGCCGCAACATCGGCGACTTTGCCAAGCTCATCGAGGATTTGGGCGACCGGCACATCGGCTTCATCTCCATCCGCGAGCAGTTCGACACGTCCTCGCCCATGGGCCGCGCCATGATGTACATTGCGTCCGTGTTCTCCCAGCTGGAGCGGGAGACCATCGCCGAGCGCATCCGGGACAACATGCACGAGCTGTCCAAGACCGGACGCTGGCTGGGCGGTACAACGCCCACGGGCTACGCCTCAGAAAGCCTGTCCAGCGTGACGGTGGACGGCAAGGTGAAGAAAGCCTGCAAGCTCAAACCCATCCCGGAGGAAATCCAGCTGGTCAAGACGATCTTCGAGGTGTTCATGGAGACCGGTTCTCTCAGCAAGACCGACCAGTATCTTTTGGAGCACCGCTGCGTCACGAAGCGCGGCAAGCAGTTCACCCGCTTTGCCATCCGGGGCATTCTCACAAACCCGGTCTACATGATCGCCGACGACACGGCGTATCAGTATCTGAAAGAAAACAATGTTGACCTGTTTGCCGAATGTTCGGAATTCGACGGTGAGCACGGCGTCATGGCATATAACCGCACCCTCCAGCGCCCCGGCAAGGCGAATCAGATCCGCCCCATGGAGGAATGGATCGTGGCGGTGGGTAAGCATCCCGGCATCATCGCGGGCAGCGATTGGGTGCGGGTGCAGGCTATGCTGGATGTCAACAAATCCAAGAGCTACCGCAGACCCCGCAGCAACGTGGCGCTGCTGTCCGGGCTCCTGCGCTGCGGCGAATGCGGCGATTATATGCGCCCGAAGCTGACCAACCGCAAGAATGCGGACGGTGAGCTGATCTACACCTACATGTGCTCCACCAAGGAGCGCAGCCACGGCACGGTCT
>URST01000103.1 GCA_900550585.1 uncultured Eubacteriales bacterium
CCACCGGGTTCTTGTTGGAGTTCTCCTGCTTGGCCTCCTCGTTGTTGCACTCGATCAGGCTGAGGATCTTGTCGTCGGTGGTGTTGGACTTACGCACCAGCGAACGGGTGTAGCGGTAGGTGATATAGTGCTTGGCCACCTCGAAGGCGCCGTGGGCCATGATGTAGTGCTCCACCATATCCTGGATCTCCTCCACGGTGGGGGCGCGGTTCATCTTCTGGCACTGCAGCTCCACGGACTCGGCGATCCGCTGGATCTGCACCGGCGTCATCCGGTCCACCTCCTCCACGGACTCGTTGGCCTTGGTGATGGCAATGATGATCTTGGTGATATCGAAGCCCACCTCGGCGCCGTTTCTCTTGATGATCCTCATGGGGCATCCTCCTTCGTCGTTCTTCTATCTCTTTCGCCCCGTATATCGTGGGACAGGTACAGACACATTGGCCTTATCATACACTACATCTTGTGATATTGCAAGAGGTAAAGTCAAAATATAGAAAAGACTCTTGCCAAAAAGCGCTGTCGGTTTTTGTATATCCTGCCCAAAAGCGCCTCCGCCGCCCACAAGATATAGTGTTCATGCGCCGCCCTCCCGCCACAAAATATAGGCGCAGCCGTGTGAATTTCCAAGTTCTGTCCCGCCGGGAAAATCCGGCATTGCGTTGAAAGGTCAGATATGGTACAATAAATTGATTATTGTAATCTGACGGGGCATTCCGTGCCCCGGAGAAAGGGGGAAGCGCCATGCGCCCGGATATCCGTTCACTCATCCACGGCATCTTCAATCTGATCCTGCCGTTCTTTGCCTACGATCTGGCGGGCCTGCTGGCCTTCGCCCTCACCGTGGGCGACTACACGCCGTGGACGGCGGTCTGGCCCATGACCATTCTGGTGGCGCTGCCGTTCCTGTCCGACCTCGTGGGCGTAGTGCTGGGCGCGGTGCGCTACGGGAAAACGGGCCGCACCTGCGCGCTGCTGGGCATCATCTTCTCCGCCGGCGGCGCGGCGCTGTACTACATGCTCCGTTTCCAGCTGGGCTTCACCCTGTTCGGCATGCTGGTCTGATATTTTCTGATAAGGAGGGCGCTGTATGCGGCCTGAGTTCATTACGGTGGGCGCCGTTGTCAACGCCCACGGCATCCGCGGCGAGGTGAAGGTGAACCCCGCCGGCTTCGACCCGGCGTTCATCGCCTCGTTCCGCACCCTGTACATCGGCGGCAGAGAGACGAAGGTCGCCGCCGCCCGCGTCCACAAGTCCACCGTGCTGCTGACGCTGCCCGGCGTGGATACCATGGACGATGCCCTGGCTCTGAAGGGCCGCACCGTGGCCATCCGCCGCACCGACGCCCGCCTGCCCAAGGGTCAGTTCTTCGACGAGGAGCTGGAGGGCTGCGCCGTGGTGGACGACGCCACCGGTCAGGAGATCGGACGGCTGGACAAGGTGCTGTCCTACCCGGCCCACAAGGTCTATCAGGTCCGGGGCGGCGCTCACGAGTACCTGATCCCCGCCGTGCCGGATGTGTTCATCGTCTCCGCCGACCCGGACGCGGAGGTCATCCGCGTCCGCATGATGAAAGGACTTGCCACCGATGAGAATTGACATCATGACCCTGTTCCCCGATGCGGTGGACGCCATGATGAACGCCTCCATCATCGGCCGGGCGCAGGAGCGCGGCTTCGTCACCATCCGCACCCACCAGATCCGGGAGTACACCACCAACAAGCAGATGCAGGTGGACGACTACCCCTACGGCGGCGGGCGGGGCGCGGTGATGCAGGCCGACCCGCTGTACCGCTGCTGGCAGCATATCTGCGATGAGACCGGCGGGCGTGTCCACACCATTTACATGTCCCCCTGCGGCCGGGTGCTGACCCAGCAGGTTGCGCGGGAGCTGAAGGCGCAGTACGACCACCTTATTCTGGTCTGCGGCCACTACGAGGGCGTGGACCAGCGCTTTCTGGACGAGTGCGTGGACGAGGAGATCTCCATGGGCGACTTTGTGGTCACCGGCGGCGAGATCCCGGCCATGGCGCTGGCGGACTGCCTGTGCCGCATGGTGCCCGGCGTCCTGCCGGAGGAGAGCTGCTACACCGACGAGAGCCACTGGAACGGCCTGCTGGAATACCCCCAGTATTCCCGGCCCGAGGAGTGGCACGGCCGCAAGGTGCCGGAGGTGCTGCTCAGCGGCCACCACGGCAACGTGGCGGACTGGCGCACGCGGGAGAGCTACAAGCGCACCATGGCCCGGCGCCCCGACCTGTGGGAGAAATTCGACCTGACCCAGGTACACAGCCGCCACGACAAAAAGGTGCTGGCCCAGGCGCTGGCGGAGTACGAGGCGGCGCAGCAGCCTGCCGCCCCGGCGGACACGGAGTCCGAGTAAGCGGCACACGGAAACAGCATACGCGGGAGACGGGCCATGGCCCGTCTCCTTTTTTCGGTGGATTTGTCATTTTTGCCGGAAAACCGACAGTTTTCCCGTTTTCGTTGTTGTAGTTTCCCCAAAACTCCTGTATAATAGTATGGCAAAAACCGGCAGTATGCTGAAAATATGAGGAGGAACACCGAATGAACGAAAAATACAGCGCGCTGTTTACCCCCTGGAAGATCGGCAACGTGGAGATCAAGAACCGTATCGTGCAGCCCTCCATGGGCGGCACATCCCTGTTCGGCTGGCTGGAGCCCTGTCATTTCGACAAGGAGGCCGCCTACCACATCCTGAACCGCGCCCAGAACAACGTGGGTCTGGTGCTGCCGGGCATGCAGTGCGTCCGTGACACCATGGGCGGCCGCTGGCTCTATCAGAACAAGAAGATGTTCAAGGACCTGGCGGAGTGGCTGCCGGAGTTCCACAAGACCGGCTCCAAGCTGTTCATCCAGCTGTCCGCCGGCATGGGCCGCTCCATGGCCATCAACGACATCATGGTGAAGATGCTGCAGAACAAGCCCTTCGGCACCGTGGGCAAGCCCTTCCTGAACGTGGATTACATCACCGCCTCCGCCTCCGCCACTCCCAACCGCTGGTATCCGGAGTGCAAGTCCCGCCCCCTGACCGTGGAGGAGATCCACGAGATGGTGGACGCCTTCGCCAAGACATCCAAGCTGCTGCAGGACGCCGGCGTGGACGGCGTGGAGATCCACGCGGTGCACGAGGGCTATCTGCTGGATCAGTTCACCCTGGCCAATATGAACTACCGCACCGACGAGTACGGCGGCTCCTTTGAGAACCGCTACCGCTTCGCCGTGGAGATCGTGCAGGCCATCAAGGCCGTCTGCGGCAAGGACTTCCCCGTGGCGCTGCGCTACTCCGTGGTATCCAAGACCAAGGGCTTCGGCCAGGGCGCCGTCCCCGGCGAGGAGTTCACCGAGTTCGGCCGCGACATGGCGGAGTCCGAGCGTGCCATCAAGTACCTGGAGGATGCCGGCTACGACATGTTCGACTGCGACAACGGCACCTACGATGCCTGGTACTGGGCACATCCGCCGGTCTACATGCCGGAGAACTGCAACCTGCCGGAGGTGGAGCACATCAAGAACTTCACCACCAAGCCCGTGGTCTGCGCCGGTAAGATGGACCCCGCCAAGGCCGCCGAGGAGATCGCCGCCGGCCGTCTGGACGCCGTGGGCATCGCCCGCCAGAATCTGGTGGACCCCGAGTGGGTCAACAAGATCCTGGAGGACCGCGTGGAGGAGATCAAGCCCTGCATCAACTGTCATAACGCCTGCTTCAGCTTCAACAAGTCCGAGGGCACGCCCAACATGCAGCCCATGGACGATTCCCTCCATCTGGCCCGCTGCGCGCTGACCCCCTCCACCATGCAGCATAATAAGTACAAGATCGTGCCCACCAGAAAGCCCAAGAAGGTGGCCATCATCGGCGGCGGCATCGGCGGCATGGAGTGTGCGCTGGTGCTGAAGCAGCGGGGCCACACCCCCGTCATCTTCGAGAAGTCCGGCGAGCTGGGCGGCCTGTACATCACCGCCTCCGCCATGAGCTTCAAGGAGGCCGACAAGGCGCTGCTGCGCTGGTACGAGCGGGAGCTGAAGAAGAACGATATCGAGGTCCGCTTCCACATGGAGATCAACGCCCCCGCCACCCTGCGCCGCGAGTTCGACGAGATCATCGTCTGCACCGGCTCCGCCCCCAAGACCCTGCCGGTGAAGGGCTTCAACAAGACCATCAACTTCACCCAGCTGCTGCTGGAGCAGGTGGACGCCGGCGACCGCATCGTGTTCTTCGGCGGCGGTCAGTCCTCCTGCGAGGCCGCGTATGAGATGGTGCTGCAGGGCCGTCACCCCATCATCGTGGAGTACGCCAACGACCTGATCGCCACCCCCGGCACCTGCCTGGCCAACGCCTCCTTCCTTCGCGAGATGCTGGCGTTCAAGAAGGTGCCCATCTACCTGAACTCCACCATCACCGAGATCGGCGACGGCTACGTCATGGTCAAGAGCAAGGACGGCGACGTCCAGCGCATCGACTGCGACAGCGTGGTCAACGGCATCGGCTTCGTCCCGGCCCCCATCGCGCCGGATGACAAGAAGGTGCACCGTGTGGGCACCTGCGAGAAGTGGGGCAACCTGCGCAACGTCATCTGGGGCGCATGGGATGTCTGCATGAAGATCTGACACATCAGCTATACAGAAGTCCCGCTCCCAGAGGGAGCGGGACTTCCCGCACAGAGCATCCGCTCTCCGCATGCAAAAGCGCCCCGGCCAAGCTGGCCGGGGCGCCTTTATCATCTCATTTTACCGGAAGATCTCGCCGCTGGTGGGATTGCCCGCCGCCTGCGCCTCATCGGTATCGATGTGCATGGTGGTGGCGCCGTCCTTGTTGACGCGGACCACCACGTCGTCGAAGATCAGCTTGCGGCCCTCGCCGCCGCAGGCCACGCGGATGATGTCCTTGTCCTTGACGCCCAGTTCGGCGGCGTCCTTCTCCAGGATGTGCAGGTGGCGCTTGGCCACGATGACGCCCTCGCTCAGCTCCACCTCACCGGCAGGCCCGATGAGCTTACATGCGCCGGAGCCCTTGACATCGCCGCTCTCGCGGACAGGTGCGTCGATACCCAGCGTGCGGGCGTCGGTGGCGGAGACCTCCACCTGGTCGGCCTTGCGGACCGGGCCGAGGATGGACACGTTGGCCATCTCCTTCTTGGGGCCAACGATGGTCAGACGCTCGTTGCAGGCGTACTGGCCGGGATAGGACAGGGGCTTGCGGATGGTCAGCT
>URST01000104.1 GCA_900550585.1 uncultured Eubacteriales bacterium
GAGCTGGCCGAGCGGGGCATCATCTATGTGGATGAGATCGACAAGATCGCCCGCAAGAGCGAGAATACGTCCATCACCCGGGATGTGTCCGGCGAGGGCGTGCAGCAGGCGCTGCTGAAGATCCTGGAGGGCACCGTGGCCAATGTACCGCCGCAGGGCGGGCGGAAACACCCCCATCAGGAGTTCATCCAGATCGACACCACCAACATCCTGTTCATCTGCGGCGGCGCCTTCGACGGGCTGGAGAAGATCGTGGAGAAGCGCGTGGGAAAGCAGGGCATCGGGTTCGAGAACGCGGTGCAGAGCAAGGCCGATAAGGCCAGCACCAGCCAGCTTCTCAAGCAGGTGCAGCCCCACGACCTGCTGAAGTTCGGCATCATCCCCGAGCTGGTGGGCCGTCTGCCGGTGATCTCGCCGCTGGAGGCGCTGACCAGGGAGGATCTGGTGCGCATCCTGACGGAGCCGAAGAACGCGCTGGTCAAGCAGTACAAGGCGTTGCTGGCCTACGACGGCGTGGAGCTGGTGTTTGAGCGTCAGGCGCTGGAGGCGGTGGCCGACAAGGCCATCGAGCGGAACATCGGTGCCCGCGGGCTGCGGGCGGTGATGGAGGGCATGCTGACGAAGGTGATGTACGACATCCCCTCCGACCCCACCATCACGAGAGTCACCATCACGGCGGACTGCGTCAACGGCGGCGCGGAGCCGGTGGTGGAGCGCGACCCGGATAAGGTGGCGCACAAGGCAAAACTCAAGACCGGGACGGCGGAAAAACAGACCGCACCGGCCTCTTGACGATCCGGCAAAGAGGAGAGGCGGCAGCGCTTCTCCTCTTTTTCTCTCCGAGGAGAAAGGAGTACATATGGAACGCATCACCATGAACATACCCGTGCTGGCCCTGCGGGGGCTGACGGCCTTCCCCAACCAGACGCTGTCCTTCGACGTGGAGCGGGAGATCTCCATCTACGCGCTGGACAACGCCATGGAAAACGACCGGCGGCTGTTCCTCGTGACCCAGCGGGAGATCAGTACCGCGGAGCCTTCCGAGGAGGACCTGTACAAGATCGGCACGGTTTGTCATATTTTACAGATCATCAAAACGTCGGACAGCAGCGTCCGGGTCATCGTGGAGGGCGAGGAGCGCGCCCGGCTGCACCGGCTGTGGCAGGGAAAACCCTTTTTGCAGGCCAATGTGGAAATTCTGGAGGAGGAGTTCCCCGGGAAGATCACGGCACGGGTGGAGGCCATGCTGCGGCGCACCTACGCCCTGTTCGGCGCATACAAGGAGCTGGCGCCTCAGCTCAGCGATGACTTCATTGCGGCAGTGCTGGACTGCCGGGACACGGGGCGGCTGGCGGATCTCATCGCACAGAATATCACCCTGCGCCATCAGGACCGGCAGCGGGTGCTGGAGGAGCTGCGGCCCAACCGGCGGCTCCAGATCGTCAACGACATCCTGACCCACGAGGTGGACGTGCTGTCGCTGGAGATGCAGATGGAGCAGAAGGTGCGCCAGCGGGTGGCACAGGTGCAGAAGGACATGATCCTGCGGGAGCAGGTGAAGGTGCTGCAGCACGAGCTGGGCGACGACGGCGACGAGGAGATCGCCGAGTACACGGAGAAGATCCAGCGGGCCAGACTGCCCGAGGAGGTACATAAGCGGCTGACAAAAGAGGTGGAACGGCTGGCGAAGCAGCCCTTCGGCAGCGCGGAGGCCTCCGTCATACGCAACTATCTGGACGTGTGTCTGGAGATGCCGTGGAATAAGTACACCAGGGAGCGGGCGGACGTGGAGCAGGCCCGGCGGCTGCTGGACCGGGACCACTACGGGCTGGAGAAGGTGAAGGAGCGGATCCTGGAGTTCATCGCCGTCCACCAGCTGAACCCCGACGCCAAGGGGAAGATCCTGTGTCTGGTGGGCCCTCCCGGTGTGGGCAAGACCTCGGTGGCTATCTCCGTGGCCAAGGCCATGAACCGGAAGCTGGCGCGGCTCAGTCTGGGCGGCGTCCGGGACGAGGCGGACATCCGGGGACACCGCAAGACCTACATCGGCGCCATGCCGGGCCGCATCATCGAGGCCATCAGCCGGGCGGGGGCCATGAACCCGCTGCTGGTGCTGGACGAAATCGACAAGCTGGGCAATGACATGCGGGGCGACCCGGCATCGGCCCTGCTGGAGGTGCTGGACAGCGAGCAGAATACCTCGTTCCGCGACCATTTTCTGGAGGTGCCGGTGGACCTGAGCCGGGTGATGTTCATCACCACGGCCAACACCACGTCCACCATCCCGCGGCCGCTGCTGGACCGGATGGAGGTCATTGAGCTGAGCAGCTATACCGACGAGGAAAAGCTGCAGATCGCCCGGACGCACCTGCTGCCCAAGCAGATGAAGGAGCACGGACTGAAAAAGAGCCAGCTGCGCATCAGCGACGATGCCATCCGGACGGTCATCGCGGACTACACAAGGGAGTCCGGTGTCCGGACGCTGGAGCGGCTGCTGGGCAAGCTGTGTCGAAAAGCTGCAATGCGTCTGGTGGAAACGGATGTAAAGCGGGTAGACATTACACCGAAAGACCTACGGGACATGCTGGGCGTGCCCCGGTATCAGGAAAATTCCCGCAGCAAACAGGATCAGGTGGGCGTGGTCAACGGCCTGGCCTGGACGGAGGTGGGCGGCGAGCTGCTGGAGGTAGAGGCCGGGGTCATGGACGGCTCCGGCAAGCTGGAGCTGACCGGCAACCTGGGCACCGTCATGCAGGAGTCCGTGAAGGCGGCCTACACCTGCCTGCGCAGCCGGGCGGCGGAGCTGGGCATCCCCCGGGATTTTTACAAGACCAGGGATATCCATGTCCACTTCCCGGAGGGGGCGGTGCCCAAGGACGGGCCTTCGGCGGGAATTGCCATTGCCACGGCCATGCTGTCGGCGCTGACGGGCCGGCCGGTGCGCCATGATGTGGCCATGACCGGCGAGGTCACGCTGCGGGGCCGGGTGCTGCCTATCGGCGGACTGAAGGAAAAGACCATGGCCGCCAAGCGCAATGGCATCCGCACGGTCATCATCCCCAAGGACAACGAGAAGGATTTGGAGGAGATCGACCAAACCGTCCGGGCGGCGCTGCGGTTCGTGACGGCGGAGACGGTGGACGCCGTGTTCGCCCACGCGCTGGCGCTGCCGAAAAAGGAGGCGGCGGTGGAGCATCTCACCGCCATAGCCGGGCTGGAACGACAGGAGGTGCGCTGTGGCGATCAACTTTAACAAGGCGGATTTTGTGCTGTCGGCTGTAAAGGCAAGTACCTTTATCCGTGACGGAAAACCACAGGTCACGTTTGCCGGACGCAGCAACGTGGGGAAGTCCTCCGTCATCAACCGGCTGCTGGGACGGAAGAATTTCGCCCGTGTGGGCGCTACGCCGGGCAAGACCAACCAGATCAACTATTTCGACATTGACGGGAAGATATACTTCACCGATCTGCCGGGGTATGGCTACGCCAAGGTGTCCAAGGAGGAGCGGGACCGGTGGGGGCGGCTGATGGAGAGCTATTTTGCCGAGCCGGACCTTATCACGCTGGGGGTGCTGATCGTGGATGCGCGGCACAAGCCCACCGCTGACGACGTTACCATGTGCGATTGGTTCAAGGGCACGGGGTGCCCGGTGATCGTGGTGGCCAACAAGCTGGACAAGCTGAAGAAAAGCGAGATCGAGCCGAATCTGGCCCGCATCCGGGAGACGCTGGCGCTGGACGGGGACGCGCTGCTCATTCCGTTCTCCGCGGAGAAGGGAACGGGCAAGACGGAGCTGCTGGCGGCCATCAGCGACGGCTGCGGGAAGTGAAAACAGGACGAGAAAAGCGGTCTGCCGTTGGCAGACCGCTTTTTGATGTATGTAATATTTACTCCGCTTTTTGTTTGGTGGGGAACTGGATCTGGGCAAGAATGACGGCGGCGAACATGATGGCGCAGCCGATGTACTCCCGGACGCTCATCTGCTGCTTGAGGATGATGGCGCCGGCGATGACGGCAAATACGCTCTCCAGACTCAGGAGGATGGTGACCACTGTGGGGTTGGAGTCCTTCTGCGCCAGGATCTGCAGGGTGTAGCCCACGCCGGAGGAGAACACGCCCACATACAGGATGGACAGGGTGCAGGCCAGAATGGCGTCCCAGTCAGGCATGGCAAAGATGGAGGTGGCGGAGGTGATGTCGCCGGTGCCGTTGAGGCCCAGCACCACGCAGACGACCTTGGCGACGGTAGCCAGTACGGCGGCCACCAGAAACTGGACACAGCTGAGCCGGAGGCCGTCCACCGAGGCGGTGAAGTGGTCGATGACCAGAATATGTATGGCGAAGCACACGGCGCACACCAGGATCAGCAGGTCGCCGGGGGCCAGAGAAAAGTCGCCCTTGATGCACAGCAGGTACAGAGCCACCACGGACAGCACCACGGCGATCCAGGTGGGCAGGCTGACCCTGCGCTTGAAGAACAGGCCGAACACGGGCACCAGCACCACATACAGGGCGGTGATGAAGCCGGCTTTGCCGGAGTCCGTACCGGCGGAGATGCCCGCCTGCTGGAAGTTGGAGGCGATGGCCAGCGCCGTGCCGCAGCAGATGCCGCCGATCCACATCTGACGGTTGGCGGCCTTGCGCTGGATGGCGGTGAGGCTGGGCTTATCCTTGTTGACGCGGTCGAAAATGGCCATGATGATCAGCAGGACCACCACCGCGACATAGGACCGGATGGCGTTGAAGGTGAAGGTGTCGATGACATCGGCGCACACGTCCTGCGCCACGAAGGCGGTGCCCCAGATGAAGGCGGCCAGAATGGGGAATACCACCTGCCGCACCTGATTGTGTTTCATGGGTATCGTGTCCTTTCTCTCTGTGTTATGTCTCTTGGTCGGGGCCGGTGTGCCAGCGGAACTTATGCTCCTCGCCCCGCAGCAGGCGCCGGAGGTTTTCTCGGTGGCACCAGACCACCAGCGCGGCGATGATGACGGCCAGCACGGTGTACAGGCCGTTGTGTCCGCAGAAGAACCATGTGGAGATGGGCATGCTGACGGAGGCGGACAGGGAGCCGAGGGAGACGTACTTCGTCAGGAGCCACAGCGCGGCGAACAGGCCCCATGCGATCAGCGCCACGCGCCAGTCCAGCAGCCATACCAGTGTGCCGCCGGACAGGATGCCCTTGCCGCCCTTGAAGCCGAAGAACACCGGGAACAT
>URST01000105.1 GCA_900550585.1 uncultured Eubacteriales bacterium
CGAGATCTCCCTGTCCCACAACGGCGTGCTGTTTCTGGACGAGCTGCCGGAGTTCGACAAGTCGGCGCTGGAGACGCTGCGCCAGCCGCTGGAGGACGGCTTCGTTACCATCACCCGTGCCGCCGGAACGCTGACGCTGCCCAGCCGCTTCATGCTGGTGTGCGCCATGAACCCCTGCAAATGCGGGTGGTACGGCCACCCCTCCGGACGCTGCACCTGCTCGGAAAGCCAGGTGGAGCAGTACA
This sequence comes from uncultured Eubacteriales bacterium, assembly GCA_900550585.1. Lineage (GTDB taxonomy): Bacteria > Bacillota > Clostridia > Oscillospirales > Oscillospiraceae > Vescimonas. The sequence goes on from URST01000105.1 coordinate 246, forward strand.
TGCGCCGCATCTCCGGCCCGCTGCTGGACCGCATCGACATGTACATCGAGGTGCCCTCCGTGGAGTATGAGGCCATGCGCCGCAGGGAGCAGCCCGAGTCCTCCGCCGTCATCCGCCGGCGGGTCAACGCCGCCCGGGAGGTGCAGAAGCAGCGCTTCGCCGGCACGGAGGTATCCTGCAACGCCTATATGACCCCCGCCATGATCGGGACGTTCTGCCGGCTGGACGATGCCGGTGAACGGCTGATGCAGAGTGCCTTTGACCGTCTGGGCCTTACCGGCCGCAGCCACGACCGCATACTGCGCATGGCCCGCACCATCGCCGATCTGGAGGGCAGCGGGGACATCGAGGCCCCCCATCTGGCGGAGGCCATCCAGTACCGCAGCAGCAGTATATTGAAATAGGGAGCGGGATCCTGCCCCGTCCGCACGGACAGCGCACCCCGCCGCATCCCCCGTTCACAAAATGTATAAGGAGAAACCGCACCATGCACGAGATCATCCTCTGCAAGCTGGGCGAGGTCGTTCTGAAGGGACTGAACCGCCGCAGCTTTGAAATGAAGCTCATGAGCAACATCCGCCGCCGCACCCAGCGGTTCGGCAAGTTCAGGATCTACTCCCGCCAGTCCACCATCTATGTGGAGCCAGCGGAGGACACCTGCGACATCGCCGGGGCCTACGCCGCCTGCAAGCAGGTGTTCGGCATCATCGCCATCACCCGGGCCCTGCCCTGCGAGAAGTCCAAGGAGGCCATTTTCGACACCGCCAAGACGTACCTGGCCGACGCCCTCACCGCCGCCAAGAGCTTCAAGGTGGAGAGCAAGCGGGCCGACAAGACGTTCCCCATGGGCAGCATCCAGCTGAGCCAGTGGGTGGGCGGTGCGCTGCACGACGCCTTCCCCCACCTGACGGTGGATGTCCACCATCCGGAGCTGACGGTGTATGTGGAGGTCCGGGAGGACGCGGCCTATGTCCACGGCCCGGCGGAGGCCGCTGCCGGCGGACTGCCGCTGGGGATGGGCGGCCACGCGGTGAGCCTGCTGTCCGGCGGCATCGACAGCCCCGTGTCCAGCTACATGATCGCCAAGCGCGGCGTCCAGCTGGAGATGATCCACTTCGCCTCCCCTCCCTACACCAGTGAGCTGGCCCGGGAGAAGGTGCTGAAGCTGGCCCAGGAGCTGACGCCGTGGTGCGGCCGTCTGGCGGTGTTCATCATCCCCTTCACCGAGATTCAGGAGGAGATCCGCCGCAAGTGCCCGGAGGATCACTTCACCCTCATCATGCGCCGCTTCATGATGCGCCTTGCCGACCAGCTGGCCCGTGAGCTGCGCTGCCGCGCCCTTGTCACCGGCGAGAATCTGGGACAGGTGGCCAGTCAGACCATGCAGGCTCTGGCCGTCAGTGAGGATGTCACCACCATGCCGGTGCTGCGCCCCCTCATCGGCCTTGACAAGGAGGAGATCGTGAAGATCGCCCGCAAGATCGGCACCTTCGACACCTCCATCCTGCCCTACGAGGACTGCTGCACCGTGTTCACCCCCCGGCACCCCAAGACGAAGCCCAGCGTGGAGGAGACCCGGGAGTACGAGGCCGCGCTGGACGTGGAGGGCCTGTGCCAGCGGGCCATGGCGAACCGCGAGATGATCCGCGTCAAGCCCCAGTTCTGAGGAGGCGTATCCCATGCCCCGTACTGCGGAGATCATTGCCGTGGGCAGCGAGCTGCTGTCCGGCGGCGTCACCAATACCAATGCCCGGTTCCTGTCGGAGCTGCTGACCGCCGCCGGCGTGGACGTGCTGTACCACACCGCCGTGGGCGACGATGCGCCCCGGCTGGAGGCCGCCGTCAACACCGCCAGACGCCGCGCGGAGCTGCTGGTGTTCACCGGCGGGCTGGGCCCCACCTACGACGACATGACGAAAACGGCGGTGTGCGCCGCGCTGGACACGCCGCTGGTCTACCACCCGGAGGCGGAGGCGGACATCCGCCGCTACTTCGACACCGTGTTCCACCGGGAGATGCCCGCCTGCAATTTGCAGCAGGCCTATCTGCCGGCGGGCTGCACCGTGTTCCGCAACCCGGTGGGTACCGCCCCCGGCTGCGCCTTCACCGCCTGCGGCGTCACCGCCGTGCTGCTGCCCGGCGTCCCCTCGGAGTGCCGGTATATGGCGGAGCACTGCCTGCTGCCCTATCTGGAGCGCCTCCACGGACAGGTCATCCGCGCCCACAACCTGCGGATCTTCGGTCTGACGGAGCCGCAGGTGCAGGAGCTTCTGGGCGATCTGCTCCATCAGGAGGACGATCTGATGCTGGCGCCCTACGCCGGCAGCGGCGAGGTGTCGCTGCGCCTGTCCGCCCGGGCCGCCGATGCTGCGGCCTGCGAGGCCCGGATGGCCCCGCTGCTGGCGGAGGTGCGGCAGCGGCTGGGCAGCTGCCTCTACGGCGTGGACATATCCGGTCTGGAGGAGGCGGTGTTCCGCCTCTGCCGGGAAAAGCACCTGACTCTCTCCGCCGCCGAGAGCTGCACCGGCGGCCTTATCGCCAAGCGCCTGACGGATCTTCCCGGCGCGTCCCAGGTCTTTCTGGGCGGCGTCGTCAGCTACACCAACGGCGTAAAGCAGCACGCGCTGGGCGTCCCCGTCTCCCTGCTGGAAGCTTACGGCGCCGTGTCCGCCCCCGTGGCCCGCGCCATGGCCGTGGGCAGCCGGGAGCGCATCCGCACCCTGTCCGCCCACCACGCTCTGGACCTGCTGCGCCGCTATCTCACCGATCAAATGACAGAAGGAGAATGACCCATGGCCAAGAACAACTACCGCATGAACGTGAACCAGTACGCCAACCAGGAGGAGAACATCCGCAAGGCGAAGGGCAACCCCAACAAGAACGTGCATCACAAGAAGAAAAACAGCAACTACGGCGGCTACACCGCCGGCAATTACATGGCCCAGAAGATCATGGACAAGGCCAGCCAGCAGGAGCGCGTCAAGCTGCCCACCTGGCTGAAGGTCTGGCTGGGCGTGCTGTTCGCCGGCATCATCGTGGTGCTGCTCCTGCGCCTGACGGTGTACAAGGACAGCATCCTCCTCAACAGCCTGTCGTCCCTGCTGCTGGGCATCGCCTGCCTGTCCCTGTTCTACATCCGCCGCTTCAAGCACACCAAAAAGGACAGCGGCCTGTACAAGGCCGTCACCGTGATCCTGACCATCTGCGGCATCGTCTACACGTTCATGGGCGCGGTAGGTCTGCTGACGCTGGCCGGTATCCTGTAAAAAATCGGTTTTTTCGGCAAAATTGCCATTGACAAGGGCAGTTTTTGTGAGTATAGTAACGTTATCTCAAGGAAACACTGTACAACTGCGATGAAGGAGACGCGCCCTGCCTCCCTGCCGCGCAAAGAGAGCCGCCATTTGGTGCAAGGCGGACGGGCAGCCGGTCTGGGGTATCACTCCTGAGCATCCGCCTGATGGCTTTTCAGCCGGTAAGCGCGGACGGCGGCGGGCCGTTATCTCCCCGTACCCACGGCTGGTGGGACTGAGCGGCCGCGATCACGCGGCAACGAGAGTGGTACCGCAGAGGATGCTTTCACGCGCCTTTGTCTCTTAGGAGGCAAAGGCGCTTTTTATTTTGTCATCTTACCATCGATTGACAAGGGCAAATACGCCTGTCAGCGCGTCTTTTCGGCGCTTTTTACCCTTTTCGCCTTGGCTTGCGCCAGCAAGCCTGCGTCTCAAAAGCCAAAAATCCCTCGAACATCCATCGCTGGCAGGTGCGAACAGTTTTGTCGGAGCAGAAATGTGTCCAGCCAAGGAAAGGCCCGCAGAGAATACTTGCCGTATTGTCAAGGGGCTTGACGCAGTATGGGCGCATTTCTGCCCGCCAAAACCGTGTTTGCCCTTGTCAATCGATGGTAAAAATTCAGATAAAGGAGAAGCAACATGGAGTACAAAAAGACACTGAATATGCCCAAGAGCGGCTTTCCCATGCGGGCCGGCCTGCCCAAGCGCGAGCCGGACATGCTGAAGCACTGGGAGGAGATCGACCTCTACAACGAGCTTCTGAAGAAGAACGAGGGCAAGCCCCTGTTCTCCCTGCATGACGGCCCTCCGTTCTCCAACGGCGCGCTGCACATGGGCCACGCCCTCAACAAGTCCCTGAAGGACTTCATCACCCGTATGTATGCCATGCGGGGCTACTACACCCCCTATATCCCCGGCTGGGACAACCACGGCATGCCCATCGAGTCCGCCATCATCAAGCAGAACAAGCTGAACCACAAGGCCATGA
>URST01000106.1 GCA_900550585.1 uncultured Eubacteriales bacterium
TCCCACACCTCGGTGCGGCCCTTGTCCACCATCTTCTTGGCGGACTTGATGTTGTTGGCGGAGCCGTCCTCCACCAGCTTCTTCATGATGAAGGGGCGGAACAGCTCCAGCGCCATCTCCTTGGGCACGCCGCACTGGTAGATCTTCAGCTCGGGGCCGACGCAGATAACGGAACGGCCGGAGTAGTCCACGCGCTTGCCCAGCAGGTTCTGGCGGAAGCGGCCCTGCTTACCCTTCAGCATATCGCTGAGGGACTTGAGGGCGCGGTTGTTGGCGCCGGTGACGGGACGGCCGCGGCGGCCGTTGTCGATGAGGGCGTCCACCGCCTCCTGCAGCATACGCTTCTCGTTGCGGACGATGATATCGGGCGCGTTCAGCTCCATCAGGCGCTTGAGGCGGTTGTTGCGGTTGATGACGCGGCGGTACAGGTCGTTCAGGTCGGACGTGGCGAAGCGGCCGCCGTCCAGCTGGACCATGGGCCGGATCTCCGGCGGGATCACGGGCAGGACGTCGATGATCATCCACTCCGGCTTGTTGCCGCTGAGACGGAAGGCGTCCACCACCTCCAGACGCTTGACGATACGCGCCTTCTTCTGGCCGGAGGTGGTCTTCAGCTCCGCATGGAGCTGCTCGCTCAACTGCTCCAGATCGATCTGCTGCAGCAGCTTCTTCACGGCCTCGGCGCCCATGCCGGCGTCGAAATCGTCCTCGTACTTCTCCCGCATATCGCGGTATTCCTTCTCGGACAGGATCTGGTTCTTGATGAGGGGCGTCTCGCCGGGATCGGTGACGATATAGGCGGCGAAGTACAGCACCTTCTCCAGAATGCGGGGGCTGATGTCCAGCAGCAGGCCCATGCGGGAGGGGATGCCCTTGAAGTACCAGATGTGGCTGACGGGGGTGGCCAGCTCGATGTGGCCCATGCGCTCGCGGCGCACCTTGGCCCGGGTGACCTCCACGCCGCAGCGGTCGCAGATCTTGCCCTTGTAGCGGATCTTCTTATACTTGCCGCAGTGGCACTCCCAGTCCTTCGTCGGCCCGAAAATGCGCTCGCAGAACAGGCCGTCCCGTTCCGGCTTCAGCGTGCGGTAGTTGATGGTCTCCGGCTTTTTCACCTCGCCGTAGGACCACTCGCGGATCATCTCCGGAGAAGCGATGCCGATCTTGATGGCGTCAAATGTTGCGTAACTCATAATGCAGCTCCTCCTTTTCCTTAAAACTCGTCGTCCCCGTCGTCATCGAAGGAAGCGTCCACTTCCTCGTCGGCGACGTAGTCGAATCCGGCGTCGGCCAGCTCATCCTCATCGGCGAACCGCTTCTGCCGCTCGTCCTCGGCGTCCATGCGCGCCAGGTTGAAGGTATCCAGCGCGTCCTCGTCCTCCTTCAGCTCGATCTGGTTGCCGTCGGCATCCAGCACCTGGATATCCAGGCACAGGGACTGCAGCTCCTTGACCAGCACCTTGAAGGATTCCGGCACGCCCGGCGTGGGCACATTGTGGCCCTTGACAATGGACTCGTAGGTGCGGACACGGCCCGTCACGTCGTCGGACTTGACGGTCAAGATCTCCTGCAGGGTGTACGCCGCACCGTAGGCCTCCAGCGCCCACACTTCCATCTCGCCGAAGCGCTGGCCGCCGAACTGGGCCTTGCCGCCCAGAGGCTGCTGGGTCACCAGGGAGTAGGGACCGGTGGAACGGGCGTGGATCTTATCATCCACCAGATGGTGCAGCTTCAGGAAGTACACATAGCCCACGGTGACCTTGTTGTCGAACCGCTCGCCGGTACGTCCGTCGTACAGCCAGCTCTTGCCCTCGGGATCGAGGCCGGCCAGCTCCAGCGCCTCGGAAATATCCTTGTCGGTGGCGCCGTCGAAGATGGGGGTGGCTACCTTCCAGCCCAGGGTCTTGGCGGCGTAGCCCAGATGGACCTCCAGCACCTGACCGATGTTCATACGGCTGGGCACGCCCAGGGGGTTCAGCACGATATCCAGCGGCGTGCCGTCGGGCAGGAAGGGCATATCCTCCTGGGGCAGCACGCGGGACACGACGCCCTTGTTGCCGTGACGGCCGGCCATCTTGTCGCCGGGCTGGATCTTGCGGCGCTGGGCGATGTAGACGCGGACCACCTGGTTCACGCCCGGCCCCAACTCGTCGCCGTTCTCGCGGGTAAATACCTTGGTATCGATGACGATGCCGCTCTCGCCGTGGGGCACCTTCAGGGAGGTGTCGCGGACCTCGCGGGCCTTCTCGCCGAAGATGGCGCGCAGCAGGCGCTCCTCGGCGGTGAGGTCAGTCTCGCCCTTGGGCGTGACCTTGCCCACCAGAATGTCGCCAGCGTGTACCTCGGCGCCCACGCGGATAATGCCGCGCTCGTCCAGATCCTTCAGCGCCTCCTCGCCCACGTTGGAGATATCGCGGGTGATCTCCTCGGGCCCCAGCTTGGTGTCGCGGGCGTCGATCTCGTATTCCTCAATATGGATGGACGTGTACACGTCCTCCTTCACCAGCCGCTCGTTGAGCAGCACGGCGTCCTCATAGTTGTAGCCTTCCCACGTCATGAAGCCCACCAGAATGTTGCGGCCCAGTGCGATCTCACCCTGATCGGTGGCGGGACCGTCCGCCAGCACGGTGGGATCGTCGCCGCCGTGGACGCGCTCGCCCACGGAGACGATAGGCTTCTGGTTGATGCAGGTGCCGTGGTTGGAGCGCAGGAACTTGATGAGCTTGTAATCCTTGGTCTCGCCGCTGTCATAGCGGACAGACACGTTGGTGGCGTCTACCTTGGTCACCACGCCGTCGCCCTCGGCCAGCACGGCCACCTCGGAGTCCAGGCAGATCTTGTGCTCCATGCCGGTGCCCACGATGGGCGCCTCCGGCTTCAGCAGGGGCACGGCCTGACGCTGCATGTTGGCGCCCATCAGGGCGCGGTTGGCGTCATCGTTGGGCAGGAAGGGGATCATGGCCGTGGCGATGGACACCATCATGCGGGGCGACACGTCGATATAGTCCACGCTGTTGCGGGGGACCTCCACGATCTCGTCGCGGTGGCGGCAGGTGATACGCTCGCGGGTCAGGCACCCGTTCTCGTCCACCGGCTCCGCCGCCTGACCCACCACATACTGATCCTCCACGTCGGCGGTCATGTAGGTGATGTCGTCGGAGACCTTGCACGTCTCGTGATCCACGGCGCGGAACGGCGCCTCGATAAAGCCGTACTCGTTAATGCGGGCATAGGTGGCCAGATAGGAGATCAGGCCGATGTTGGGGCCTTCAGGGGTCTCGATGGGACACATACGGCCATAGTGGCTGTAATGCACGTCTCGGACCTCCATGTTGGCGCGCTCACGACTCAGGCCGCCGGGGCCCAGTGCGGACAGACGGCGCTTGTGGGTCAGCTCGGCCAGCGGGTTGGTCTGATCCATGAACTGGCTCAGGGGGCTGGAGCCGAAGAACTCCTTGATGGCGGCGGTGACAGGCCGGATGTTGATGAGGCTCTGGGGCGTCACCACGTCCAGATCCTGAATGGTCATGCGCTCGCGGATGACCCGCTCCATCCGGGAAAAGCCGATGCGGAACTGGTTCTGCAGCAGCTCGCCCACGCAGCGCAGGCGGCGGTTGCCCAGATGGTCGATGTCGTCCTTGGTCACCAGGCCGTGGGCCAGCGCGTTCATATAGTTGATGGACGCGAAGATATCGTCCACGATGATGTGCTTGGGCACCAGATCGTCGGCGTGCAGCCGGCACTGGGCGATCAGCTCCTCGCCGCTGTACTGGCCCAGCAGCTCCTGCAGCACGTCGTAGCGCACGCGCTCCTTGATGCCGCACTTCTCCCGGGGATCGAAATCCACATAGCGGGACATGTCGCACATCTTATTGGTAAAGATCTTCAGCGTCTCGCCGGACTCCAGCGCCACGGTGATCTCGTACACGCCCACGGCGTCCAGCTCGGCGCAGTCGGCGGCGGTCAGCACATGGCCGTCCTCGAAGATGATCTCGCCGGTGGCGGGGTTTGCTGCAGGCACCGCCAGCTTCTGGCCCTTGGCGCGGGACCAGATGGTCAACTTCTTGTTGAACTTGTACCGGCCCACCATGGACAGGTCGTACCGGCGGGGATCGAAGAACAGGCCCTGCAGCAGGGTCTCGGCAGAATCCACCGTGGGCGGCTCGCCGGGACGCAGCTTGCGGTAGATCTCCAGCAGCGCCTCCTCGTAGGTCTTGCAGGTATCCTTCTCCAGCGTGGCCACGATGCGGCGGTCATCGCCGAAGCGCTCCAGGATCTCCGCGTCGGTCCGGAGCCCCATGGCACGGATCAGGCAGGTGATGGGCAGCTTGCGGTTCTTGTCGATACGGACCCAGAACACCTCGCTGGTGTC
>URST01000107.1 GCA_900550585.1 uncultured Eubacteriales bacterium
CTGGAGGCGTCAGCCTCGCCCTTGTTCAGCTCCTTGGCGCTCAGTTCCATGCGCACGCCGTCCGCGCCGTCGCGGGTGATGAAGCTGTCGTGCTTCTCGGCGGTGAAGCCGGTCATGGGCTGGAACCAGTGGGTGTAATGGGTGGCGCCGTTTTCGATGGCCCAATCCTTCATGGCCGCGGCGATCTCACCGGCGGTGGAACGATCCAGCGCCGTGCCCTGTGTCCGGGACTGCTGCCATGCGCGGTAGGCCTCGGCGGGGAGACGCTGCTGCATCTGCTGCTCTCCGAACACCATTTTCCCGAACAGGGCGGGGACGTCGATCTTTTTCTCACACATCTGGATCATTCCTTTCAAAGTGAAGTATAGCAGAACGGCGCGTGGCCGGTCTTTACAGAAACAGCTGCATCAGAGCGGGGGTCACATAGGTCTCCATGACCGCGGCGATCACCAGCAGCGGCAGCACCAGCAGCACCGTCACCCGCAGGATATTCAGCAGCAGCGGCTTCATGATGCCCTTCTCGTTTTTCCGGATATAGGCATTGATGTTCTTGCACAGGCACAGTCCGGCGGCCAGACTGAGGAACAGCGCCGGCAGCTCAAAGATGCCGTGGGGCAGGATGCCCGCCGCCAGCAGCAGCCACTGGCCGTCTATCAGCGAGGCCAGCATGCCGAGAATGGCGGCATTGACGCCCAGCGCCAGCGCCGGCAGGTACAAAAACGGGATAAAGCCGTACAGTATGCCCAGCACCATGGCCCGCAGGTTGTTGGCGAACAGCGCCAGCACATTGAAGCTGCCGTCCTCCTGCACGATGCCGGAGCCGGCGATGTCCTCGTTGAAGGCGCTGATAACGGTGACAGGGATGTCGGGAAAGAGCCGCCCGGCGGCGTAGGCCAGCACCAGCAGCACCAGAAACGCGGCGGCGGTCATGCCCACATAGCGGCCGTATTCCGCCCGCCAGAAATCCCCGATGGCCCGGAGCTGCTTTTTCATGCCAGCTTCTCCAGACCGGCGCGGAGACGGCGCAGCGTCTCATCGCGGCCCAGGATGCGGCAGATCTCCACGGCGCCGCCGGGCGTCACCAGCTTGCCGGCGGCGGCGATGCGCACCGGCCACATCAGGGTGGCGTTCTTCACGCCCAGCGTCTCCGCCAGAGACACCAGCCCGTCGTGGATGCTCTCGTCCGTCCACTGGGGCAGCGCCTCCAACATGGGGATGGCGGCCTCCAGCATGGCTTTGCAGACCTCGGGGTTCGTCTTGGATTTCTTGTTGGTGAAGAACTCCGCGTCGTAGTCAGGGCAGGCGTCGAAGAAATTCACCTTCTCGGGGATGTCCGTCAGCCGCTCGCAGCGGGCCTGCAGCAGCCCCGCGATGGCGGCCACGTCGAAATCGCCCTTCACCGTCTGCCGGATGTAGGGCTCCGCCGCCTTGGCAAAGGCCTCCGGCGCCATGCTCCGCAGATAAACGGCGTTGAAGTGGTCCAGCTTGGCCCGGTCAAAGATGGCGGGAGACTTGGAGATGCCCGTCATGTCGAAGGCCTTCACCAGCTCCGGCAGAGTGAATATCTCCTGCTCCGCCAACTCGCCCTTGGGGGACCAGCCCAGCAGCGCCACATAGTTCAGAATGGCCTCGGTGAGATAGCCCTCCGCCTTCAGATCCTCGTAGGACGGATCACCGTGGCGCTTGGACATCTTGTTCTGGGCGTCCCGCATCACGGGGGAGCAGTGGACATAGGTGGGCACGTCCCAGCCGAAGGCGTGGTACAGCAGATCGTACTTGGGCGCGGAGGACAGATATTCGCTGCCCCGCACCACATGGGTGATGCCCATGAGATGATCGTCGATGACGTTGGCGAAGTTGTAGGTGGGCAGACCGTCCCGCTTCAGCAGCACCTGATCGTCCAGCGTGCTGTTCTCCACGGTGATGTCGCCGAAAATGGCGTCGTGGAACGTGGTGGTGCCCTCCTGAGGGATCCGCTGCCGGATGACATACGGCTCACCGGCCTCCACGCGCCGCAGCGCCTCCTCCAGCGGCAGATCGCGGCAGGGATCGGCGGCGCGGTCAAACTCGCCGCTGTCCTCCTCGGAGGCGCACTTTTCGCAGAAGCAGTAATACGCGCCGCCTTTTTCCACCAGAAGCCGGGCATACTTACCGTAGGTGTCCCGGCGCTGGGACTGGATATACGGGGCCACAGGGCCGCCCACGTCCGGACCCTCGTCGTGGTCCAGACCACATTCCGCCATGGTGCGGTAGATCACATCGGTGGCGCCCTCCACCAGACGACCCTGGTCGGTGTCCTCGATGCGGAGGATGAACGTGCCGCCGTGGCTGCGTGCGATGAGCCAGGTGTACAGCGCCGTGCGCAGATTGCCCACATGCATATAGCCGGTGGGAGAGGGGGCGAAACGGGTGCGGACACAGCCGCGGGGGATGCGGGCTTCCATCTCGTCAAAATACGTCATATCCATGCTCATGGGGGCGACCTCCTGTGATGTCTGTAAAAATACCGATGCAAATACCTGTTTATTATATTTCAAATGGGGGAAAAGTCAAGGAGAACAGGGGGCATTCCATTGCAATTTGTGGGATCCTGTGATAAGATCAGCATGTCCGGTGCAGATCATCCCTGTATCCGGCGATCACACCAAATGTTTGGAATGTTTCTTGCTTTTTCCGACACACCGTGTTACAATACAAACGGTCATTCCCATTGTTGGTAACTATATATGAGAAAGGAAGATCGCTGCTATGATCTATACGACTGAAGTACAGCATATGTGTCCCGTGGCCAAGGGCGCTTATCACGGCCCGGCGCCCATCCCCGAGGAGGGCAAGTGGGTGCAGGCCAAGGAGATCTCCGACATCTCCGGCTTTACCCACGGCGTGGGCTGGTGCGCGCCGCAGCAGGGTGCCTGCAAGCTGACGCTGAACGTGAAGAACGGCGTCATCGAGGAGGCGCTGGTGGAGACCATCGGCTGCTCCGGCATGACCCATTCCGCCGCCATGGCCTCTGAGATCCTCATCGGCAAGACCATTCTGGAGGCGCTGAACACCGACCTGGTGTGCGACGCCATCAACACCGCCATGCGCGAGCTGTTCCTGCAGATCGTGTACGGCCGCACCCAGTCCGCCTTCTCCGAGGACGGCCTGGCTGTGGGTGCGTCTCTGGAGGATCTGGGCAAGGGCCTGCGCTCCCAGGTGGGCACCATGTTCGCCACCAAGGACAAGGGCCCCCGCTATCTGGAGATGGCCGAGGGCTACTGCAGCCGTCTGGCGCTGAACAAGGACGATGAGATCGTGGGCTACGAGTTCATCAGCCTTGGCAAGATGATGGACTTCATCAAGAAGGGCGACGACGCCAACGAAGCACTGAAGAAGGCCACCGGCCACTACGGCCAGTGGGACAACGCGGCGAAGTATATCGACCCGCGTCACGAGTAAGAAGGGAGGACGACAATAATGGCTCTGTTTGAAAGTTACGAGAGAAGGATCGACAAGATCAACGGCGTCCTCGCCCAGTACGGCATCGGCTCCGTGGAGGAGTGCCGCGACATCTGCAAGGCGAAGGGCTTCGACCCCTACGAGATCGTCAAGAGCATCCAGCCCATCTGCTTTGAAAACGCCTGCTGGGCTTATACCGTGGGCGCTGCCATCGCCATCAAGTCCGGCGTCAAGACCGCCGCCGAGGCCGCCAAGATGATCGGCGTGGGCCTCCAGTCCTTCTGCATCGACGGCTCTGTGGCCGAGGACCGCAAGGTGGGTCTGGGCCACGGCAATCTGGGCGCTATGCTGCTGAGCGACGAGTCCAAGTGCTTCGCGTTCCTGGCCGGCCACGAGTCCTTCGCCGCCGCCGAGGGCGCCATCGGCATCGTGAAGAACGCCAACAAGGCCCGCAAGGAGCCGCTGCGCGTGATCCTGAACGGCCTGGGCAAGGACGCCGCCCAGATCATCAGCCGCATCAACGGCTTCACCTATGTGCAGACCCAGTTCGACTACTACACCGGCAAGCTCAACATCGTCCGGGAGATCCGCTACTCCGAGACGGAGCGGGCCGATGTCCGCTGCTACGGCGCGGATGATGTCCGCGAGGGCGTGGCGATCATGCACCATGAGGGCGTGGACGTGTCCATCACCGGCAACTCCACCAACCCCACCCGCTTCCAGCATCCCGTGGCCGGCACCTATAAGAAGGAGTGCATCGAGCAGGG
>URST01000108.1 GCA_900550585.1 uncultured Eubacteriales bacterium
TCCCGGGAGCAGCCGGCGGCGAACTTCTTGTCCTTGTACTTCTTCTTCAGGCTGCTGACCTCCATATCCATGACGCTCTTGCTGGGGCGCATGCGGGCGGCGGCGCCGATAAGGCCCGTCAGCTCGTCGGCGGCGAACAGCACCTTCTCCATCTGGTGGGTAGGCTCTACGTCGCACACCAGTCCGTAGCCGTGGGAACAGACGGCGTGGATGAACTCCTGGCTGCACCCGGCCTTCTGCAGCAGCTCCGGGGCCTTGAGACAGTGCTGCTCCGGCCACATCTCAAAGTCGATGTCGTGGAGCAGGCCCACTGTGGCCCAGAAATCCGCGTCCTCACCGTAGCCCAGTTCGTTGGCGTACCAGCGCATGACGCCCTCCACCGTCAGGCCGTGCAGGATATGGAACGGCTCCTTGTTATACTCCTTCAGGGCGGCCAGCGCCGCTTCGCGGGAGATGCACTCTTTCATCTTCACAGACCTCCTTTGTGTACTTTAATTGCCCCCTATTTTAGCAGGTTATTCCCGGATGTCAAGCTGTTTTCCAGCAGATGCAGCAGCATGGCGGCGTGGCCGTATTCCGCCCGGCTCAGCCGCTGGAAAAGCTCCCGCAGGCACACATCCTCCGTGTCCTCCGCCGCCTGTGCGTAAGCCGCGCCGCCGCAGGTCTCCTCGTGGTACAGCTCCCGCAGCAGCTGGCACCACGGCATCGGCGGCTCCTGCCCCGCGGCAGCCGGCGGCTGATAGAACTTCCCGGTCATCAGATAGTGGGCGGTCAGCAGTGTCCGGGCGTGGGCCAGCTCCTCGTCCGCCATGCGCAGCAGCGTCCGCCGGGGGGCAGAGGGCGCGCTCCGTGCGTGGCACCGGTAGGCCCTGGCCATGGACACCTCCTCGTCGATAAAGCGCTGCAGCCGGGTCAGGCCGTCCTCCGTGGGCGCGGCCATGCAGCACGACTCCCGCTCCTCCGGGGCGGGCAGCGGTGCAAAGGGTGTCAGCTCCGGCGCCACCCGCCGCCATACCGCCTCCGACAGCGCCCGGTCATAGGGTAAATTCAGTTCCTGCTCCATGTTTGAACGCCTCCTTCTCACGGCATACTATGCGTAAAGGCACGGCGGTGCGCCTGTCTGCCCCGTTTGCGGCGAAATGTGCAGGAAAAGATTGCTTTTTTTCCGGAAATCTGTTACACTGACACAGTTGTAAAGCGCATCCGCTTTTCCAATGACTGTTGCATATGCCACATCCTTCCAACAGCCCATCTGGTATACTTCAGATACCACCTCAGAGAGAGGAGAGCTATCCATGCTGGAACTGCAAAATATCTGTTACCGCGTGTCCACTCCCGATGGGGAGCAGGACATCCTCAAGAACGTATCCATCACCATCCCCGACCACAAGCTGATGGTGTTCACCGGCCCCAACGGCGGCGGCAAGACCACGCTGGCCAAGGTCATCATGGGCCTGGTGCAGCCCACGTCAGGCCGCGTGCTCTATAACGGCGAGGACGTGACGGACCTGTCCATCACCGAGCGGGCCCGCCGGGGCATCAGCTACGGCTTTCAGCAGCCGCCGCGCTTCAAGGGCATCACCGTCCACGACCTGCTGCTTCTGGCGGCGGGGCAGGAGAAGCTCAGCAAGGATAAGTGCTGCGCGTACCTGACCAAGGTGGGCCTGTGCGCCAACGACTATCTGGACCGCGAGGTGGACGTGTCCCTGTCCGGCGGCGAGGTCAAGCGCATCGAGATCGCCACCATTCTGGCCCGCCGGGGCGACCTGATGATCTTCGACGAGCCGGAGGCCGGCATCGACCTGTGGAGCTTTGCCCGCCTCACCGAGACGTTCGAGCAGATCCACCGGGAGGGCAAGGCCACCATGATCATCATCTCCCATCAGGAGCGCATCATCCGCCTGGCGGATGAGATCGTGGTCATCGCCAACGGGCAGATCGCCCACCGGGGCAGCACCGAGGAGGTATTCCCCCTGATCCTGGCGGATACGCTGGGCGGCTGTCCCGTGCTGGAGAGAAAGGAGGGCGCACAATGATCACCGATATTGACGCCAAGCTGCTGGAAAAGATCGCCGACCTGACGGGTAAGCCCGTGGGCGCCTTCAATATCCGCAAGGACAGCGGCTGTGAGGCCCGCCAGTCCACAGAGCACATCGACATCACCCCCCGCGCCGACGGCAGGCAGGGCATCGACATCCGCATCAAGCCCGGCACGAAGGGGGAGAAGTGCTACATCCCCGTCATCATCAGCAGGACCGGCCTCAGCGAGATGGTCTACAACGACTTCTATGTGGGCGACGACTGCGACGTGGAGATCGTGGCCGGCTGCGGCATCCACAACTCTGGCTGCG
This sequence comes from uncultured Eubacteriales bacterium, assembly GCA_900550585.1. Lineage (GTDB taxonomy): Bacteria > Bacillota > Clostridia > Oscillospirales > Oscillospiraceae > Vescimonas. The sequence continues at coordinate 2,352 of URST01000108.1, forward strand.
ACGAGAGCCGTCACGACGGCGTCCACACGTTCCACATCGGCAAAAACGCACGGGTGCATTACAGCGAGAAGCACTACGGTGAGAACGACCCCGGTCAGACCGGCGGCAACATCATGAACCCCAAGACCGTGGTGTATCTGGGTGAGAATTCCACCATGCAGATGGACACCGTCCAGATCCGGGGCATCGACTCCACCAAGCGGGAAACGGACTTCTTCTGCGAGGCCGGCAGCGAGGTGGTGGTGACGGAGCGTCTCCTGACCCACGGCCGCCAGCAGGCGGAGAGCGACATGAACATCCAGCTCAACGGCCACGATGCCAAGGGCCGGGTCATCTCCCGCTCCGTGGCGCAGGATGAGTCCCATCAGGTGTTCCGCCCCGTCATGGTGGGCAACGCCCAATGCTTCGGCCACGTCCAGTGCGACAGCATCATCATGGGCCAGGCCAAGATCGAGTCCGTGCCCGCCATCACCGCCAACTGTCCCGACGCCCAGCTCATCCACGAGGCGGCCATCGGCAAGATTGCCGGTGACCAGCTGCTGAAGCTGGAGACGCTGGGCCTGACGGAGGAGGAGGCCGAGGACACCATCCTCAAGGGCTTCCTGGCCTGAAGCATACGAAACACACGGAAAGACCGCCGCAAGGCGGTCTTTTTTATGCCCGGAGGTCCAACCCGTTCCACATTTTCCCACCCCCTCCGGGGATTGACGCACACCGGCGAAAACGATATAATTACACTGTATACGCTTATCTGACAGGGAAGGGAGGTGCCACCCGTGCGCGATACGTTTTCCGACTGCCACCCGGCGGTGAATTTTCTCTATTTTGCGCTGGTGCTGGCCTTCTCCATGACCCTGATGCACCCCGCCTGCCTGCTGATCTCACTCACCGGCGCCTGCTGCTATGTCACGCGGCTGTGCGGCCTGCGGGAGCTGGGCCGCAGCGCCCGCTGGCTGGTGCCCATGGCGCTGCTGGCGGCGCTGGTGAACCCCGCCTTCGTCCATCAGGGCGTCACCATCCTGGCCTACCTGCCCTCCGGCAACCCCCTGACGCTGGAGAGCATCCTCTACGGCCTTGCCGCGGCGCTGCTGCTGGCATCGGTGGTGCTGTGGTTCCGCTGCTTCAGCACCGTCATGACCTCCGATAAATTCATCTACCTCTTTGGCCGCGTCATCCCCGCCCTGTCGCTGGTGCTGAGCATGACGCTGCGCTTCGTGCCCCGCTTCCGCCGCCAGTTCCGCGCCGTGTCCCAGGCCCAGCGCTATATGGGCCGCGACACCGCCTCCGGCGGTCTGCTCCAGCGCGGGAAAAATGCCATGAAGGTCTTTTCCGTGCTGGTCACCTGGAGTCTGGAGAGCGCCATCGACACGGCGGACAGCATGCGCAGCCGCGGCTACGGCCAGCCGGGCCGCACCGCCTTCTCCATCTACCGTCTGGACGACCGCGACCGCAGCCTGCTGCTGTGGCTGGGCTTCTGCGGCCTGTATCTGCTGACCGGCGTGCTGTCCCGCGGCCTGTACTTCCAGTATTACCCCCTGCTGCTGGGCGCCCCGGCCCAGCCCCTGACCGTCAGTTTTTTCGCGGTGTACCTGCTGCTGTGCCTGACGCCCGCCGCCATGTCGTGGGTCTCCCGCCGCCATTTCCGCCGCATGAAAGGAGGTGCCTGATATGGACGAGCTGTTCCGCCTTGCCGGCTTCGGCTTCACCTACCCCCAGCAGCGCCGTCCCGCCCTCACCGGCATCGACCTCACCGTCCGCCCCGGCGAGTTCTGGGTGCTGTGCGGCCCCTCCGGCTGCGGCAAATCCACGCTGCTG
>URST01000109.1 GCA_900550585.1 uncultured Eubacteriales bacterium
CGGTGAAGAAGTCCGACAAGCTGCTGAAGTTCACGCTGGACGACGGCAGCGGCACCGACCGCATCATCCTGTCCGGTATCCACCAGTACTACGAGCCGGAGCAGCTCATCGGCAAGACGGCCATTGCCATCCTGAACCTGCCGCCCCGGAAGATGATGGGCATTCCCAGTTGCGGCATGCTGATCTCCGCCGTCCACCACGAGCACGGCGAGGAGAAGCTGCACCTGATGCTCATCGACGACAGCGTGCCCGCCGGCGCCAAGCTGTGCTGACCGCTGCAAAGCCCATAAAAAAACCTGACCGCCGGGCGGTCAGGTTTTTTATGCTCACTTCTGCTTTTTGTCCAGCACCGAGATGGCCAGGGAGCAGACGATGCCCGCCGCAGCCAGTCCGATGATCAGGAAGAACGTGCTGTTGTAGGAGCCGCTGGCATCGAACAGCGCACCGGAGATGGTGCTGCCGAAGCTGGCGAAGATCAGGTTGCTGTTGATAAGGGGAAAGTTCACGGGGTAGTGGGCGGGGCCGAAATAGGCCCGGCAGAACGCGGAGTTGGTGGGCGTCACGCCGGAGTAGGCCAGACCGCCCACGATGAAGCCAATGATGACCACCGTGACGCTGCGGCTGCTGAGGGCAAAGATCAGGATGGCGGCGGTGGCGATGAACAGGATGTTCACCAGCTGCATGGACAGGCTGCGGCCGTACTTGTCGTACATGCCGCCGAACAGTACCCGGCCCAAAGCGTTGCAGATGGAGATAAGGCCCACGATGGTGGCCACAGCCGCCGCGGTCTGGTCGGCGCTGGCCTCCCACACCATGCCGCTGGCCTGGGAGATCAGGGCGAGGCCGGCGGCGCTGAGGGCGATGGCCCACACATAGTACAGCCAGAAGGCGGGCTTTTTCAGCATCTGGCCGGGGATGCAGTCCGCCGCCGCGGGGCGGACGGCCTTGGCGCCGCCCCTGGCCGCCGGGGCCGCAAAGTCCGCCGGAGGTGCCACGAAGAAGAAGGAGCAGACCGCCAGCACCACGAAAATGAGGATGCCCATCACCAGAAAGCTGGTGCGCCAGCCGCCGATCTCCGCCGGCGTCCACGCCTGATACAGCTTGCCGATGACGAAGCTGCCGCCGCCGAAGCCCATCAGCAGCACGCCGGAGATGAGGCCGGGCCGGTCGGGGAACCAGCGGACCATGGTGCTCATCACCGCGTTGTAGCACATGCCGGAGCCCAGACCGCACAGGAAGCCGAAGCCGATGTACAGCATGACCGGTGTCTGGGTGCGGCTGGCCAGAAAGAAGCCCAGCAGGAACAGCACCGCGCCGATGCGGACGGACGCCTTGGCGCTGAGCCTGCCGGCCAGCAGGCCGCACAGCAGGGAGCCGACGCAGAACAGGATCATCACCAGCGTGAACGTCAGGCTCAGCTGCGCCTTGCTCCAGGCGGTAAATTCGGCGGCGATGGGGGTGGACAGCACGCTCCACGCATAGACAAGACCGGCAAACAGCAGCACGATCACGCCCACGATGGCGTAGACCCAGCGGTTCAGTTGCTTCATGGGGGGATACCTCCGTTAAAATATTGTCAGGACACCAGTTTATCGAATGATTCGATAAAAAGCAAGAGGAAACCGGAAAATCCGTGGAAAAACAGCGGAGGGCGCAGCCCTCCGCTGTTTTGCGTCCCGTTTTCGCCGGGGGATATGCCGTTTTCAGGGAATGCGGAACAGGCGTTTCCCGTTTTCCGTGGTGACGCGGGCCATCTCCTCCGGCGTCACGCCCTTCCACTCCGCCAGCTTTTCCGCTATCAGATGGACATAGCCCGAGTCGTTGCGCTTGCCCCGGTAGGGCACCGGCGCCATGTAGGGGCTGTCCGTCTCAATGAGCATCCGGTCCAGCGGCGTCACCGCCGCCACCTCCGGGGCGCGGCGGGCGTTCTTGTAGGTCACGGGGCCGTCAAAGCCCAGATACCACCCCAGCTTCAGCAGCTCCTGCGCCATTTCGGGACTGCCGGAAAAGCAGTGGAACACGCCGGTGATGCCGGGAAACTCCCGGATGATGGACAGTGTGTCGGCGTGGGCCTCCCGGTCGTGGATGATGACGGGCAGCGCCAGCTCCCGGGCCAGCGCCAGCTGGTCGCGGAGCACCTGCTGCTGCAGGTCCCTGGGCGGGTTCTCCGCCCAGTAGTAGTCCAGTCCGATCTCGCCGATGGCCGCCACCCTGGGCTGCCGCGCCAGCTTTTCCAGCGCCGCCAGATCGTCGGCGGTATAGCCGCCGCAGTTCTCCGGATGGATACCCACCGCCGCGTAGACGTGGGGATACGCCGCCGCGTACTGCACCGCCTTGCGGGAGCTTTCCACGTCGCAGCCGGGGTTCAGGACAAGGCCCACCCCCTGCCCCGGCAGCGCCGTCAGCACCGCGTCCCGGTCGGCATCGAAGGCTTCGTCATCGTAGTGGGCGTGGGTGTCGAACAGCATGGTCAGTCCTCCAGCCGGACGCGGCCCAGCTTGGTGGCGGCGATGTACTTGTCCTTGATCTCCCGCAGACGGGTCATGTGGGGCTGCTGCATGTGGATGCGCTGGTGTTCCGCGCTCTCCCACCGCTCGATGAGCAGCACCACGTTCTCGTCCTGGGCGGAGAAGTAGTAGTCGTAGGCCAGGCAGCCCGCCTCCTGACGGATCAGGGTAAGGATGCCCGTCTCCACGATCTCCCGGACGAAGGCCTCGCGGCAGCCGTCCTTGGCCGTATAGCGTACATACAGAGTCAGTTGTTCTTCCATGATGCACCTCCGAAGTGATTTTGCCCTATTGTAGCACAGGCGGGACGGCGGTGCAAATTTTTCCGTCCACCGGATGAAAAAGTCATTTACAAGCTGTATAAAATAGGGTATGATTTACGGGCTGTATAAAAATTGACGGGGTGAGAGAGATGGCAACGGATTTTTCCAGAACACTGAGCCTGCTGCGGCAGGAGATGGGCATCAGTCAGCGGAAGGCGGCGGCGGCACTGGGCATCAGCCAGGCGCTGCTGAGCCACTACGAAAACGGCATCCGGGAGCCGGGACTGGCCTTTGTGGCCCGGGCCTGCGACTTCTACCATGTGTCGGCGGACTTCCTGCTGGGGCGCACCAACTCCCGGGATGGCTCCATCATCGAGGCGGCGGAGCTGTACGACGCCAGCGATGAAAAGGGGACGCTGAAGGGCAGCATTCTGGCCACGCTGCAAAAGAAGCTGGTGGTGAACACCACCGGCGTGCTGTTCGACCTGCTGGGCAAGTGGGGCGACCGGGCGGCCATCACCGCCGCCGGCGACTGCCTCAGCACGGCGCTGTACACCCTGCTGCGGCACCTGTACCGGCGCAGCGGCGGCAACGAGGACTTTTTCGCCACCGACCCGGTGGACTTTGACGCCGGCGCGGTGGACGCGGCCATGCTGCGCAGCCGCGCGGCGTACCTGCGGGCGCTGGCCGGGGCGGAGCAGGTGCCGGAGCTGACCTCCGACGCCCTCACCGCCGCTCCCGGACTGGGGCAGAGCACGGCGCAGGTGGTCCACAACGTGGACGAGCTGGCGGCGAGACAATAAACGGACAGGGTTCCCAAAGGAGGCTTTTGCATATGTTTGACCAATCCCATATCCGCAACTTTTCCATCATCGCCCATATCGACCACGGTAAATCCACGCTGGCGGACCGCCTGCTGGAGAAGTGCAACGCCGTGCCGGAGCGGGAGATGGAGAACCAGCTGCTGGACAACATGGATCTGGAGCGGGAACGGGGCATCACCATCAAGTCCCGGGCTGTACAGATCTTCTACAAGGCGCAGGATGGCGAGACCTACGCCCTGAACCTCATCGACACGCCGGGCCATGTGGACTTCAACTACGAGGTCAGCCGGTCGCTGGCCGCCTGCGAGGGCGCGCTGCTGGTGGTGGACGCCACCCAGGGCGTGGAGG
>URST01000110.1 GCA_900550585.1 uncultured Eubacteriales bacterium
AGAACGCCGCCTACGGCGCCACCATCTGCGCCGAGCGCACCGCCATCTTCAAGGCTGTCAGCGAGGGACACCGGGACTTCGATACCCTTGTCATCGCCGGGCGCAGCGACGACTACTGCGTGCCCTGCGGCACCTGCCGTCAGGTGATGATGGAGTTCGCCCCCGATCTGACCGTCATCTGCCTGAACAAGAACGGTGAGAGCAAAAGGTTCGCCCTGAAGGAGCTGCTGCCCTACGGGTTCGACCAGTCCTGGCTGTAAGATGTGAGGTGTGTCCGGGAGAGGAGTTTTGCGTCAAGGCGAGGCGCGGAAGCGAAGCCTTGACGTAAAGGACCCTCCCGGAGGGAACAAAATGAAGCGCGGCTGCGTCTCAATCACAGCCGCGCTTTTTCCCCTGCATATTCCCGGCGCGGAAACATTGAAAATTTGGAGGACATTTCCATGAAGAAGATGATTTCCCTTGTGCTGGCCGCCGTGCTGGCCCTGAGTCTGGCCGCTTGCGGCAAAGACAATGCCAGCGACGGCGGTCCCGTAAAGGCCACCAGTGCGCTGGACCTGCTGGAGACGGTTTGGAACAGCTACGGTGAGGACGAGAAGTTTGCCGTTGTCGGCGGTGATTTTTCTGAGGCCAACACCCGCGAGGACGCTCCCGGCGTCTTCGACCTGAAGGACCGTGCGCTGGCGGACAGTGAGTTGGGTCTGCCGGAGACCGCTGCGGTGGATGAGGCCGCGTCCCTTGTCCACATGATGAACGCCAACACCTTCACCGCCGCTGCCTACCACGCCACCGACGACCCTGACGCGCTGGCACAGCAGCTGCGGGACAACATCCAGCAGCGTCAGTGGATGTGCGGCTTCCCCGATAAGCTGGCGGTGGCCGTGGTGGGCGACTATGTGACCGCTGTTTACGGCGCGGAGGATCTGGTGGACGGCTTTATGAACCATCTGACCGGCATCTACGGCGTCACCGCCGTGTATGACGAGGCCATCCAGTGATAAAGACGCTGGCGCAGCGGGGCGGCTTCCTGCTGCTGGCGGCGGCACTGCTGCTGGGCGCGGCAAGGCTCCCCGGCCATACGGCGGAGCCGTCTGCCCCGGCGGATGCGGTGTACGTCTATGACGGCTATGCCGCCAGAACGGACGCGGCTTTCGATGCCGCTTCACTGGATCGGGCCGCCTACCGCTTTCAGCATCTGCACGACCTGTATTTCGCCGGACGCGGCATCTATCTGGCGGTGGTACCGGACAAGGCGCTGTTCACCGTGCCGCCGGAGGACTATACGCCCGCCGGGGCGGCGGAGACGGCGGACTATCTGTGCGGCGCGCTGGATTTCCTGACGCCGGTGGACATCGCCGGCGGCCTGACGCTGGCGGACTACTACCGCACGGACCCCCACTGGCGGCAAGAGCAGCTGCGCCCTGTGGCCGACACGCTGCTGGCCGCCATGGGCGCGCCGGTACCGGACACGCGGGAGGAGACGCTGTGCGCGCTGGCGGGAGAGTTCCGCGGCGCTTACTGGGACAGCGCACCTCAGCCGCTGGAGGCGGACACGCTGGCCTATCTCACCGGCGCGGCACTGGAGGCCTGCACCGTCCGCAACTACGAGACGGAGACGGACGGCGGGGTGTACGACTTCGACGCCGCCCAGGACGCGCCCTACGACCTGTTCCTGTCCGGCAGCCGCTCCCTGCTGCGCATCGACAGCCCCGACGCCCTGTCGGACCGGACGCTGGTGGTGTTCCGGGACTCCTTTGGCAGCAGCCTGATCCCCCTGCTGGCGGAGAGCTACCGCACGGTCTACGCCGTGGACATCCGGTATCTGTCCTCCGACCTGCTGGGTCGGTTCGTAGACTTCCCCGCCGACGCGGACGTGCTGCTGCTGTACAGCACCACCGTTCTGCACAACAGCATCACCCTGAAGTGACCGGCGGCATAGACTGTGGTGGACACCTTACAAGGAGGCCATGACCCATGGCGTACACATTGGCGCAGCTGCGCCCCGGCGAGAGCGGCTGCGTGGCCGCGCTGGACTTTCCGCCCCAGAAGGCCCGCCGCATGGCGGATCTGGGCTTTCTCCCCGGCGGATGGGTGACGGCGCTGCACACGGCGCCCTTCGGCGGCATCACCGCCTATCAGGTGCTGGACACCGTGATCGCCCTGCGGGATACCGACGCCCGCCGCATCGCACTGCAATAAAAAAGATGACGTTCCGTATACGGAACGTCATCTTTTTGCATAATTCTACAAATTGTTGTCAGAAGGACACCATTTCGTTGGCGGGCTTGGTGGTGGCGGCGATGCTGCTGACATACAGCACGGGGCCTTCGCCCTGGTAGGCATCGCACTTCTCCTTCTTCACGGTGGCGTGGATCTTCACCCACTCCTTGTCCTTGAAGTTCTCCAGCCCCTCGCCCCGGCACACCAGCGCCAGGAACTGCATGTCCTTGTCGCAGCAGACCATGGCGAAACGGCCCGGGCAGTGGACGCCCCTGAACTTCTTGGAGTGGCACATGATGGCCTTGAAGGACACCTCCACCCCCTCGTAGCGGCCGGGGTTGTCCATCATGTCCACATACCAGATGCCGTAGTCGTCGTCGGGCACCTCCAGCTTGCCGCCGGACAGGTCGAAGGGGGACATCTCCGGGGTCACATACTCCTCGCTGGTGCCGTCGGTGTTCTCCAGATAGATGTCGGCGCGGCGGTTCACCATCCGCAGGTTGCGGCTGCGCAGCTGGGCACGGAGCTGCTCATTGCAGCGGTTGAAGATCAGCAGGTCTGCGTTGGAGATCTTCTCCATCATCAGCTGGCCCATGTTGCGGACGTAAGGCTCGAAGGTGTTGGCGTCCACCAGGCACATGATCTGGTACAGGATCCAGTTGGCGGGCAGACCCTCCCGGTACAGCGGCTCGATGGCCCACATGCCGTTGTACTCGATGATGACCTGCTTGGGGCGGTACTGCTTTTCCAGCTTCTTGAAAAGCTCCGGCGTCATCTGCTCCGGCTCGTCGATGGTGTAGGTGAACACGTTGCCCAGCACCTTGGGGTCGTAGGCCGTCTCGCCCTCCTCGCAGCACAGCAGCAGCGTCCGGTCCTCGGCGGCAAAGCCGTCCTGCAGGATGCCGTTGATGAAGCTGGTCTTGCCGGCATCCAGAAAGCCGGCGATGAGATAAACAGGAATATCCATGCGGTGTACCTCGTGTCTTACAGGCCGAACAGCGCGGCCAGCTTGTCCTCACGCAGCTGGGAGCCGATGACGCACAGGCGGCCGGTGTAGTCGGCGGCGCCGAAGCGCACCTGATGCTCCTTCGGCACGAAGTCGAAGTGCAGCCACTTGCCGTCCTCGCTGTGGACGATGCCCTTGGCGCGGAGGATAGCGCCGTAGTCGCCGCTGTCCAGCGCGGTGAGGATATGGTCCAGCTCGGCCTCGGTGAACACCTTCACCGTCTCCACGCCCCAGCTGGTGAACACCTCGTCGGCGTGATGATGGTGATGGTGGCAGCCGCAGTGGGGATCGTCGCACTCCTCGCCGTCGTGGTGATGGTGGTGCTCGTGCTCCTCGTGGTCATGATGATGCTCGTGCTCGTCATGGTCGTGGTGGCAGCAGTGGTCGTCATCCTCATCGTGGTGATGATGGCAGCAGTGCTCGTGGTCATCGTCGTCATCATGGTCGTGATGATGGTGGTGCTGGTGCTCATCCTCCTCATCGTGGTCGTGATGGTGGTGATGATGCTCGGCCTCGTCGGCCTCGTGCTCCGCCTGCATCCGCGCCAGCAGCTCATCGGCCAGGGACACCTTTTCGATGGCGCTGAGGATGGTCTTGCCGTCCAGCTCGTCCCACGGGGTGGTGAGGATGGCGGCGTCG
>URST01000111.1 GCA_900550585.1 uncultured Eubacteriales bacterium
TGATGGGCAGCTTGCGGTTCTTGTCGATACGGACCCAGAACACCTCGCTGGTGTCCGTCTCATACTCCAGCCACGCGCCGCGGTAGGGGATGACGGTGCTGGTCAGCAGGGGCAGATCGGTCTTGAGGTCGATCTCCTTGCCGTAGTACACGCCAGGGGAGCGGACGATCTGGCTGACCACCACGCGCTCGGCGCCGTTGATGACGAAGGTGCCGCCGTGGGTCATCAGCGGGAAATCTCCCATGAAGATCTCCTGCTCCTTGATCTCGCCGGTCTCCTTGTTGTGCAGGCGCACCCGCACCTTCATGGGAGCGGCATACGTGGCGTCCCGCGCCTTGCACTCCTCCACGTCGTACTTGGGCTTCTCGTCCATGCTGTAATCAATGAAGCTCAGCTCCAGATTCCCGGCATAGTCCGTGATGGAAGCCACATCGGCAAAGACCTCCCGCAGGCCGGTCTCCAGGAACCACTTGTAGGATTTCTTCTGGATCTCCAGCAGGTTGGGCATTGCCATGACTTCTTCGTGGCGGGCAAAATTCTTGCGCAGGGTCTTGCCATAATACTTGTCCTTGGCCATTCAACGATCACGCCTTTCTACTCGTTACTTCTTTTCCGGCCGCGTCCGGCTCTCGCCAGCAAGCCCTCCGCGGCCCCTATGGGGCGGCTCCGCAGCGACACGCGCGGGCTTGTTGGCGTTTTTTACGCCGCTGCCCTTGTATTCCGCCGCCGGAGATGGTATACTGTGGTCAGATGAAAGTGGGGATGTGTTTGCGTCCATCCTCCCAATATAAGCGCTTCATTATATCAAAATCCGGAAGCGCTGTCAAGTCCTGTCTGCGCCTCCGGGCGCTTTTTTCATGCAGAAAATGGCGGGTGCCCTGCGGCACCCGCCATTTTTCCGTTTATTGCACCGTCGTGATGACGCCGCCCGCAATGGTCACGCCCCACGCGGAGGACGCGGCCTCCGCCGGTGCGGCCTGTATGGCCTCGGCCAGCACCTCCACCACCTGATAGATGGCGGTGCCGTCCAGCCCCGTGTCCGTCTCCAGCACCATCGGCTCGCACAGCACGCCGGTCATGCCCCCCGGCGCCACCGCTCCGGTGTAATAGTAGGTGCCGCCGCTGCCGGCCAGCCAGCCGCTGCGCAGCTTCACCGCCGGCTGCCGGGCGGGCACACCGCCCACCGCCTCGCCGACAGCGTTGGCCCACCAGCTCACCAGCCGCACCCGCACATAGGCGGGATAGGTGCCGGTGTTCTCCACCCGGATGTTGGACTTCACGTCGCCGGTATGTGTGCCGGAGGTGAATGTATCGTCATTCAGCTGCTCGTGTACCGCGCAGGTGACCGCCGCCGGCTCGAAAAGATTCTCCGTCCCGGCCTTCCGGAACATGAACGCCATGGTCACGCCCACCGCCGCCAGAGCCGCCGCGGCAGCCGCCAGCACCAGTATCCGTTTTTTCCGCGCCTTCACCGCGTCACCCCTTTCTGTTGCGGATAGCCGCGCTGCTGCCGCTGAGCCACCTGTCCTGCACCGCCTCGCCGCCAAAGGTCACGGAGACCCCGTCCTCGGTGACGACAGCGGTCTGCCGGCCGTCGCCGTACCGCCATGACCAGTCGTTCACCTGCTCCACGGTGTAGCTGCGGCACGGCAGTCCGCGGATCACCGCGCTGCCGCTGCCGGTGATGGTGACATACGTCACCATGTCCGGATCGTCCTGCGCCGTGACCCTGTACACGAACACCTGCGTCCCGCTGCCCTCGTCGTCCGCGCCGTTTTCCCGGACGATGGTCAGATCACCGAAGGCCGGCATGAACTTGGCGTAGAACACGTTTTTGTTGGGATTGGTCAGCAGTCCGTCCCGCTTGGGGCGGATGACCGTATCATCCACCGCCGCCATGTCCTCCCGCACCAGTACGGTGCAGGCCTCGTCCAGATACCAACCCTGGAAGGAATAGCCCGGCTCTGCCGCCGCCGTGGAGCCGGAAAGCTCCTCCGTGCCGCTGACCACCTCGATGGCGGGACTTACAGACCCGCCGCCGTAGGGCCACACGGTGTACTCCACGGTGTACTGCTTCGTCTCATAATAGAAAATAATGTAGTTCTGCGTATCCTGGGGCCGCAGGCTGATGCTCTGCTGCGCCGCCGACACGCAGCTCATGCCGGCGATGTCCTCGGCCTGCGCCGTCACCACCTCGCCGTAGCGTCCCGTGCCCGTCTTCACCGGCAGCAGCACGCCGTTTTTGTGGGCCGCGTCGCTCTCGTCATAGGTCAGCTCCTCCAGCTTGCTGATGTCCGTGCCGTAGGTCAGGTGGTACACCCGGTAGTTCTGGGTGTTCCGGGCATAGAACACATACAGCTCCGTACCCTTTTCGCTGATGGTGAACGTGAAGCCCTCCGTGCCCTTCGTCATCTGCTGCGCCGTGCCGTCCGCCGTCACCACGCCGGTGGCCAGCGGCGTGAAGCCGCTGAAGGTCTGGGGCTGGATGGTCTGCCTGATGCCCACGGTGCCGATGCCCTCCGTGTGGAACGATGCCTCCGTGTAGTTGACGTAGCCGCCGTTCTCATCCTGCGTCAGGTCGTCCCCCGCCGCGTTCAGATCCTGCAGCATGAGTGTTCGCAATCCGCTCCTGCAAGAGCAACGAACCGAAGGGCTTCAAGTTCTCCAAGCCGAAGGGTGAGCAAAAGGGTGTCGTAACAATTTCCAACAAGAATCTGCTTGACCCGCTCCGCGCTGTCACTGGCGAGGATTGGATTCCCGGCAAGCGTTACAAGGTACGCGGTTTCTGGGTTGCCGATGCAAAAACCATGTGCTTTGACCTTAACGAGGGCGTTCAGGAGGACTTTCGCCCTGTTACGCCGAGCAATGACGCAGAATAACCCCTGATACTCAGGGAGAAAAGGGAGAGCCAAAGAGCGGCGGCAAGCCACCTGAGCGAGAAAGCCACCTCTCCCCTTTCTCCCTCGCTGCGGCTATGGAAACCGTGGAAAACCGCAAGTGGTTTACACACCGTTCCCACAGCCTGCACTTACCCTCTTATTCCTCTCCGGCTTTCTCCCTATACAGAGAAAACGTGTTCATTTTTGTTCCGAGAACGTACAGTTACCGTGATAGGTAGAGCGCAGTATGTCAACACGGCATAGAAAAACAAATGGCACACAGGAGGGATTATCCTCCAAAAAAAGCCCCGAGACGCAACAAAAAGAAGCCCAGCACGCGCCGTTTGACGTGATGCTGGGCTTCTCCTCATTACAGCGATTTCAGCGGGTAAAACAATGCTCTGTTTGCAAGAAGCACTTTCGCATTTTGCCAAATGGTGTAAAAATGCTCTATGCCGTAAAATTCCACATCCAAAGGCGTACCGTATACGCTCTGCCGTGCTTTGCTTTCTGATGTGCTTTTTTCATGCAGGGAAAAAGGATTTCACTGTTCTCACTATCTCCGGTTTTAATAAGGCATTTTTACTGCCTCACAGTGACTTTACTCAGCAATTAAGCCAAAATGCCGCAGCGCATCCTTGATCGCCTCGACCTTCTCAGGCGGGCAGGGATGATACTCATGTTTTCTCTGATCCACTGCGTTCGGCGCTTTGTGCATATCCAGTCCGACCATACGCTTGACCTCGGCAATATATGCCGTATGGACTTTGAAGCCGTACTTCTCCTGCACATACTCCTGAA
>URST01000112.1 GCA_900550585.1 uncultured Eubacteriales bacterium
GCAAGATCGGCCGCAACAACAAGATGTTCTACTTCCCCATGTTCTTCATGCTGGTGGTGACCCTGACCTCTCTGGTGTTCACCATCAAGGCACAGGTCGTTGGCATCATGGCCGGCGGCGACGGTGTGGTGTGGTGCTACATCCGCGGCATCATCGGCGTCCTGCTGGTGGTTCTGGCCATCGATCTGGTGGTTCAGGGCGTCAAGGCTCTGAGCGCTCAGAAGAAGACCGCTGCTGCGCAGTAACCTTGTTTCTCCTCACAATTCACAATTTTTCAAGCAGAAGGCCTCCGCATCGGCGGAGGCCTTCTGCCATATTCCGGAAAATAACCCCCACCCCCGCTTGCATTTCGCTCCCGCATCAATTACAATACTACCATTGCAAAAACAAGGAGGATACCACAATGCCTATGAAACGGATGGCCGCGCTGCTGCTGGCGCTGGCCATGACCCTGACCCTGCTGGGCTGCGGCCAGGTGCAGGATAACGCCCCGGACGATACGTCCCCCGACACGGATACCGTCACCGTCACCGATATGATCGGCCGCGAGGTCACTGTCACCCCCGGCAGCTATCAGCGGGTGGTGTGCGTCGGCGCCGGTGCCCTGCGGATGTACAGCTATATCGGCGACACAGCGCTGCTGTGCGGTGTGGAGGACATCGACAACACCGCCCTGACCGACCGCCCCAAGATGTTTGACGGCGTGGCCCGCCCCTATGTGCTGGCCTACGGCGACGTGTTCGCCGCCCTGCCCTCCTGTGGCGTCGGCGGCCCCAACGCACAGGCCGCCGAGGCGGAGAAGATCCTCTCCTGCCAGCCGGACATCATCATCTCCGAGTATGAGGACGTGGAGAAGGCCGACGCCCTCCAGCAGCAGGTGGGCGTCCCCGTCATCACCCTGCGCGCCGGCGTGGACGGTGTGTTCGCCGAGGCGTTCCCCGGCTCCCTCCGGCTGCTGGGCCAGCTGTTCGGCCGCGAGGACCGCGCCGAGGAGCTGATCTCCTTCATCGAATCTGAGACGGCGGAACTCACCCGCCGCACCGCCGATGTGGCTGAAGCCGACAAGCCCGGCGTCTACATCTGCGGCCTTGGGAACTGGGGCACCACCAACCACCTGATGACCTCCCAGAGCTATGCCGCCTTCCGCGTGGCCAACATCCGCAACGCCGTTACCGATCTGGGCACCGACGCCGTACAGGCCATCGAGGCGGAGAAGTTCGCCGCGCTGGGCGACAGCATGGACATCATGCTCATCGACGCCGCAGCGGTGAAGAACATCGCCCCGCTGTATCAGGAGGATCCCACGCTGCTGGACACCTGCAAGGCGTGGCAGACCGGCCAGGTCTATCTGGAGATGGCCTACAACGCCTATTACACCAATTATGAGATCGCGCTGGCCAATGCGTGGTTCGCCGCTAAGTGCGTATACCCCGACCTGTTTGCCGACGTGGACATGACCGCCAAGACCAACGAGATCACCCAGGCCTTCCTGGGCCAGGAGCTGGCGGAGCAGATCTTCGCCTGCCCCTCCAGCTTCGGCGGCTACCAGCAGATCGACACCGCAGCTTTCTTCCGCTGATACGAAAAAACAAGGCGCTGCCTGCGGGTAGCTGTCCATAAAACAGGTTTCACGAAACAAATAATATGGCAGTTGCCGGACAAGGGTTGCTGACAAAAAGGGGTATGTGCCGTTCAGACACATGCCCCTTTGCTTTTTTGCTGTTTTAAAGGTTGATTATGGCTGATTTTTTGCCGTCACGCGTCTTTCCGGAGGGCGCTTGATGGGATTTGCCGCCCTACTTGAAAAGCGGGCTGAAACAGTCGCTTTGCCAAAGGAAAGTGAGAGCTATATATTATCCAGAGGATACTGCAAGGAAGATTAGTTCTGATTCATTCCGAATGGTTCATAGGTCAGCAGCTTTTTCTTCCAAAGGACCTCTGCATCAATGATTTGATTGTCTGGAAGTGCCTTGGACAAAACCTGCAACACTGAAAACTGCAAATCGTGGCAACTATGATTTACAGACTTCAAGTGGCTGATCATTCCCTTGTTGTTTCCGTGACCGCCCGTAGCGACGTAGACAGACCAACGCCCCAGTAGGCCGTCATAGCCATAGGTCGAGCCGACATATCTGTCTCCCGCCTTGGTGTCCACAATCAGATAGACCGCATTGACCGCAGCCATGGCCGCCTGCCACAGCTCATAGTCCGTATCGTTTTCGACAACTTCTTTTAGTTCATCGAAGGATAGAATAAGATTTTCAAATCCCACAAAAGGCTTCTGGTTCTTTGACTCAATTGCCACGATGGGCTTTTCGGTGGTAGCTTTTTGATGCCACATCCGAGCTGACCCGCCCCAGTCAATCACCAGCTTTCCCTCGTACTCTTTCAGCAAATCCACATATTGCAAATCAAAAAACGCCATTTCGCCACGGTATTCCATGGCTTCACAGTCAGGTAATCCGGCAGGGCATACATCCGGTGTATCAGGCACAGAACCATTGACACGATAACAAGAGTGCAGTCTCGCGTATGTACCGCCATCGCTGATGAATGTGATCCAGTAGGAATATCCTTTGCTGAACCCGTCTTTTTGGTGCTGTGTATATTCATGCGCCATACCGGCTTTATAACATTCTCTGAAACGTTCGTCAGATAATGCATGCCGGATCAGCTTGACATCTTTCGGGTCAAGCCCTACATTTTTAAGCACATCGGAAAAGTTCAAAATTGCCATGGAAGCCCCTCCTTATTTTGTTCTCCATTTCAAATTCTACCACAGATTTTTTCGTTGTAAAGCGCGCTTTCCCACCGGCGCAGGATCGCCGCCAGCTTCGGTGTCAGGCGTTTGCGGCACTCCTGCCGCAGTTCCTCCGGTACGCCGTAGAATGCCTCAGCGATGCTGCCGGTGATGGCGGCGAGGGTGTCGCTGTCGCCGCCGAGGGACACCGCCGTGCGCAGAGCGTCTTCAAAATCGCGGCTCTCCAAAAACGCGGTGATTGCCTGCGGCACGGTTTCCTGGCAGCTCTCTACATGATGGTAGGTGGGACGAATTTCGTCGCAGGTTCGGCTGAGGTCGTAGCCGAATTCGCGCTCCACATACGCTTTGATTTCCGCTTTGTCGTGACCGGTGCGGGCGAGGAAAATCGCCGCAGCGACAGCCTGTGCGCCCTTGATGCCCTCCGGATGGTCGTGGGTCACCTCGGCGGTGAGCCGCGCCAGATGCAGCGATTCTGCCATGTCCTTCGCCAGCCATGCGGCAGGAGAAACTCGCATAGCGCTTCCATTGCCATAGCTGTGGCAGGGCTGTGGAGCATCCGCATACAACCAACGGCTAAACCGCGCACCGTAACCCCTGTCGGGATAGATGCGGCCCAGTCGCTGCATCTCTCGCACCAGCGCCGCTTTGATGGCGGTATCGTCTTGCCCACGGCTGCTGAGCAGCGCCTTCGCCACCGCCAGCGTCATCACCGTGTCGTCGGTGAAGTCGGAACGGCGGCTGAACAGGGGGAAATCCTTCGCCTTATAGTTGTTGCAGTCGAACTCGTAGGGGCTGCCCACGATGT
>URST01000113.1 GCA_900550585.1 uncultured Eubacteriales bacterium
GCCGATCTGGCGGCTCATCTCGTACATGAAGCCGCTCCACAGCTTGCAGGAGCGGTTGGTATGCACCAGCAGGCCCTCCACATGATTGTCCTTGCAGAGCTTGATGCGCTTGTCGCGGCTCATCTCCAGATTGATGGCGTTGGGCACCTTGCAGTAGGCGCGGATCATCTCGTCAAAGGTGTTGTAGTCAAAGCCGAAGGCGTCGGCGTAGATGGTGGTGACCATATTGATGCCCCGGGACTTCAGGCCGGTGCTGGTGGCGCGGAGGTAGGGCCAGCAGGCGATGCCCTCGAACATGATGCGGTACTTCTCCTCCGTGCGGAAGGTGGAGGTGCCGTTCTTGTGGTTCTCCTCGTACTCCTTCAGCAGCGTCTCCATGGCGTCGGCGGCGGTGGACTTGCCCCGGGCCGTGACCATGACGGCCATGTGGTTCAGCAGGTCGAAGCCGTTGAAGGGAGAGGGCACATACTTGGCGCAGCCGGTGGCCGCCAGCCATGCGCGGCTGGAGCGGCAGCTGAAGCCGGTGACTTCCTGGAACTTCTCGTCAGACCACTTCTTGCCGGTGATCTCCTCCAGCTGATGGACGGCGTCCCAGAACTGGCCGGTGACGTAGGCCACCTCGGCGTCGGACACCTCGTAGTCGGGGTTAAAGGGGATGTCCAGCAGGATCATGGGGATGTTCAGCTCGCGGGCCAGATTCTCGTACCACTTGATCATGCAGGAACAGATGTTGCTGCAGCACAGCAGCACGTCGGGCATGGCCACATCCTGCTCGGGACAGGACTTCAGCTTGGCGTAGGCCAGAGACACGCGGGCATAGGCGCAGATGTCGTTGGAGTAGCCCTCGGACTCCGCCACTTCGCACATTCTCGTACCGGCGCCCCGGGCGGCAATGCCGGCGGCCTGGTTCTCGGGATACACGGTGGCGATGCCCATGGTCTCCGGGATCTCCACGGGGAAGTTGCTGGACACCCATGCCACCTTCTCGCCCCGCTTCTTGGCCTCGATGGCGTCCACATAGGCGTCCGCCGCGATCTTGCCCAGCTTATACTTGGCGGAGTTCACATCCACCGGCTTCGGGGCCTTCTTCACTTCTTCTGCCATTTCATTTCCTCCTTGTTCCACAATATCTAAACACTTTACTTGTTTGCCTCTTTATATGCCCAGAGGGCCGCGCCGATGGCGCCGAAGTACTGGGCCAGCGGGTCAAAGCTTACCGGGACGCCCAGCTCCTCGCTGATGGCCTGCCGCACGGCGCTGTTTTTCGCCACGCCGCCGGACATGCACACGCGCTCCGTCACACCGGCGCGCCGGGCCAGCGCCGCCACGCGGCTGGCCACGCTGCGGCAGATGCCCGCCACCAGATCGGGCCGTTTGACGCCGGCGGCCATCTGGCTGATGACCTCGCTCTCGGCGAACACCGTGCAGGTGCTGGAGATGGCGGCGGGGGCCGCGGCCTGCGCGGCGCAGTCCCCCAGTTCGTCCACGTCCATCCGGAGGATGGACGCCATCACGTCCAGAAACCGGCCGGTGCCGGCGGCGCACTTGTCGTTCATCACGAAGTTGGACATCTTGCCGGAGGGGGTCAGGGCGATGACCTTGGCGTCCTGCCCGCCGATGTCGATGACCGTCCGCAAGTTGGGAAACACGAACCGGCCGCCCAGCGCATGGGCCGTCAGCTCGCTGATCTCACTGTCCGCACCCTCATAGTTCTTCCGGCCGTAGCCGGTGACCACGGTGCGGGCCATGTCCGCCTGGGTCAGGCCGCAGCTGCGCCACATCTCCGCCAGCGCCTCCGCCGGGCCGTCGGTGCCCAGGCCGCCCCGCTGCAGGCTCTTGCCCGCCAGCTCCGTTCCGTCTTTGAGCACGGCGCACTTGGATGTGGTGCTGCCGATGTCGATGCCAAGGGTATACATAGTGCCTCCTGCCCTTCATAGGGTCCTTTTTGGCGCGAAAACGCGTCAACTGGTCTTACCAGTTTATTTGTATTATACAAGTTTGTGAAAAATGCGTCAATTGTGGGAGTTGCTAAATAAATAACAATTATCTGTGCATTGTCACGAGCCGCACTTTAAATGGACAAAGTATCCCGGATTTCTCCGGCATAAAAGTTCCGTTTTTCCGTAAGCACGCAGGCGGCGTCCGCTTTTTCGGACGCCGCCTGCGTGCTTACGGAAGGTCCTCGATCTCCGGCTTGCCCAGGTGCATGTCCCGCCAGCCGCGGGGCAGTCCCGGCCCGATCAGCGGGAACAGGTGCTCCGTGTCGCTGGTGGGCTGGATGTTGTACGTGCCGTACATATTCACCAGATCGAAGCAGCTCTCCGGCACGCCTCGGAACTGATGGACGTCCGGCGTGGCGTCATAGGGAAAGCCGCTGCTCTTTTTGGGCATGAAAAATCACCTCCGGCCTTAGTATGGCCGGAGGCGATGGGTTTCTTTCTATATTATATTATATAATGTGGCGTTCAGCGGTAGACCTCGGCATCAAAGTCCCGGACGATCTCGTCCCGCTTCTCGTCCCGGACGTAGACCAGATTCGTCTCGTCAAAGGCCAGACGCATGGCGAAGTCCTTGGCCTCATAGATGTCGTTTGTCTCGAAAAAGTCGCGGTAGGCCGACTCCGGCTCGTGGCTCTTGCGCCAGACAACGTGAAATCGCATGGGTGCTCCTCCTGCAGAAATAGGGGTGTATTTTTCAGTATACCCCCGCATGTGTCAAATTGCAACGGTGGGTTTTGCCAAAAAAGACTGGATAAGTTCGGCTATTTTTCCCTGCGGAAAAACGGGATTTTTCCTTTCCCGCAGACACAGGATGTTGTATAATGAGTCGAGTTTTTGAGTAAACGGGGGATACGGAGATGAAGATCGGTTTTGACAACGACAAGTACCTGCAGCTGCAGGCGGAGCACATCACGGCTCGGCGGGCCCAGTTCGGCGGCAAGCTGTATCTGGAGTTCGGCGGCAAGCTGTTCGACGACTACCATGCGTCCCGGGTGCTGCCGGGCTTTCAGCCGGACAGCAAGATCCGGATGCTGCGGACGCTGAAGGACGACGTGGAGATCGTGGTGGCCATCTGCGCCGGCGACATCGAGAAGAACAAGATGCGGGGCGATCTGGGCATCAGCTACGATGCCGACGTGCTGCGGCTCATCGACGTGTTCCGGGACCTGGGCTTCTATGTGGGCTCCGTGGTCATCACCCAGTACGCCGGACAGCCGGCGGCAGACGCCTTTATCAAGCGGCTGAACACGCTGGGCGTCAGGAGCTACAAGCACTATCCCATCGCCGGGTACCCCTCCGACGTGGCCCATATCGTCTCCGACGAGGGACTGGGCCGCAACGACTATATCGAGACGACCCGCCCCCTCATTGTGGTAACGGCTCCCGGCCCCGGCAGCGGCAAGATGGCCACCTGCCTGAGCCAGCTGTACCACGACAACCGCCGGGGCATCCCCGCGGGCTACGCCAAGTACGAGACGTTCCCCATCTGGAACCTGCCGCTGAAGCACCCGGTGAACCTGGCCTATGAGGC
>URST01000114.1 GCA_900550585.1 uncultured Eubacteriales bacterium
TTCCTGGAGCCGGAGTGCTGCGTGGCGCTGCCGCTGGACAACGGCGGCGTGAAGCTGCTGACCACGGACCAGAGCTCCCACACCACCATGCACGAGTGCGCGGCCATGCTGGGCGTGGATTACGAGCACTGTCAGGTGCAGAACATGCTGGTGGGCGGCGGCTTCGGCGGCAAGGAGGATATGTCCGTGCAGCACCACGCGGCGCTGCTGGCCTATGTGGCGCGGGTGCCGGTGAAGGTGAAGCTCAGCCGGCAGGAGTCCATTCTGGTACACCCCAAGCGCCACAGCTTTGACATGGAATTCACCATGGGCTGTGACGAAAACGGCATCATTCAGGGCGTGAAGGCCAGCGTGGTGTCCGACACCGGTGCGTTCGCGTCGCTGGGCGGGCCGGTGCTGGAGCGGGCCTGCACCCACGCGGCGGGGCCCTACGCCTATGAGAATTTTGAGATCGAGGGACACGCCTACTACACCAACAACCCGCCGGCCGGCGCGTTCCGGGGCTTCGGCGTGACCCAGACCTGCTTCTGCACGGAGACGCTGCTGAACCAGATGGCCGATCTGGTGGGCATCAGTCCGTGGGAGATCCGGTACCGCAACGCCATACGGCCCGGCGGCGTGCTGCCCAACGGCCAGATCGTGGATGGGTCCACCGGCCTTGTGGAGACACTGGAGGCCATCAAGCCCGCCTATGACGCGGCGGTGGCGGCGGGCGACCCGGTGGGCATCGCCTGTGCCATGAAGAACGCCGGTGTGGGTGTGGGCATCCCCGACTGGGGACGCTGCAAGCTCATCGTGGAGGACGACGAGAAGGTGCACATCTACTCCGGTGCCAGCTGCATCGGACAGGGGCTGGGCACCGTGCTGGTGCAGACGGTGGTGACCTGCACCGGCCTGAAGCGCGATGACGTGGTGTACGAACGCAGCAACACATGGATCGCGCCGGATTCCGGCGACACCTCCGGCAGCCGCCAGACGCTGGTGACAGGCGAGGCCACCCGCCGCGCCTGCGCGAAGCTGAAGGCGGAGCTGGACGGCGGCAGGACCCTGGCGGAGCTGGCGGGACAGGAGTTTTACGGCGAGTATCTGGCTAAGACAGACCCGCTGGGCGCGGATGTGCCCAACCCCGTGAGCCATGTGGCCTACGGCTATGCCACCCAGATGTGCGTTCTGGATAAGGAGACGGGGAAGATCAAGAAGATGGTGGCCGCCCATGATGTGGGCAAGGCCGTGAACCCCCTCAGCGTGGAGGGACAGATCGAGGGCGGTGTGGTGATGTCCATGGGCTATGCGCTGACAGAGCAGTATCCCATCGACGAGAACTGCCGGCCCACCGCCAGGTACGGTATGCTGGGGCTGTTCCGGGCCAACCAGCTGCCGGAGGAGATCGAGGCCATCGTGGTGGAGAAGCCGGGACTGGATGTGGCCGGCGGCGCCATCGGCATCGGCGAGATCACGTCCATCCCCACGGCACCGGCCATCGCCGATGCCTATTACCGGCTGGATGGGGAGCGGCGCCTGGAGCTGCCGCTGGTGAACACGCCCTACGCCCGGAAGAAGTGAAAAGAAAACAGGCCGCAGCACGGCTGCGGCCTGTGATGAAGTGATAAGCGGCGGGTGTTACGGCTGCTGCCCGGTGAGCGCGTCCAGCGCGGCGCGGGTGTCCACATCCGTCAGCTGGCGGGCAGGCACGTCGTACAGCAGCAGGGCATCCTCGTGACGGCGGATGACGGTGCTGCCGCCGTGGTCCTCCCGCAGCTCCCGCAGCTCCGGAAAGAAGCAGGCGGGGAACAGGCAGGGATTGCCCCGGACGCCGTTGTGGCCCAGCGCCACGATGTGGGACGGATGCTGGCAGTAGAGGTCCAGCAGCTCTGCCACGCTGGCCTGCTCCAGCAGGGGCTGGTCGGATACCAGAAACAGCGCGGCGTCGCAGTCCCCCAGAGCGTCCAGGCCAAGAGAGATGGTATGGCTGATGCCCCAGTCCGGGTGCCGGTTCTTCACGGGTGTGAAGGAGAAGCGCCGGGCGGCTTCCGCCGCCTCCGGATACTGGGTGACGACGGCCACGCGGCAGAAACGGCCGGCGGGCACGGCCTCCAGCGTATGGAGCAGGAGGGGCTTGCCGTCCACCTGCGCGGCCAGCTTGTTTTCGCCGAAGCGGGACGCGTTGCCGGCGGCCATGACGACGCAGCCGATGCGCAGCTTTTCCATGGGAATCACCTCCGTGGTGGTAGTATACCCGGAAAGCGGAAAAGCTGTCAAGAAAAACGGCGTTATATCCCAAGTAGGATAACGGAAAGCCTTTTCAAGACCGCAGGTTTGTGATAGGATAGTACAAATATCAGTATGGCTGATGGCAGCCATTTGCGCAGCTGTTACCGAGTCAAATCTCGTTTACAAGGAGGAGTACCGGAATGGGTGAGGTAGGAAAGAGCCAGGTCAGAGTGGATGCTTTCGACAAGGCCACAGGACGTACCAAATATTATGAGGATCTGATGCCCCGGAACGCGCTGTATGTGCGCATCAAGCACGCGGAGATCGCCCACGGCTTCGTGAAGTCCGTGGATACCAGCGCCGCCGAGGCCATCGACGGTGTGGTGAAGGTCATCACCTGCTTCGACGTACCGGACATCACCTTCCCCACGGCGGGCCATCCGTGGTCCATGGACCCGGGCCATCAGGACGTGGCCGACCGACACCTGCTGAACCGGCACGTGCGGTACTGGGGCGACGATGTGGCAGTGGTCATCGCCGAGGACGAGGTGGCCGCCATGCAGGGCGTGCGGGCGCTGAAGGTGGAATATGACGAGATGCCCTTCGTGCTGGACGCCCAGAAGGCCATGGAGGAGGGCGCGCCCCAGCTCCACGAGAGCTTCCCCCGCAACATCCTGAAGCACACGGACATGAAGAAGGGCGACTATCAGGCCGCCATTCAGGAGCCGGGCCTTATCAAGGTGGAGGGGTGGTACGACACGCCCACCGTGCAGCACAGCCACATCGAGAACCACGGCTGCTTCTCCTATGAAGAGAACGGGCGGATCGTGGTGGTGTCCTCCACGCAGATCCCCCACATCATCCGCCGCATCGTGGGACAGGCCCTGGGCCGTCCGTGGGCGGATATCCATGTGATCAAGCCCTATATCGGCGGCGGATTCGGCAATAAGCAGGACGCACTGTACGAGCCGCTGTGCGCTTACTGCACCACGCAGGTGGGCGGTCGCCCCGTGCGCATCGACTGTTCCCGGGAGGAGACGTTCGTGTCCAACCGCGTGCGCCACGCCATCCGGTTCCACATCGTGTCCTGGCTCCGCAAGGACGGCACGTTTGCCGCCCGGAAGGTGGAGTGCTTCTCCAACCAGGGCGCCTACGCCTCCCACGGCCACTCCATCGTGGCCAAGGCCATGGGCTCTTTCCC
>URST01000115.1 GCA_900550585.1 uncultured Eubacteriales bacterium
ATCAAGACATAATAACAGTTATATCTTGAACATTGTACAAACAAATTCCAGTTTGTCCGCCCGCTGACCCGGATCATCCGCGTTACGCAGGGATAAACTTCTTCAAGAGAGCCGGCGCAGGAAATTCCTGCGCCGGCTCTTTGCTATACTCACTTGATCGCCTCGCCAAGCACCTGACGCAGCAGGTCTGTCACACCCTGCGCGGCCTGATTTGAAGTAATTCTGCTCCTTCAGCCGGTCAAAAATCAGCTTGGCCTGCGGTTCGATCTCCCCAGCAGGGCAGAAATCCGTCCCCTTCTTGCTGAGGTTCACCGTGCGGATCTGCCCCGCCCAATCGTACAGGTCAGAGAAAAGAAATTGATGGATCGCCTTGTAGTGGGCAAAATCAAAAACGCCTTCCAGCGGGCATTGTTCCAGCTTGGAGGCGTTGACATAGGTGGCGAGAGCCTCCGCCTCTTGCAGCGCGGCCTCGTCATGGATATGCAGTTTGTTCACCAGCACCGTTGTGCCGGGGTAGCAGTTGTCCTGAATGGGATCGATGCTGTACGCCATATCATCGTCACCTCTCGGCTGGTTTGGAAAAACGCCGCAGCAGCTCCGCCGTGGTCACCTCGCCACGCAGTACACGCTGGCACTGCTCCCGCATCTGAGGCGTTACCTGACAGCCCTCCATGCGGACGGAGGCCTCCGCGTTCTTCATGGGAAGTGTATATCGTTTGTCGCTGCTCTTGCACATAGAAAAACTCCTCGCGTCATCCGCGAGGAGTCTGGAGCTTGTGGCCGGATTCGAACCGGCGACCTGCTCATTACGAGTGAGCTGCTCTGCCAGCTGAGCCACACAAGCATCTCTATGAGGATCGGCTCCTCGCCGTACTCTGTTTGTCAGTTTACCACACCTGTGGGTCAGAATGCAATAGCCGCCTTATGCAGATCCGGCGGCGCAGGCATGGTCAAACACCGGATGATAGTATAACACGCTTTCCAGCCGCCGTCAACCTTCTTTTTCCCCGCGCGGCGAAATAATACATAACGTAATCATCCCCGCCCATCGTCCGCTTTTTCCCTTTACGCGAAAGTTCCGCGCTTTTTTACGCAGAGAGCGCCCATGAAGAATCCGTGCCGCTTTTCCCGATTCTCCCGCTTTTGCCGGACAATTCCGACCGGTTTCCGCAAGACATCCCCTTTACAAATATTTTACATAATCCGACATGACATAATTTTTACAAGGAGTTATCCACAGTTTCCACCGAGTTTTCCACAACGCATCTGTTCTTTTATTTTCAAGGCTTTTCGGCCTATTTCCAATAATTTTCCAACCCCGAAAACGGGGTCACACGCTGTCGTTATCCCACGTTTTACTTTACATAACATTGTTCTATGCCGCACCGTTTACCATAATGGCGGCTTCTGTTTCACATCGCGGTAAATGAACGCCCCGTTCCATTAGGCCAGGCGGCCTTTGAGAACGGGGCGCGGCATTATTCCAATGTACCCAGGTCCATGGTGGCGTAGGCGTTCAGATCCAGACCGGCCGTGCGGCCCGCCTGATACTCGTAATAGCCCTGGGCGCCGATCATGGCGCCGTTGTCGCCGCACCACCGGAGCGGCGGCAGGAACAGGCGCACACCCGCCCGGCGGCAGGCGCGCTCCAGATCGGCGCGGATGATGGAGTTGGCCGCCACGCCGCCGGCTGCCACCAGCGTGGTGCGGCCCGTCAGCTCCAGCGCCCGCATGGCGCGGGGCACCAACTCACCGGACACGGCGCAGGCGAAGTCGCGGGCCAGCGCAGGTGCGTCCAGCTCCTCCCCCTTCTGCCGGGCGTTGTGGGCCAGATTCACCACCGCCGTTTTCAGGCCGGAAAAGCTCATATCCAGCTCCGCGCCGGACACATGGGCGCGGGGCAGTTCATACTTGCCGCCGTTGGACTGCCGGGCCAGCTCGTCCATGGGCCTGCCGCCGGGATAGGGCAGCCCCAGCACCCGGGCGGCCTTGTCGAAGCACTCCCCTGCCGCATCGTCCCGTGTGGCGCCCAGCACCGTCATGTCCGTGTAGTCCTTCACGTCCACGATGAGGGTGTTGCCGCCGGAGATGGCCAGCGCCACGAAGGGCGGCTCCAGCTCCGGGAACGCCAGATAGTTGGCGGCGATGTGGCCCCGCACATGGTGGACGGGGATCAGGGGCACACCCAGTGCGTAGGCGGCGGATTTGGCGAAGGACACCCCCACCAGCACCGCGCCGATAAGGCCGGGGGCATACGTCACCGCCACGGCGTCGATGTCCTTTTTCGTCAGGCTCGCGTCGGCCAGAGCCTTGTCAGACAGGGCGGCGATGGCCTGCACGTGCTTGCGGGAGGCGATCTCCGGCACCACGCCGCCGTACAGGGCGTGCATATCCGCCTGAGACAAAATAGCATCGGACAGCACCTGCCGTCCGTCCCGCACCACCGCCACCGCCGTCTCGTCGCAGGAGGATTCGAAAGCCAGAATGTTCATTGCGCTGCCTCCTCCGTGTAGTATTTCGTCAGGATGAGGGCGTCCTCCTTGGGCAGATCGTAGTAGTTCCTGCGCCGCCCTGCCTCCGCGAAGCCGAAGCCCTCATACAGTGCGATGGCCGCCGCGTTGGAGGGCCGCACCTCCAGCGTCAGGAACGCCAGATGGTTGCCCCGGGCAAAGCTGTCGAACACCTGCAAGAGCTGGTTTGCCACGCCCTGCCGCCGGCAGGCGGGATCCACAGCCACGTTGGTGATGTAGCCCTCGTCGGCCACCACCAGCAGTCCGGCGTAGCCCACCGGCTGCTCCGTGTCCGGCTCCACCGCCACCAGAAAGGCGGCGCACTGGTTGTCCAGCTCCTCCGCCAGCATCTTTTTTGACCACGGGCGGGAGAAGCACATCCGCTCCAGCTGCTCCAGCCGGTCCAGATGCTCCGCCGCCATGGGTACGATCTTTACCTGTTTCATGTCTTACTCCTTTGCCGCCAGCCAGTTTTTGCCGCTGTGGGCCTCGGCGATCAGAGGGACGGACAGGCTGGCGGCCTGCTCCATCTCCTCCGTCAGCAGGCGTTCTACCCGCTCCCGCTCCGTTGCCGGACACTCCACGATCAGCTCGTCGTGTACCTGCATGAGAAGCCGGGCGCGCAGCCCCTCC
This sequence comes from uncultured Eubacteriales bacterium, assembly GCA_900550585.1. Taxonomy (GTDB): domain Bacteria; phylum Bacillota; class Clostridia; order Oscillospirales; family Oscillospiraceae; genus Vescimonas. The sequence continues at coordinate 3,144 of URST01000115.1, forward strand.
CGCTTCAGGCGGCGGTGTACCCGCACCATGGCCAGCTTCATGATATCGGCGGCGGTACCCTGTACCGGCATATTCAGCGCCACCCGCTTGCCGAACTCCCGCAGGTTGAAATTGCTGC
>URST01000116.1 GCA_900550585.1 uncultured Eubacteriales bacterium
TTTGCAGCCTTACGGTTGCCCTGCACACCCGAATCTGTCAGCCAACAGTAAAAATTAGAATTACTTCCTTATCACTGTTAAGCCAATGGTTTCGGGGCTTTTCGTTATTTTGACGAACGATGCTGCTGGAATTCTCTGGAAAATGCCCGAAAAAGTTGCAGAAACGGACTTTTCCGGATCCCTCGCCGCAGCAAAAACAGGCGGCCTCCCTGACCGGGGAGGCCGCCTGTTTTTGCGTCTGTTCAGTTTCCGGTGACGTAGCTGCCGGAGGCGGGGGCCTCCGCCGCCGTCACCACCAGCCGGGTCTCCGCGTCATAGCCGTCGGGCAGCTGGCGCCGCACCGCCGCCGCGTCCTCTCCGGCGGGGAGGTAGATGCGGTCGAACAGCTCCGCCAGCTGGGGCACCGTCAGAGCGTTGTCCCCGCTGCCGCGCAGCGTCACCGACAGAGCCACGCCCTCCGGCAGGCTGCTGCGCAGGCTCCGGGCGAAGTCCGTCAGGATCTGGGTATGGTCGCTGCCGCCGTTGGCGATGGCGTCCAGCTCACCCTCCGCCGGATAGCAGAACCAATCCAGCAGGATCTCGTCAAAGCCCAGTGCGGCGCACTCGTTCACCAGAGAGGTGATATAGCTGAGCACCGTGGGATCCGTGGGGTCCAGCCACGCGCCGCCGTTGGCGTCGTACCAGATGCTGTCATCCTCCCGCACCAGTGCCGTCTCCGGCAGGCCGCGGGCATAGGCGGAGTCGGCAAAGCAGCAGATGCGCGCCACCGTATAGCGGTCGCTGGCCAGCAGCTGCTTCAGGCAGTCCAGCGGGCGGCCCCGCTCCACCACCACGTTCAGCGGCACCGATACCTGGGTGTCGTAGGTGATGCCGCCGTTCTCGCGCTTGACGGCCAGCACCATATCCTCCGGCGCCAGCGTGTTCATGATATAGTCCGCGCCCCACCACAGGCAGTCGTCAGGCAGGCGGACAGCATGGAGGGCCGTCACCGGCGTCAGCTTGCTCTCCGGCTCCAGACGGTCGATATCCACATCGTCCACCGGCGGCTTGTCGGTCTGCTCCTGCTGCTGGTCACGGCGGCCCCAGGGCAGCTCCAGATGCACCTGTCCGGCCTCGTCGTAGACCAGATAGTTCTGCACCACCAGATAGCCGATGGCGCCCAGCAGGACCAGCACCAGCACCACGACCAGCACGATCCGTCCTGCGGACACGCGGCCCCGGTAGCTGTTGTAACCTTTCGTTGCCATAGGCGTCTCCCTCAGGGCCGGATGCCGTCCACCAGCGCCACGCGGCGGGCATGCCGTCCGCCCTCGAACTCCGTGGACAGGAAGATCTCCACCATGCGCTTGGCCAGGTTGGGGCCGGTGATGCCGGCGCCCAGCGCCAGCACATTGGCGTCGTTGTGGCGGCGGGTCATCTCCGCCTGCAGGCAGTCGGTACAAAGGGCGCAGCGCACGCCGCCCACCTTGTTGGCGGCCATGGACACGCCGATGCCGGTGGTGCAGATGACGATGCCCTTGTCACACTCCCCGGCGGCCACGGCCCGCGCCACCTTTTCCGCGTAAACGGGGTAGTCCACGCTCTCCGTGGAGAAGCAGCCCACATCCTCAAAGTCGATGTCGTGTTCCTCCATCCAGATCAGAATGTCCTGCTTCAGCAGATAGCCGCCGTGGTCGCAGCCGATGGCAATTTTCATGGTCGTGTTCTCCTTTTCTTTTATAGCCGGTGGAAAATGGGCTTTCCGCCCTCAAAGGTACAGAAATACCGGAACCCGCAGTCCCGCAGCAGCTGCTGCCGCTCCCGGATGGCGCAGCCCACCATGTCGCAGGAGTGGGCGTCGGAGCCGAGGGTGATGACCTCGCCGCCCATCTCCCGGTACAGCCGCAGAATGGCGGCGTCCGGCAGAGGGGTGTTGCCGCGGTTGGTGTTGCACTCGATGCCCAGCCCCTTGGGGATGATGGTGCGGAAGATGTCCGCCACCTGCGGCATGTGGGCGTCGAAGGTCATGTGCTCGCCCAGATTCTCGTTCATGTACCGCAGCGGCAGGGTCAGGTGGCCCAGCACGCTGAACCTGCCCCACTCCGCCAGCGCCAGCACATCCTCCAGATAGCTGTCGATAAGTGCATGATAATACGTTTCCGTATTTTTTTCAATGTAGTAAAAGTCAAAATAGCCGAATTTTTTCCCGGCCATGTGGACGGAGCCGATGACGAAGTCCAGCGCGGGCGCGTGGGACAGCAGGTGCTCCGCCCGGTCAAAGGCCATGTTGGCCTCGCCCAGCTCCGCACCCAGCCGGATGGTCAGCCGGTCGCCGTACAGGCGGAGGGCCTCCTCCAGCTCCCGCACGGACTTATCCCAGTCGAAGTCCCAACGGGGCGCGTTGCTGCCCCAGTAGACCGTATCCACATGGTCGGTGACGCAGATCTCGTCCAGCCCGCGGGACAGGGCGGCCTCCGCCAGACGGGCGACGGTCTCCTTCCCGTCGGGAGAGCTGTCGGAATGGGTGTGATAATCAGCCAGATACATACTGCACCTTATTTCTTCTTATTGAAGCCGAAAAAGCTCTTGCGCTTTTCGTAGTTGCTCTCGCCCAGCGTCTCGCTGAACTTCTTCAGCGCGTCCTTCTGCTCCCGGTTCAGGTTCCGGGGCGTTTCGATGGTGACGGTGACGTACTGGTCGCCGCGGCCGCGGCCGTTGAGGACAGGGATGCCCTTGCCCCGCAGGCGGAACACGGTGCCGGTCTGGGTGCCCTCGGGGATGTCGTACTTCACCTGTCCGTCGATGGTGGGGATCTCCAGCGTGGCGCCCAGGACCGCCTGACTGAAGGTGATGGGCGCCTCGCAGAACACGTCGTTGCCCTCCCGGCGGAACAGCTCGTGAGGCCGCACCATCACCGTGATCAGCAGATCACCGGCGGGGCCGCCGTTTTTGCCGGCGTTGCCCTGGCCCCGCAGGGAGATGGTCTGGCCGTGGTCGATGCCGGCGGGGATGTTGACTTTGATGGTCTTGCGCTTACGCACCGCGCCGGAGCCGCCGCAGTCGGTGCAGGGCTGATGGATGATCTTGCCGGTGCCGCGGCAGCGCTGGCAGGGACGGCTGCTGGCGAACACGCCCATGGGCGTGCGCTGCTGCACCTGTACCACGCCGCTGCCGTGACAGTCGGGGCAGATCCTGTCTCTTATACACATCTCCGAGCCCACGAGACAAGAGGCAATCTCG
>URST01000117.1 GCA_900550585.1 uncultured Eubacteriales bacterium
AACCTGTGACCCCATGCACGTCAAGCATGTGCTCTACCAGCTGAGCTAACCGCGCAGACAACGATAGTATATTACCGCAAACAGTGCTTATTGTCAACACTTTTCTTGCCATTGTGCCGGAAATTTGTTATACTGGCGGCAAATACCCGCAAGGAGATGGTCAACGTATGGAGAGGATCGCACTGGTCACCGGCTCGTCCCGGGGCATCGGCCGCGCCGTGGCGCGGAAACTGGCGGCGGAGGGCTGCGCCGTCTGCATCAACTACCGGGAGCGGCAGGACTGCGCCGATGCGCTGGCGGCGGAGCTGACGGCGGCGGGCTGCCGGGTGATGACGGCGCAGGCGGACGTGTCCCAACGGCAGCAGGTCAACGACATGGTGCACCGGGTGGAGGACACCTTCGGCCCGGTATCGCTGCTGGTGAACAACGCCGGCGTGGCCGGACAGGCCCTGTTTCAGGACATCACGGACGAGCTGTGGCACCGCTACTTCTCCGTCAACGTGGACGGCGCGTTCCACACCGTGCAGGCGGTGCTGCCCCACATGCTCCACGACCACGCGGGCTGCATCGTCAACATCTCCTCCATCTGGGGCCTGCGCGGCGCCAGCTGCGAGGTGACGTATGCCGCCACCAAGGCGGCGCTCATCGGTCTGACCCGCTCGCTGGCGGCGGAGCTGGCTCCCACCGGCATCCGGGTAAACTGCGTGGCGCCGGGCGTCATCCGCACCGACATGCTGGACGCTCTGCCGCCGGAGGTGCTGCCCCAGCTGGCGGAGGAGACGCCGCTGGGCCGCCTGGGCACACCGGAGGACATCGCGGAGGCGGTGGCCTTCCTGGCCAGTGACCGCGCCTCGTTCATCACGGGGCAGGTGCTCACCGCCGACGGCGGCTTCATTCTTTGACAAGGTACGCAGAAAGGGCGCACGGCCAGACCGTGCGCCCTCTTTTCATTCACATATGCTGCTCCGGCAGAGGCAGATTGTGGAGCATCACACGGCCGAAGCAGGTAAGGCTGCGTCCGCTGCCCCGGTGAAAGACCACGTCCATATCGGCCCTGGCCCGGTTCAGCGAAAACAGATACACCATGCCGAAGCCGTCCCGGCAGTACTGCTTGCACAGCATGTCGCCGTCCACGCAGAAGATGCCCACGTCGCCGTTCTGCAGAGGGTCGTGGTTGACGTACACGATGGCGCCGTCGGCAATGTGGGGCGCCATGGAGTCTCCCTGGATGCGGACGGCCAGCTCCGCGCCGGGCGGCACCTCTCCCTCCACGGGGATGAGGGTGTAGTCCTCGCCGAACACGGGTGCGGCGAAGCCCGCTGCCGCCGGTGACTGATACAGCGGGATGGTGCGGCGCTCCTGCTGCGGCCGGAGCCGGTGCTCCTCCTCCACCATGAGACCCAGTGCGTCCACCAGCGTGTGGACGGTCTGCCGCCCCGTCACTGGCAGCCGCCGGTACTTCTCCAGCAGGTGCAGCTCCTCGCCGGAGGGCGTCTCGCCGCCGCAGCGGAAGCTGCCGCGGTACAGATAGTTGGGGTCCACCGCCAGCGCGTCGAACAGGCGCAGCAGCACCTCCTCCTTGGGAGCGCTGACGCCTGTCTCGTAGTTGCCCACCGCCGAGAGCGAGACGCCCAGCCGGTCCGCCAGCTCCGAGCGGGTCATGCCCAGCTCCTCCCGCCGCTTGCGCAGCTGCTCACAAAAACTCATGGGAACGCCTCCTCGCCGGTTTTCGACAAATTCTGACTCTATCCTACTCTGTTTTTTTGGCTTTGTCAATCTATTATAACAAGAAACTTGAGATTTTATGCTTGACATCACAAGATTCTTGTGATACGATAGGCGAGTCAACAAGAAAACTGGTTTTCGGGCAGCAAAAAGCCGCCGCCCTCTCGGGCGGCGGCGCACAGGTGTTCACTCGTCTGCGGCCTCTGCATCCAGCGGATCGACAATGGTCACGGTGTCGCTGAGTACATGCGTCTCCGGCCAGTAGCGGATGCCGGGGGCAGTGATGGTGCCCGCCCAAAGCTGGTAGACGATGTTCTCCGGCATCCAGACATCGGCGGTCAGCGTGCCGCCGGTGAGCAGCACGGTGGGGATGGCGTCGGTACTCGCATCCGCAAAGCCCCAGCCCTCCCGGAGGATGCATTCGCCGCCGCGGCACACTAGCCGCGGGCAGTCCAGCAGCAGTCCCACAGAGGCGGTGCCGCCGGTGACGCAGACATCGCCGGATACGGCGGCGCGGTCGGCAGCAAGGGAGCCGGACAGCAGGATCAGGTTGGCGGTGTCCTCTGCCGCGGCGTTGGCGGTCAGGGTGATCTCCGGGCAAATAACGTCCACGCCGTCCACGATCAGCGCGGGCAGCTTCTCCTTGCCGGTGCCCGCCTCCAGCCGCTGGGACAGGGTCAGCGTACCGCTGCCGGTGATGACCACCGTGTCGAAGCCGCCGAAGTGGCCGATCTCGTCCCAGCCGGTGTCGGCCCAGCAGTCGCCGGACAGCTCCAGCCACAGGATGCCGCCGGAGGTGCTGCAAAGGCTGGGCACATAGCTGCTGTCCGCTTTGATGTGGATGCAGTGGTACAGCTCGCCGTTCCAGCAGAACCGCCCGTAGGCGCCCTCCTCGCTGGCTCTGCCGTCAGTCAGCTCCGGGACGGTATAGCCCTCTCCGCCGGAGGCGGCCAGCTGGCCGTACTCTCCGTTGTGCCACAGGGGCAGGTAGTCCGGCGCGCCGTGGGATGCCCCGGCGGCCAGCGGCAGCTTGCTGTCGGTGGGAGCGATGACCTCCAGCTCTGCGTAGTCGTAGTACAGGGCGCAGACCGCCGGCACGGCGGCAGGGCCCTCTCCGCGGTCAGGCTCCGTCTGCTGGGACGGTGCCGGCGTATTCGCATTGGTATCGCCGCAGGCGCACAGCAGCGCCAGCAGCAGGGAAAGAAGCAGGCAGGATATGCGTTTCATGTCCGTTCCTCCTTAATGATGCAAAAACCGTTTGATGCTGCCATTATACACGCAATGGCGGCGGCGTGCAACGTCAGCGGGGATAAAAAATACCGACCACCCTGACGGGTAATCGGTATTTTTGGTGGGGGATGGTGGATT
>URST01000118.1 GCA_900550585.1 uncultured Eubacteriales bacterium
CGTTGGTGTTGTACAGCGCCTTCTTGAACTTGCGGATGCACATCAGGATGGCCATGACGGTGTACTCCGCCACGCCGTTGGGGGCGTAGGCGCCGTTGCACAGGCGGAAGCCCAGGGAGCGGGCGTAGTCGCAGTTCATGTGGTTGTAACCCACGCAGCGGCTGGCCAGCACCTGCACGCCGTAGCCCTTCAGCTCATCCAGCACCTCGTTGCAGTAGTCGCTCTGGCCCAGGGTGGTGACGCCGTCGCAGCCGGCGGCCATGTTGGCGGTGGTCTTATCCAGGTTGGCGGGGGTGGAGATCAGCTCGATGCCATATTGCTTGCACAGGTTCTCGATAACGGGCTTCTCGTCGGGACGTACTTCGTATGCGGCGATCTTCATGGTCATATTCTCCTCTCTATTCTTCGGGAGGGGCAGCCCGCCTCCTCAAACAGGCCGCGCCCTTTCTTTCAGCTTCTCCTCAAATCGTTCGGGACAGCTCAGTCCTTCAGCTTGGGATCCATGGGCACCGCCTCACCGGCGGCGATCATGGCGGCTACCCGCTCGTCAGAGTAGCCCAGATCCTTCAGGATCTTCTCGGTCTGCTCACCCAGATACGGGCCGCGGTCATAGGGGGGCAGCTCCGTCTCCTCAAAGATGACGGGAGGCCGCACCATGGTGCGCTTGTTGCCGTTGGAATACTCCATCTCATAGAAGCAGCCGGAGGCCCATGCCTGCTTATCCACCAGCAGCTGGTCCCAGGTCTGGGCCACGGCGTAGGGCAGGTCGTTGGCGTCCATCAGTTTGCACCACTCGTCCAGCGTGCGGGTGGCCATCTCGGCCACCAGGAAGTCGTAAAACTCCTCGATGTTGGCCTGCAGCGCCGCCTGGGGATAGTAGCGGGGATCGTCGGCCATTTCGGGGTGGCCGATGGCCTTCATGAAGATGGGATAGTGCCGGTCGTACTGGGGCATGGCGATCTGGAGCCACTTGTTGTCCTTGGTCTTGTGGCACACCACCAGCGGGTTGGGCAGCGTCCGGCGGGACAGGGGATACTTGGTGCACTCGGCGCCGTACTGGCTGGCCTGCAGCAGCAGGGACACGTCCCAGATGGCGCTGTGGAACAGGGACACCACCACACGGTCGCCCTGGCCGGTCTCGCGGGCGCGGTACAGCGCCGCCAGAATGCCGCTGGCCAGATACATGCCCACCTGATGGTCGCCGAAGCCGGCGATGGTCAGCATGGGCAGGGCGTCCCGGTCAAACAGGGTGCCCAGGATGCCGCCGCGGGCAAAGAACGCCGTAAAGTCGAAGCCGGGCAGGTCCTTGTCGGGGCCCTTCTCGCCGTAGCCGGACACGAAGCCGTACACCAGCTTGGGATAGCGGGCGTGCAGCGTGTCATAGTCCAGCGCCGCCTTCTTCAGGGGGTTCTGGCGCCAGTTGGTGATGAAGATGTCGGCCTCGGAGATCAGCTTCTCCAGCGCCTCGCGGCCGGCGGGGGTCTTGGTGTTCAGGCACACGCAGGTCTTGCCCGCGTTCTCCAGATCGTAGGAGGTGTTCTCCTTCTGGTCCAGCGGACGACCCTCGTTGACGGCAGTGTAGCGCAGGGGATCGCCGGCGGGAGCCTCGACCTTGATGACCTCGGCGCCCAGATCGGCCAGGAAACGGGCGCAGCAGGGAGCGGCGATGAACGTGGCCAGCTCCACGACCTTCACTCCCTCAAGGGGGCGTTTTACTTCACTCATGTTGTTCCTCCTGTATGTTATGGGTTTATCGTTTACATCATCAGCAGATCGCGGAAGGTCTCCAGATTGGTGCGCACCTGCTCGAAGTGGACCATCTGACGGTCCACCTCCACCAGCGTCAGGGGCAGGTCGGCGGCCTCGCAGGCCTTCTTGATCATCACATAGTCGAACTCCTCCGGGTCGCAGAACTTGGTGAGCACCACCAGAACGCCCTTGGCGTTTCTCGCCTTGGCGGTGTCCACGATCCACTTCACCCGGTTCTTGTCCTGATCGTACAGCACGGAGCAGTTGCCCATGGCGGCGAACTTCTCCGCCAGCGCGTTGAGGGTGTCGGCCCGCTCCGGCGCGTCGGTGCGGTACTGGCGGGACTGGGCGGCCACGTCGTCGGCCACGATGTGCAGGCCCATCTCGTCGATGATGGCGTTCAGCGCCGGGGCGTCCGTCAGGATGCCGGAGATGACGATGGGCAGCTTCTCCGCGGCGGGAGCGGCGGCCAGCTGGGCGATGAGGGCCTCCACCAGCTGGGTGTGCTCCTCCTTGGTCATGAAGAAGGCGCTCTTGAAGATGTCGCTGCGCTGGGCGGCGGTGATCTCCGGGTGCTGGACCAGCACCTCGTCCAGCTTGCGCATGGCGGCGTTGTGGCGGTTATAGACCTTGATGGAGGCCAGCAGCTTCTCCTCGGAGAACGTGCCGCCCAGCTTTTCAAGGTCGCGGATGACCCGCTCATAGCCGGCCTTGGTATAGGCGATGCCGTAGGCGGGCTTGCGGTTCTGGGGATAGGTCATGGGGATGAACGGGATGGGCGGCACGGCGTACTTCCAGTTCTCGCCCACGGTCTTGAGGGTGTCGCACAGGGAGGGGATAACGATGGCGCTGGCGCCTTCGTAGGCACCGGCGATGCCCAGCTCCAGCAGGGACTGGACGATGGAGCACAGGAACGCGGGGCAATACTCCTTGGCCCGGTTCAGCTCCACATCGGCGCCCCATGCGCCCATGGGGACGAAGCCCATGGAATGTATGATCTCCTCCGGGGTATAGACAGGAGCGCACAGCACGATCTTTCTGCCCTGGGCCAGATAGCCGTCCATCTGCGCCCTGGGGGACGCTGCCACTTCATGCAGCTTATTGAGAATGTCGTTCATGCCTTACACTCCTTTCGCAGCCTTGTTGGCTTCCATGATCTCCGTCAGGCCCTGCACGCGGGTGTCGTACTGGGCCTCGGAGAAGTTCCGCGGGTCGGCCTGATCGCCGTCGAAGCTGACCACGGGGATATCGCAGGCCTTGCCGATCTGGCGGCTCATCTCGTACATGAAGCCGCTCCACAGCTTGCAGGAGCGG
>URST01000119.1 GCA_900550585.1 uncultured Eubacteriales bacterium
TCCGCATAGGGCAGGCGGAACATATCCTGCACGGAAAAGTGCAGCTTTGCAGATTGATTATCCCGCTTCGCTTCGACAATCATCTCCGCAGAGGCATCCGTCGCCTCGATGTGTGCCGCCGCGTTTACGATTTGCTTTGCGATCAGCCCCGTGCCGGTTGCCAGCTCCAGCACCGTTTTTGCTTTCACCACCGGCCGGATGAGCTCGTACATCTCCTCATACGCCGCCCCATCCTTTCGCATAAAGCGGTCGTACCGACCGGCATTTTTGCCCCAGAAATTCTTGTGTTCCTGCATCGCTATCACTCCCCAGTCGTTAGATGTATCTAACCTATACGCACAAATCTTTCAGTTAGATGTAGCTAACTATCGTGTCTTGGAAAAGCCGCATTTCTGCGGCACCCCTCCCAAAGCTATTCTTGCTTAATTTAGCGTTTTCGGATGATTTTCTTAGAAAATCATTACTCCCCATTTCTGCTCCAAAGTATAGCACCGCCGATGGTTAGTGTCAACTAACCATCTCTCATCTTTTCCTCTGCCTTCGGAGAGCGTACAAAGCAGCTGCCCTTATTCTTTGATTATAGCATCCCGCGGTTTGCGCCGCCAAGGGTTAAGAAAACCGTTGACGCTTTTTCTATTTCTGGCTATAATAGGCGCGCCGAGGATGGACGCCTTTCCGCCTGTTTTTCTATGACCACAACGCGTACCACAGACGCTTCCGGGACACATGGTTACAACGGGAAAAAGAGGCCACAAGACCATTTACATTCCAGCCGAAAGCGCTGGAAATGTTTGAAAATCAATACAAATCAGAGCTTTTAATTCGTTCGCATCCGAGAGGTCGAGGGTTCGAATCCCTTCAGGTCCACCAAAGAATAGAAGCGGACACCCTTTGGGTGTCCGCTTCTATTCTTTGGTGGCTTAAATAGGGCATGAGAAACGAGCTCCGGCCTGACGGAGCGACAGCGACAGGCAGGTCGGGAGAAACGTGCCGGTGGCACGTTTCGTCAGCGAGAGGAGAATCCCTTCAGGTCCACCAAAATAAAAGGCCGTCCGAGAGGGCGGTCTTTTGTTTTGTTATGGACCGAGGGATTCGAGGTTTATGCCCTGAAAGGGTAAATACGTTTGGGGCTGTCAAAGGCAAAGAGACACACGAGCGTGTGTCTCTTTGCCTTTGACGAACACGTTTGCGCTGTAAAAGAGGCCGTCTGCGGGCGGCCGAATGTGCAGGAGGGGCATGGAAAGGCACCCCTTGCACGCATTCATTTCCCTGCGGTATGTGTGGCGCTCACAGCGGCCTGCGCATGTAGATCACATCGGACATAGGGTTGTGGTAATACGCGGCACATTCCTTAAAGCCGTGCCGCTTGTACAGGGAGATCGCCGCCTGCATCGGCACCAGCGTATCAATCACCATCTCCCGGTATCCCGCCTGCCTTGCGTGGGCGATGATCGCCGCGACAAGGGCACCGCCCAGATGCTTTCCCCGCGCCTCCGGGCAGACGTACAGCCGCTTCATCTCGCAGCGCACGTCCGAATGCCAGTGGTAGGCCACCATGCCCAGCAGCCTGCCATCCTCCACAGCGACCAGCAGCTCACCGTTGGGCGCGGTGTATTTGCGTGCGGGGTCTTGCAGTTCTTCGTCGATGTTTTGAAATGACAGATCGCGGCCAAGAGCGGCCGTATACTCTTTGATAAGGCCCCTGACCTGAGGGATATAGTCTTTTCCGTCTGTGATCTGCATTTTATCGTCCTTTCACAGGCCTGCACCGGCGGCGTTTCCGCCCGCTGCGGCCCGATGCTGTACGGCGATCATACCACAATGCGCCGCCGTTTGCAATCATCGGCGCATTGCGGGAATTGACCCGGCGCGGCAGATATAGTAAAATATTCCTATCGGCAAACACACAAACACTACATAAAAAGGAGAAGGACTATGGGACTGATCAAAGCGGCAATGGGCGCGGCCGGCGGCACGCTGGCAGACCAGTGGAAGGAATTTTTCTGCTGTGACGCCATCCCCGAGAATGTGCTGGCGGTCAAGGGCCAGAAAAAGAGCGGCAGGCGCTCCAGCAACACCAAGGGCGACGACAACGTCATCACCAACGGCTCCGTCATCGCGGTGGCGGACGGCCAGTGCATGCTCATCGTGGACCAGGGCAGGATCGTGGACATGTGCGCCGAGAGCGGCGAGTACACCTACGACATGTCCACCGAGCCGTCCCTGTTCTGCGGCAGTCTGGGCGAGGGGCTGAAGAACATGTTCGGCACCATGGCCAACCGCTTCACCTTCGGCGGCGAGGCCCCCAAGGACCAGCGCATCTACTACTTCAACACCAAGGAGCTCATCGGCAACAAGTACGGCACGCCGTCCCCCGTGCCCTTCCGGGTGGTGGACCAGCGGGCCGGTATCGACATCGACGTGGGCATCCGCTGCTTCGGTGAGTACAGCTACCGCATCAGCAACCCCATGCTGTTCTACACCAACGTCTGCGGCAACGTGGGCGAGGCCTACACCCGCGACCGGCTGGACAGCCAGCTCAAGACCGAGCTGCTGACGGCGCTCCAGCCCGCCTTCGCCCGCATCGGCGAGTCCGGCATCCGCTACTCCCAGCTGCCCGGCCACACCCTGGAGCTGGCCGACGCGCTGAACGAGGTGCTCTCCAAGAAGTGGCGGGATCTGCGGGGCATCGAGATCGTGTCCTTCGGCGTGTCCAGCGTGACGGCGGACGAGGAAGACGAGAAGATGCTCAAGGAGCTGCAGCGCAACGCGGCGTTCATGGACCCCACCCGCGCGGCGGCGCACCTTGTGGGCAGTCAGGGCGATGCCATGAAGATGGCGGCCAACAACCAGGGCGCAGGCCCTGCCATGGCCTTCATGGGCATGAACATGGCCGGTCAGGCCGGCGGCATGAACGCCCA
>URST01000120.1 GCA_900550585.1 uncultured Eubacteriales bacterium
ACCTGAGCCACAAGGACGCCATGAAGGAGATCGCCGCCAAGGAAGCCGCCGGCGAACCCATCAAGTAAGCGCAATTCTGCTGTTTTTCCGAAAGGACCGCCCGCGGGCGGTCCTTTCGCTTGCGCGGGGCATTTCCAGCCGCTGTACCGCGGCAGTGTCGCGGGGCAAAGCGGGCGGGTGTGAAAAGTGCGTGAAAGTGTGGAAAACAGGGGAAACCTTGTCCATTGGCGTGCAAAACCGGAAAATCGGTGTTTTGCGGCTTATTATGGTAAATCTCCCGGTCATGCGCACTTTTTTGGCAAAAACGTATTTACATAACGTATGTGGAAAACTCGGTGGAAACTGTGCAAAACCTTTTGCGGCGGGCTTTTTGCCAGTTGCATGTCCGTTATTTTTTGTGTAAACCTGTAAACTTTTTTGATGCCCGCACTTTTTTTGGCGAAGGGACGCGCCGGTTGTCCGGCAATGCTTGCATTGGCGGGGAAAATACGGTAAAATACTGAAAAACGAATGGCTCGGTGCATGCCGGAGGAATGATATGGCGAAGAAAAACGTATACGACAACGAGAGCATCTCCAGTCTCAAGGGCGCGGATCGGGTCCGGAAACGGCCCGGTGTTATTTTTGGCTCCGACGGGCTGGAGGGCTGCGAGCACGCGGTATTTGAGATCCTGTCCAACGCCATCGACGAGGCCCGGGGCGGGCACGGACGGCTCATCACCGTCACCCGCTTTCTGGACCAGTCCGTGCAGGTGGAGGACATGGGCCGGGGCTGCCCGGTGGACTGGAACGAGAAGGAGGGCCGCTACAACTGGGAGCTGGTGTTCTGCGAGCTGTACGCCGGCGGCAAGTACGACAACGAGAACAGCGAGAACTACGAGTTTTCCCTGGGCCTGAACGGCCTTGGCTCCTGCGCCACCCAGTACGCCTCCCGCTATATGGACGTGACGGTGTGGCGCGAGGGCAAAGAGTACCGGCTCCACTTCGAGCGGGGCCAGATCGTGGGAAAGCTGGAGAGCACGGAGCTGGTCACCAACAAGAAGCGGACCGGCACCACCATCCGGTGGCTGCCGGATCTGGAGGTGTTCACCGACATCGCCGTGCCGCTGGACTACTATCAGGACGTGATGAAGCGGCAGGCCGTGGTGAACGCCGGGGTCACGTTCCGTCTGCGGAACGAGGTGTCGCCCGGGAAGTTCGACACCCAGGAGTTCCTGTATGAGAACGGCATCGCCGACTACATCCGGGAGCTGGCGGGGGACGACGCCCTGACGGAGCCGGTGTTCTGGGAGGCGGAGCGCCGGGGCCGCGATCGGGAGGACAAGCCGGAGTACAAGGTAAAGCTCAGCGTGGCGCTGTGCTTTTCCAACCGGGTGGCGGTGTGCGAGCACTACCACAACTCCAGCTTTCTGGAGCACGGCGGCAGCCCGGAGAAGGCCACGCGCTCGGCCATGGTGTCCGCCATCGACAAGTACCTGCGGGACAACAACAAGTACACCAAGGGGGAGTCGAAGATCACGTTTCCCGACGTGCAGGACTGCCTGATCCTGGTGAGCAACAACTTTTCCACCCAGACCAGCTACGAGAACCAGACGAAAAAGGCCATCACCAATAAGTTCATCCAGGAGGCCATGACGGAGTTCCTCCGCAGCCGGATGGAGATCTACTTCATCGAGAACAAGGAGGCGGCGGAGAAGATCGCGGCGCAGGTGCTCATCAACAAGCGCAGCCGCGAGACGGCGGAGCGTGCCCGCATCAACCAGAAAAAGAAGCTGACGGAGAAGATCGACATCGCCAACCGCGTCCAGAAGTTTGTGGACTGCCGCACCAAGGACGTGGAGCGCCGGGAGATCTACATCGTGGAGGGCGACTCCGCACTGGGCGCCTGCAAGCAGAGCCGGGACGCGGAGTTCCAGGGCCTGATGCCCGTGCGGGGCAAGATACTGAACTGCCTGAAGGCCGACTATCCCCGCATCTTCAAAAGCGATGTCATCACCGACCTGATGAAGGTGCTGGGCTGCGGCGTGGAGGTCCACGGCAAGGCCGTGAAGGACCTGAACCAGTTCGATCTGGCCAACCTGCGGTGGAGCAAGGTGGTCATCTGCACCGATGGCGATGTGGACGGCTTCCAGATCCGGACGCTGATTTTGACCATGTTGTACCGCCTGTGCCCCACCCTGATCCGGGAGGGCTACGTCTACATCGCGGAGACGCCGCTGTTCGAGATCACCTGCCGGGAAAAGGGCGGTGAAAAGACGTGGTTCGCCTACTCCGAGCGGGAGAAGGCCGACATCCTCAAGGAGCTGGCGGGCAAACGGGTGAATATCCAGCGGTCCAAGGGACTGGGCGAGAACGACCCGGAGATGATGTGGCTCACCACCATGAATCCCGAGACACGGCGGCTCATCCGCGTGCTGCCGGAGGAGGCCGAGGAGACGGCGCGGGTCTTTGACCTGCTGCTGGGCGACAATCTGGCGGGCCGCAAGGACTATATCGCGGAGAACGGCTGCCGCTATCTGGACATGATCGACGTCAGCTGAGAAAGGAACCCCAATGGCAAAGAAGAAAACAGAAGAAAAGACCGTCCACCGTCCCGCCGACCCCAATGTGATGGGCCTGCGGGGCGCGGTGGTGGAGCAGCCCATCACCCGCACGCTGGACGAGAACTATATGCCCTACGCCATGTCGGTCATCGTCAGCCGCGCCATTCCGGAGATCGACGGCTTCAAGCCCTCCCACCGCAAGCTGCTGTACACCA
>URST01000121.1 GCA_900550585.1 uncultured Eubacteriales bacterium
GCCTTGAAGATGGCGGTGCGCTCGGCGCAGATGGTGGCGCCGTAGGCGGCGTTCTCAATGTTGCAGCCGGTGAACACCGTGCCGTCCTTGCACAGCAGGGCCGCGCCCACCGGGAAGTGGGAGTAAGGGACGTAGGCCATGTCCAGCATGGCAATGGCCTTCTGACAAAGAGCCTGTTCGGTCATGGGGGGATCCCTCCTTATTATGGTCAGTTTTGGAAATTTGATTCAGCTCAGCTCCGCCTGTCCGGTGTAGAGCTGGTAGTACTTGCCGTGCTGGGCCAGCAGCCCGGCGTGGTCGCCGCGCTCGATGATGCGGCCCTGCTCCAGCACCAGGATGGCCTGGCTGTTGCGGACGGTGGACAGCCGGTGGGCGATGACGAACACCGTGCGCCCCTCCATCAGGGAGTCCATGCCCCGCTCGATCAGCGTCTCGGTGCGGGTGTCGATGGAGCTGGTGGCCTCGTCCAGGATCAGCACCGGCGGGTCGGACACGGCGGCCCGCGCGATGGCCAGCAGCTGCCGCTCGCCCTGGCTGAGACTGCCACCGTCACCGGTGATGACGGTGTCATAGCCCTGGGGCAGGTGGCGGATGAACGCATCGGCGTTGGCCAGCTTCGCGGCGGCGCGCACCTCCTCGTCCGTGGCGTCCAGCTTGCCGTAGCGGATGTTGTCGGCCACAGTGCCGGTGAACAGATGGGTATCCTGCAGCACAATGCCCAGCGAGCGGCGGAGGGAATCCTTGGCGATGTCCTTCACGTCGATGCCGTCATAGGTGATGGTGCCCTGCTGCACGTCGTAAAACCGGTTGATGAGGTTGGTGATGGTGGTCTTGCCCGCGCCGGTGGAGCCTACAAAGGCGATCTTCTGGCCGGGCTTTGCGAACAGGGATACGTCGTTGAGCACCGTCTTTTCCCCGTCGTAGGAGAATGTCACATGGTCAAACCGCACGTCGCCGCGCAGCTCCACCAGCGTGCCGTCCGGCTTCTTCCACGCCCAGTGGCCGGTGCGCTCTGCCGTCTCCGTCAGGATATCGCCGTTCTTTTCCACCCGGACGATGACGGTTTTGCCCTCGTCCGTCTCCGGCTGCTCCTCCATGACGGCGAAGATGCGCTCCGCGCCGGCGGCAGCCGCCAGCAGCGTATTGACCTGCTGGCTGATCTGGCCCACAGGCTGGCTGACCTGCTTGACGTACAGCAGGTACGCGCCCAGCGAGCCAACGTCGAACACACCGCCGATGGCCAGCAGGCCGCCCACGCAGCAGGTGACGGCGTAGTTGATCTTGCTGAGGTTGCCCATGGCGGGCATCATCATGCCGGCGTAGGCCTGTGCTGCGGTGGCTGCGTCGCGGTAGCCGCCGTTGAGGTCGGTAAAGCGCGCAACGGCCTGCCCCTCGTGGTTAAAGACCTTGATGACCTTCTGACCCTCGATCATCTCCTCGATATAGCCGTTCATGGCGCCCAGCGCCGCCTGCTGCCGCTGGAAGCTGGTGCGGCTGCGGCCACCGACGGTCTTGACCACCACGGCCATCAGACCCAGAAACAGGAAGGTGATCAGCGTCAGCCACGGGTTCAGCACGAGCATCATCACCACGGTACCCACAAAGGTCAGCACGTTGGAGATGATGCTGGCGAAGCTGCTGTTCAGCATCTCCGAGACGGTGTCGATATCGTTGGTAAAGCGGCTCATCAGGTCGCCGGACTGGTGCCGGTCATAGTAACGGATGGGCAGCTCCTGCAGCCGGTCGAACAGATCCTGCCGCAGCGCCGCCACCGTGTGCTGTGCCACATGGACCATGATGCGGGCATAGGCGTAGGAACACAGGGAGCTGAGGGCGAACAGGCCGCCCATCAGCAGCAGCATCCTGAAAAGTCCCGGAAAATCGCCGGGGATGATATAGTTGTTGAGCAGCGGCTTGAGCATATAGCTGGTGGCCACGCTGGCAACGGAGCTGACGATGAGGCATACCGCCACCAGCACCAGTGAGCCCTTGTAGCGGCCCACATAGCCCATCAGCTTTTTGAACGTGCCCCGCATGTCCTTGGGACGCTGAAAACCGTGGCCGCCGGGGCCGCCATGGCCGTGACCGCCCCGGGGCGGTGTCCGTTTCGTATCAGCCATCGATGCTCACCCCTTCCTGCTGGGATTCGTAGACCTCGCGGTAGATCCCGCAGCTTTCCATCAGCTGCGCGTGGGTGCCCTGTCCCACCACATGACCGTCGTCCAGCACCAGGATCATGTCCGCGTCCATCACGGAGGTGATGCGCTGGGCGATGATGAGCTTGGTGGTGCCGGGCAGCGCGGTTTTCAGCGCGCCGCGTATTTTGGCGTCGGTGGCGGTATCCACCGCGCTGGTGGAGTCGTCCAGGATCAGCACCCTGGGCCGCCGCAGGATGGCCCGCGCGATGCACAGGCGCTGCTTCTGCCCGCCGGATACATTGGTACCTCCCTGCTCGATATAGGTATCGTAGCCGTCGGGCATCCGCTGGATGAACTCGTCGGCGCAGGCCATGCGGCAGGCCTCCTCGATCTCGGCATCGGTGGCGTCCGCCCGGCCCCAGCGCAGGTTCTCCCGGATGGTGCCGGAGAACAGCGTGTTCTTCTGCAGCACCATGGCGCAGCCGTCACGCAGCGCCTCCATGGTGTAGTCCTTCACGCTGCGCCCGCCCACATAGACGGTGCCCTCGTTTACCTCATACAGCCGGGGGATCATGCTCACCAGCGTGGTCTTGGCGCTGCCGGTGCCGCC
>URST01000122.1 GCA_900550585.1 uncultured Eubacteriales bacterium
GGCCGCAGAAGTAGGCGGCAGCAATGCCGGTGGGGCCGCCGCCGATGATGGCGACGCGCTTGCCGCTCACCCTAACGGGACGCTTGACGGAGGCCATCAGGGCGTTATAGCCCTTCTGCGCCGCCAGCAGCTTGGTGTCGCGGATGCGCACGGACTCATCGTAGAAATTGCGGCTGCACTTGGTCTGGCAGCGATGGGCGCAGATGGTGCCGGTGATGAACGGCAGGGGGTTCTTCTCGGTAATGAGCTTCAGCGCCGGGCCGTACAGGCCCTTGTTGCACAGCTCCATATACTCGGGAATGTCCTGGGCGATGGGACAGCCGCCCTTGCAGGGTGCGGTGAAGCAGTCGATCCAGGGCACGTTCTTCTCGCTCTTGCGGCTGGGCAGGGGCTTGATGGGCTTGACGTGATGAACGTCGGTGTGGCTGGCGGTGCTCATCTCGCAGATGGCCTGGGTATCCGTGCCGGAGAAGGGCCTGTACGCCATGGGCTCCACCTTCTCCACCATCTGGTACAGGCGGTTGTAGCCGCCGGGCTTGAGAATGGTGGTGGCCACGGTGATGGGCCAAATGCCCGCCGCGAACAGCTTGTCGCAGTTGAAATACTCCGCACCGCCGGCGAAGGAGATGCGCATTCTGCCCTTGAACTGGCGGGAGATGCGGTGGCACATCTCGATGGTCAGCGGGAACAGGCTGCGGCCGGACATATACATCTCGTTGTTGGGCAGCTCGCCCCGGGTGGTGTCCACGGGGAAGGTGTTGCTCAGCTTCAGGCCGAACTCCAGGCCCTTGCTGTCCGCCAGTGCCTGCAGGCGCTCAAACATGGGCACCGCGTCGGCCCACTGCAGATCCTCGTTGAAGTGGTGCTCGTCGAACACGATGTAGTCGTAGCCCATGCTGTCCAGCGTGCGCCGCGCCGTCTCGTAGCCCAGAATGGTGGGGTTGCACTTCACGAAGGTGTGCAGGTGTTTCTCGGAGATGAGGTAGCTGGCGATGCGCTCGATCTCGTCCGGGGGACAGCCGTGGAGGGTGGACACGGTGACGCTGCGGCTGACACGGGGGTCGATGGCGTCGATAAACGCGCTCTCCGCCGGGAACAGCTCCTTCAGCACGGCCTTGCACTCGCCGAAAATGGCGGTCTTATTGGCGTCCATCATGCCGTCGATATAGGTGTTGACCTTCTCGCCCTTGATGCCCTCCAGGTCGTAGCCCACGGACATGTTGAACACGAAGCCGTCGGGATCGCCGAAGCCGTAGACGCGGCTGAGCACCTTCAGGGCGCACCACGCCTTGATGTACTCGTCCATAGCCTGGGGCACGGTAAGCTCGGTGGACCACTCCTGGTTGTAGCCCTCGTCATTGGCCAGGATGCAGGGACGGGGCACACAGGCAGCCAGATCGGCGCCGTCCATCTTCTGGACGGTCTTGACCTCGAAGAACCGGGCGCCCGCCATGTAGGCGGCGATGATGTTCTGGGCCAGCTGGCTGTTGGGGCCGGCGGCGGGGCCGAAGGGCGTCTCGATGCGCTCGCCGAAGATGGGCAGGCTCTTGCCCGTGGCGTGATAGGCCTTGCGGACGCCGAAGATCTCGCCGGAGGCGGCGTATTCCTCCACCACCCAGTTCATCAGAGACTTGAACGGAATGGGATACATTTTCTCAGACATGGGATGTCCTCCTTGTGGTAGTTTTTGTGTCTTAGTACGTCCGGTGGTTCAGGTCGCCCCACAGCTTCTTGGCGGCCTCGAGGATGTGGGCGTTCTCCGCCTCCTCGTCGATGCCCACCAGCACGCGGTCCTGCATCAGCACCTTACCGGCGGCGATGGTGGTCTGACACTGGCGGCCGGTCATGCCGAAGATCATGTGGCCGTCGATGTTCTCGTCGGAGAAGGGGGTGAACGGCTTGTAGTCCATGACGATGATATCCGCCGCAGCGCCGGCCTTCAGCACGCCCAGCTGGTCGGGGAAATAGCGGGCGCCGATCTTCGCGTTGTTCTTGAACAGCATGTCCGTGACCTCGCACCAGCCCACGTTGGGCAGGCAGTTCTGGCTGCGCTGGGAGCACAGGGCCACCTTGATGGACTCCAGCATGTCGTTGGTGTAGGCGTCGGTGCCCATACCCAGCAGGATGCCCCGCTTGTACAGCTGCAATACCGGGCAGATGCCGATGGCGTTGCCCATGTTGGACTCGGGGTTGTTCACCACCATGGTGCCCGTCTCCTTGATGATGTCCATCTCGGCGGTGTTCACATGGATGCAGTGGCCCAGAATGGTCTTTTCGCCCAGAATACCGTGATCCTGCAGGCGCTGCACCGGGCGGCGGCCGTAGTTCTGCAGGGAGTCGTACACATCGTTCATGCCCTCGGACACATGGATGTGATAGCCGGTGCGGCCGTTGTTGGCCTCCACCATGCGATCAAAGGTCTTGTCGCTGATGGTGAACAGCGCGTGGCCGCCGAACATGGCCGCCA
>URST01000123.1 GCA_900550585.1 uncultured Eubacteriales bacterium
GGTGCTTTGTACCTTAATACGGTGTGGGCAACAGGCGGGGTCACTTGAGCTTTTTACCCATTTCGATGCGTATCTCGTGGCGGTCGGGGTCGGTGTTGGTATAGGCGTACAGGTCAAAGCCCACGATTTCAAAGCCGTTCCGCCGGTAGAAGCCAATGGCGTTTTCGTTGCAGCTCTGCGTTTCCAGAATGGCCATCCGGGCGCCAGCGGAGCGGGCCGCGTCCAGCATGGCGGCGATCAACAGGGTGCCGATCCCGCTGCCGCGCCGGGCGTGGTCGAATATGCAAATATTGCTGATCCGGAAACGGTTGTTCCAGGTTTCCGGGGAGCCTTCGATAAAGCCGACGAGCTTTCCGTTTTCAAACGCGCCGAAGGCTATCGGGGCCTCCAGCCACTCGCCGAAAAGCACGTCGTCAAAGGAGCGTTCCACCGGTGCGTCAAAGAGCTTGTACTGCATCCGGAACCCGTGCTCATCGGGGCAGAGATCGTAATAGCCGCGCGTCTGATAGCGGACAGTGAATTTTTTGCCTGCGTAGGCTTCTTGCTCCAGTGGTTTGATCTCCATGTGGCGTATCCTCCGTAAAATATGATCGGCCGGGATGCCGGCTCAGATGTGGGCACTGATGAAATCCGCCAGGGACGGGAGCGTTTCGGCGCGCCAATAGCGGCTGCAGTCCGCGGACCTGTCCAGCAGGCGCTTGTTATACAGCTCCCGCCGCAGCGTGGCCGGATCGTGGAACAGCGTCCAGGCGTCCAGCAGGTCGTTGATGTCCGGCTCTGTATATTGACGACCGGCATCCAGCTTTCCGGCGAGATACCAGAGCGCCGCCAGCTTCTTCTTGTGCTTGGCGGGAAGCGCGGTCAGACGCCCGTCCGGCGTCAGAAACGGGGACAGTTCTGCCAGAGCGTGTTCCATATGTGTGACCTCCTTGTCCGCGGTGTGGGGTGCGGTGTAGATACCCGTATTATAACAGAGGAGCGGCGGAGACGCAAGCGGCCTGCGGGGCGGCGATGGCTGCGCAGGACATGCCCGCCTATGAGGTGCGGCAGACGGGCCGCACAGGGAAGGGCCGTATGTGCGCGGGACAGTGACGGGTGCGTGGCGACGGCAGCACAGAACGGACAACACAGAACGGACGGCGCGAAACGGAAACGGGAGCTGAAAGCGCATTGCGGGATTTGGGCGGAAAACGGCAGATGGGCGGGTGCCGCAGCCAACCGTTATTGTGGAAGTAGAATAACGCTATTCACGAGTAAGACTTGCAGAAAAGCCAAAAATATTGTATAATAGCTGAAAAAAATTCAGGTACTTTCGGATAGGCGGGGCGACCCGCCGCAGGAAGGAGAACGATATGGTCACTTTCACCGTGAACGGGCAGACCGTTGCCGTCGAGAAAAATCAGAAGCTCATCCGCTATCTGCGGGACACGCTGCATCTGACCTCCGTGAAGGACGGATGCAGTGAGGGCGCCTGCGGCACCTGCCATGTGCTCATCGACGGCAAGCCCACCAAGGCGTGCATCCCCCAGACGGACAAGCTGGAGGGCAAGACCATCGTGACGGTGGAGGGGCTCAGCGACTGGGAGAAGCAGGTGTACACCTTCGCCTTCGGCGAGGCGGGCGCGGTGCAGTGTGGCTTCTGCATACCCGGCATGGTCATCTCCGCCAAGGGGCTGCTGGACGTGAACCCCGATCCCACCCGGGAGGAGGCGGCCTTCGCCATCCGCAACAACATCTGCCGGTGCACCGGCTATGTGAAGATCATTGACGGCATCCTGCTGGCGGCGAAGATCTTCCGGGAGGGGAAGCTGCCCGCGGCCACCGCTGACGACTGGCAGGTGGGCAGCCGCGTACACCGGCTGGATGTGGAGGAGAAGGTGCTGGGCTACGGCCAGTATCCCGATGATGTGTATGTGGACGGCATGTGCTACGGCGGCGCGGTGCGCAGCCAGTATGCCCGCGCCAGAGTCCTGCGCATCGACACGTCCGAGGCGGAGGCACTGGAGGGCGTGGTGTGCGTGCTGACCCAGAAGGACATCCCCGGCAAGGTCAACGTGGGCCATCTGAAGAAGGATCAGCCCACCCTCATCGGCATCGGGGAACTGACCCACTATCTGGGCGACGCGGTGGCGCTGGTGTGCGCGCGGGACCAGGAGACGCTGGAGGCCGCCAAGAAGCTGGTGAAGGTGGAATACGAGGTGCTGCCGGCGGTGCATAACCCCGCCGAGGCGGCGGCGCCCGGCGCACCGCTGGTGTTCGAGGAAGAAGAAAGCAATGTGCAGGCCTACAAGCATGTGTCGCGGGGCGACGCGGCGGGGGCCATTGCCGGATCGAAATATGTGCTGACGGAGAAATTCCACACGCCGTGGACGGAGCATGCGTTCCTGGAGCCGGAGTGCTGCGTGGCGCTGCCGCTGGACAACGGCGGCGTGAAGC
>URST01000124.1 GCA_900550585.1 uncultured Eubacteriales bacterium
GAAAGCTCGCTTTCCCGGCTCCAAACCTCACCGAAAAGAACATCATCATTGAGCTGTGCGAACTTCGGCGCAAATTCACCTAAAATATCCCTGCCCGCTGTTATTTTCTTCATGTCGGTCACTCCATTTCACTGAAAATTGTTTCCAGCCATGCGGCATAATCCTTGACCCAGCCGCCGTCTGAGCCGAAGCCGTGAGGCCAGCCGTTCAGCACGATGCGCCCGGTGGAAATGCCCATTCCAGAGATTACATCATATTGCTGCTGGAATTGGCGATAGAAGGGATCTTCCGTGCCGTAGACATAGAAGGTCGGCGGCAAATTGCCCTCTTTCAGCCAGTCCGGATCCATGTTGCCCACGCTGAGGCGGCCATAGAAGGAATAGATCATGCCTGCGGCGGAGGCATAGGCGAGAACGGCGTCCAGCTCGTCCGGCACATAGGTGCTGTCCAGCGCCGTACCGGTCACATCTTCGTCATAGTGCATCAGAAATTCACCGGCCTGAATGCCGCCCGCCGAAAAGCCCATGACGGCAATATCATCTGGGTCAATACCATAGACCTCCGCATTTTTGCGGATGAACCGAACGGCTCTCGCCACATCCAGCGCACCTTCCTCCTGCGTATAAGGAGACAGGCGGTAATCTACGATGAAGGTCTGAAAGCCCAGCTCTCGCAGTGCTGCGGCGGTGGGCAGCGAATCGGTGTAGTTGCCCCGAAACTGATAAGCGCCGCCCGCCATCAGTACCACAGCGCCTTTCAGCTTCACGCCATCCCGGACGGGGATAGCGGTGACATAGGGGCGGAAGTTCCAGTCATCGAAATATCCGGTCATGTCCTGCGTAAATTTCGTCCTGGCGGGGACATTGCCTTCCTCCCAGAGATAGAGCACTTGAATGTTTGCAGGGTCTGCTGCCGTGTTCAGCACGGTGTTATTACCTGCCGGTTCCGGCATCTTTTGCAGCATGGCTGTGCGGGAATAATCGGAAATCTTGCCGCTGCCGAAGTTGTATGCATCAGGAAAATCGCCCGGCGTGGCTACGGTGTCCGCCGAAGATCCGTCGCGCAGATCATCGATGGGGGTGGTGGAAGCGAAACTACTCTCGTTTGGTTTCGTTGTCATAGCATCCTCAATGGCCGCAACGCCGTTTTCCAGCTCACCGTCGGGAGTCCCGACGGACTCCCGGCCACAGGCGGTCAGCGACACGACCATGAGAACTGCAAGCATTGCGGCGAAAACTCTGTTCCTACGCATTACAGACCCAGTCCATTGACCCAGGACTGCACATCATCACTGGAAACGCCGGAGGAGAACCGCTGGCCTTCCTGCCACTCGCCGGTACCGGCCATGTCGGCCAGCAAACTGCCGCTCTGACCCATGCCGGAGGAGGAAGAAGTGGCAAAGGGGATGACGGTCTTGCCGGTGAAATCATTGTTTTTTACAAAGGTGTCCACGGGCCACGCTGCGATACCCCACCAGATGGGATAACCGATGAACACGGTGTCATAGGAATCCCAATCGGGAACTTCAGTGGTGGTCAGGGGCACATCCCGCAGGGACTCGTCGTCATGCTCCCGGCTGACGCGGCTGTCGGAGTTCGTCCAGTTCAGGTCCTCGCTGGTGTAGACTTCGGTGGGAACGATCTCAAAGAGGTCGGCACCGGCTGCCTCTGCAATATCCTTGGCCACCCGCTCGGTGTTACCGGAAGCGGAGTAGTAGACCACCAGCGTCTTGCCTGTCTTGGGCCGGGTCTCCGGCTCGGATTCTGCGGGAGCGGTCGAGGAGCTTTCGGACGGTTCCGTGGCGGGCTGTTCGGTCGGCGCAGAGGTTTCGGGCTGCGTGGTGGAAGGTGCAGGTTTGTTTGCAGAGCCGCAGGCGGCAAGGCTAAGTACGAGCACGACGCTCAGCAGTAGTGCAGTCAGTTTTTTCATGATAAAATCATCCTTTCAATTCAATTTTAGTTTTATTTACATTCGCAGAGAATGTCATATATTTCATCGTGGGTCAACTTTTTGCAGCAGCCCGCAGTGATATTGGTGGAATCGGCAATGGCCCGGAAGTCCGTATCGGCGGGGATGCCAAGCTCTGCAAAGCTGGTCGGCAGACCAATTTCCTTGATGAACGCAGCCAGCGCGTCGATACCAGCGGCGGCCGTTTCCTCATCGTTGCCCTTGGATGCGATGCCCCAGACATTCTGCGCCCAGCGGGCGAATCGGGCTGTACCGGACTTGCAGATGTGGCGGTACAGAACGGGGTGGATCACCGCCAGCCCCGCACCGTGGTTGCAGTTGGTGTAGGCACCCAGCTGATGCTCGATCATGTGACACTGGAAGTC
>URST01000125.1 GCA_900550585.1 uncultured Eubacteriales bacterium
CTGGAACTTTGCCACGGTGGCGGCAACAGCCTCCTCACCCTGTGCAGGGTCGATGATGTAGACGACCTCGTAGTTGGCGGAAATCTTAGCCATACTTTTTGCACCTCCTTTTGGACAAATGGCCCTCATTCTCGATGAGAGCAAGGATATGCCCGCAATACGCGAGCCTATTTATTATACCGGAATTTTCAAATGAGTCAAGAGGTTTTTCCGATATTTTTTCTGTTTTTTCCCTCTTTCAGCGGTTTTGCAGGTAGTTTTGCAGCGCTTTGCTCTTTTCCAACCGCCACAGAAGCAGCATGCCCAATCCGTAGCACGCCACGACCTCCCCGGCACCCACGGTCAGGGCGTTGAAGGCGTAGGCGGGCCAGAAGGCCGCGGACGCGCCGGCCTGCTCATAGGACAGCACCAGCCCCACCAGCACCATATTGGCCAGTACCGGCGGCAGCGGCGCCAGCCACTTCTTTTTGCAGCGGGCGGTGAGCAGGGCCGCCAGCAGCGTGGCGGCGGAGCCCACCACGATGTCCAGAATGCCGTAGGGGCTGAGGAGGTTGGCGATGAGGCAGCCCACGCCCAGACCCCACGCCGTCTCCGGCAGCAGGAAGGGCAGGACGCACAGCGCCTCGGAAAAGCGGCACTGGATGGGGCCGTAGGTGATGCCGAACACGGAGCCGAAAATGCTCAGGACGGCGTATGCCGCGCCGACAATAGCGGCGCAGGTCAGTTGACGGGTATGCAGCTTCACGGGTTCGTATCCTCCTCGTAGGTGTACCAGCCGTCAGCGGCGGCGGCAAAGCCCTCCGCCTCCATGGCGGCGGCGAGGGCGGCGTCAGCGGGGGTGCCGGTATCGTCTGTCAGCGTCACCTGCACGCGGTCATCCTCCCGCGCGGTGACGGCGAGGGTATAACCCTGGGCCGTCAGGGTGTCGGCGGCGCGGGTCAGGGCATCGTCCATGGCGGACGACGGCGCAGCGGCGTACTCCGTGTCATGGCGGGGCGCCTTGCTGGCGGTATCGGTATCGGTTCCCGTGTCATCGGTGCGGCTGTCCTCGGCGGTGTCCGCGCCGTTTTTCTGCTGGGAGACATTCTGAGACGCATTTTCGTCCGGCGCACCGGAGGCCGGGGGCGCGCTCTGCATCATCTGCTGGTCGGTGCCGCCGTTGTCCGCCGCGGCCATGTCACTGGACTCCTTGCTGCCCAGACCGCCGCCGCGCAGCAGCGGGATCAGTGCCGCGGCCACCACCAGGCAGGCGGCGGCAGACACCAGCCACCGGCGGTACGGGGCGGGCGCTTTCTTCTGCTGGGGCGTTTCGGCCACTCTGGCCATGACGCGGTCCGTAAAGCCGGCGGGGGGCAGCTCCTCCGATGCCAGCGCTTCGCGCAGGTCCTTATCAAATTCATCGAACATGGGGGTCATGACTGTCCCTCCTCTCCTGCCGTTTTGACGGGGGCGGCGTCGGAAAGGTTCCCGGCACCGGACAGGATCTCCTTCAGCCGGGTCTTGGCCCGGCTGATGCGGGATTTCACCGTGCCCTCGCTGACCGCCAGCGCCGCCGCGATCTCGCTGTAATCCAGCTCCTGCATGTAGCGCAGCAGCAGCACCTGCCGGTGCTCCTCCGACAGGGCGGACAGCGCGGCGCGGACGGCGGTCTGCGTCTCGCTGCGCTCCGCCGATTCCTGGGGCGTGTCGCCGCCGTCCGGCAGCTCCACGCCGTCCAGATCGTCGGTGTCGCGGTGGCGCTTCTCCCGGCGGAGGCAGTCGATGGCGGCGTTGGTGGTCAGGCGGTACAGCCAGGTGGAGAAGCGGCTGTCGCCCCGGAAGCGGGGCAGGCCGCGCCACGCGGCCAGAAACGCCTCCTGTGCCGCGTCCTCCGCCAGTGCCGCGTCACCGCCGCACATCCGCAGCGCCAGGCGGTACACCGGGGCCTGATACGTCTCCACCAGCTGGCGGAAGGCGTCCTGGTCGCCCTGTCCGGCGCGGCGGAGCAGGTCTTTTTCGTCTATCATCGCAAATCCCTCTGTACGCCCGCCGACACGCGGTATACATCCTCCAGCGTGTCCATGCGGACGATCTGCTCCTTATAGTAATTGGCGTGGCTGACGCCCTTGAGATACCAGCAAAGCTGCTTGCGGGCCTCCAGCA
>URST01000126.1 GCA_900550585.1 uncultured Eubacteriales bacterium
GAACTCCGGCAGCTCGTCCAGAAACAGCACGCCGTTGTGGGACAGGGAGATCTCGCCGGGGCGGGGCGATCCGCCGCCGCCGGCCAGCGACACGGTGGAGGCCGTGTGGTGGGGGCTGCGGAACGGCCGGGTATCCACCAGCGGGTGGGCCGGGTCGGTCATCCCGGCCACGGAGTAGATTTCCGTGGTCTGGAGGGATTCGGTGCGGGTCATATCGGGCAGAATGGAGGGGATGCGCCGGGCCAGCATGGACTTGCCCGCGCCGGGAGAGCCGATGAGCAGCACGTTGTGGCCGCCGGCGGCGGCGATCTCCAGCCCGCGCTTCACGTTCTCCTGCCCCATGACATCGGCAAAGTCCGGCATGGGACGGCGGGACGGCTCCGGCTGCCAGCGCGCCGCGGGAGTCATGGGCGCGTCGCCGTTCAGGTGGGCGATGAGCTGGGACACGTTCTCCACGCCGTAGACGGTGAGGCCGTCGGCCAGCGTGGCCTCGGCGGCGTTCTGTACCGGGACGTACAGCGTCCTGATGCCCAGCCGGGCGGCGCACAGCGCCATGGGCAGCACGCCGGTGACGGGGCGCAGGGCGCCGGTGAGACTCAGCTCGCCCAGAAAGGCGGCGTCCTCCGGCAGGGGCTTCAGCTCCTCCGCCGCCGCCAGGATGCCCAGCAGGATGGGCAGGTCGTACAGCGTGCCCTCCTTGCGGACCCGGGCGGGGGCCAGATTCACGGTGATGCGGCTGACGGGAAATTTGGCGCCGCAGTTCTTCACGGCGGCGCGGACACGCTCCCGCGATTCCTTGACGGCGGCATCCGGCAGGCCCACCACGTCAAAGGCGGGCAGTCCGCCGGAGAGGAAGCACTCCACCGTCACCTCATAGCCGCGGATGCCGGTGAGGCCCAGAGAACGCACAGTGACCACCATGGGCAGTCATCCCCCTTCCAATTTGTCGTTCACCGTTCATCTTACCATAAAATGCAGGCAGTGAACAGCGGTTTTTTCAAAAAACCGGGACGGATTTTGCGCGGAACGACACTTTCCGGGGAGCTGTGCGTGAGAATTTTTGTGCATGGCGCTAAAAAAGTTTCATAATAGTGGAAATCACAAAAATCCGGTTTACAGCGGGAAATGTTTGTGCTACTATCAACAATACCAAAGGGAAAGTCGCCCTGCAGCGGCGTCTTTCGCATGAGCTTTCTCTCCGGCCGCGGGAAAAGGGCGGGGGAGGGAGCGCTTTCGCCTGTGCATACCGCGGCGCGGAAGGACTTTTGAGAAGTACATTTTATTTAAGGAGGCACGTTATGGTAAGAAAAATGAAATCCATGGATGGCAATAACGCCGCAGCGCATGTTTCCTATGCGTTTTCTGAGGTTGCTGCCATCTACCCCATCACGCCGTCCAGCCCCATGGCCGACTTTGTCGACCAGTGGAGCGCCAACGGCCAGAAGAACATCTTCGGCACCAAGGTCAAGGTGGTGGAGATGCAGTCTGAGGCCGGTGCCGCCGGCGCTGTCCACGGCTCGCTGGGCGCAGGCGCGCTGACCACCACCTACACCGCGTCTCAGGGCCTGCTGCTGATGATCCCCAACATGTACAAGATCGCGGCGGAGCAGCTGCCCTGCGTGTTCCACGTTTCCGCCCGTACCGTGTCCACCCACGCCCTGAACATCTTCGGCGATCACTCCGATGTCATGGCCTGCCGCCAGACCGGCTTTGCCATGCTGTGCGAGGGCAACGTGCAGGAGGTCATGGACCTGAGCCCCGTGGCCCATCTGGCCGCCCTTACCGGCAAGGTGCCCTTCATCAACTTCTTCGACGGCTTCCGCACCAGCCATGAGATCCAGAAGATCGCCGTGTGGGATTACGAGGATCTGAAGGACATGTGCGACATGGACGCCGTGGCCGAGTTCCGCCGCCACGCCCTGAACCCCGAGCATCCCCATATGCGCGGCAGCCATGAGAACGGCGATATCTTCTTCCAGCACCGCGAGGCCTGCAACAAGTACTATGCAGAGCTGCCCGCCGTGGTGGAGAAGTACATGGACAAGATCAACGCCAAGCTGGGCACCGACTACAAGCTGTTCAACTACTACGGCGC